>CACZAR010000051.1 GCA_902779135.1 uncultured Coriobacteriaceae bacterium | reverse complement strand
AGACCGCGATCGAGAGGTGCTAGATGCGGTGTGAAAACAAGTCTGCCGGGAATGTCGAGAATCTGCTCGATTTCAGGCGTATGACGATGCTTTGCTACGCCATACGCTTCGAGATTCTCGTCTGCAAAGCAGAAATGAGTGCGCTCGGTGGCTTTCTTGCCGGCACCCGAAACGCCTGACACGGCATCGGCTACGATAACGCCCGGACCAGCAAGCCCCGCTCTAATGGCAGGAGCGGCCGCAAGCGAAGTTGCCGTCGGATAGCAACCTGCGCAACCGACAAGCACGCCTTTGCCCTCAGCTCGTTTTGCAGCTAAATCTTCAAGGCCATCGCGGAACAGCTCAGGCAAGCCGAATGCCGCTTGCGCCAACAGATCGGTTGCTGTGTGCTTGACGTTGTACCACTGCTCGTAGACGGCAGGATCTTTCAGACGGAAATCGGCCGAAAGGTCGATCACGGCAACTCCGGCCTCAACCAGCGCAGGCGCTTGAGCTATTGCCGCCGTATGAGGGACGGCAAGAAACACGACATCGCATGTATCGAGCGCTGCTTGATCATGGGCAACAAACTCGAGGTCAGTCACCCCTTCGAAATTCGGATATACGTCGGCAATTCGCTTGCCAGCCAGCTCGTTCGATGTGGCAGCAACCAATTCGAACTCGGGATGAAGCGTTAGAATGCGCACTGCTTCAATGCCGGCGAAACCCGCCGCGCCAACAACACCTGCTTTATAACTCATGTAAAATCGCCCCAATCATGACAGTTGTAAGCATCTATCGTATGAAAACACCACGTCAAATGCAAGCTATTCACGGCATAAACCGAGTTTCAAGAACGCCAAGCGGCATAAACGACATCTTTCGCCATCAATGACGACAACAGAGTAGAGCATCCGTTGTTTGCAACGCGATTTAAAAATGCAATGTTGATCGATTGGACTGATTGAGTAAATCGGAATCGAACAAGATGCGTTCGAAGACCGCAGGACGCATTGCAACGAGGCATTCGTCCTCGCCGTCGTACACGATAACGGGTTCGTCTGTTTCGTGTGCAGTTGCAATAAGAGCATTGACGTTGGACAGCGTGCGCAATTCGATAGACCCCATGGGCACTTCCTTTCACTTGGCTTTTTCGCTTGGTAATGCAGGCGTGAGGGATGCTTGCCACATCGGGGACCGCCGAGACTCGTTTCGCGAAAACGGCGCCTGCTCGATTTCATGGCATGAGTATACCATAAGAAAACGAACATTTGTATGATTTTTTAAAACAAAAGCAGCGATTGGATAGGCGGGCATAAGACCAGCATTGCAGCGATTGCTGACACTGCAATAGCTGGGCCGAGGGGAAACGTGCCAGGCTGGGAATCAGGCGCCCCCCTTGATGATCTTTGCAACAACAAAGTCGCGCATGCCCCCAAAGCACATGCAGCCGCCATCACAAAAAGTCCGACAGGCAGCCCGAAATAGAATCCGATGACAGCGAGCAGCTTGATATCTCCACCGCCCATGTTCTCGCCTCCGCGGAGGGAATCGGCAATCATCGTGAACACGAGCAAGCCCCCGCCGATGACGACAGCTCCGAAAAGGGATTCGGCCAACAGCGAAGAAGCCTCCCCCGCATTGCTGAACCACATGATGGCGATGTAAAGAATGCGCACCGAGAACGCCGCCAACACAAGCGCATTCGGAATGCGACGAGTGGCCTGGTCGACGCCGGCGACCACAACAAGAATCGCCGCGAACGCGGCTAGATGGACTGCCTCTAACGTCGGCCCGTAAAGCAGCAGGATTGAGACGGCAGCCAATGCTGCCAACCCGATAACTTTACCCTGCATCGTTTACCAGGACAGGAGCTCGTAACCGTCCTCGGTCACAACCAGCTGAACCTCCCACTGAGCGGTCGGCTTGCCATCCTTCGTGCGCACCGTCCAACCATTCGGGTCGTTCATGTCGATCTCCTGGGCGCCCATGTTGACCATGGGCTCGATCGTGAAGCACATGCCCGGCACAAGGATGTAACCGGTGCCAGGTTTCTCGTTGAAGCCGACCCATGGATCTTCATGAAATTCAAGACCGATGCCATGGCCGCCGAACTCACGTACCACGGTATAGCCCGCGTCGGTCGCCACCTTGTTCACGGCAGCGCTGACGTCGCCGAGGAAACCCCAGGGCTTCACTGCGGCAAGACCCGCCTGCACCGATTCGTATGTGATGTCGACCAGGCGCTTCCACTCTGGGTCGACTTCGCCGATGCAGAACATGCGTGAGCTGTCAGAGTAATATCCATCTTTTATCGTGGACATGTCGACGTTGACGATGTCGCCTTCTTTCAGCACGTCATCGTCGCTCGGAATGCCATGGCAGACCACCTCGTTGATCGAGGTGCAGACGCTCTTGGGAAATCCTTCGTAGTTGAGATCAGCTGGGACTGCACCGTGCTCGATGCAATAGTTGTACACCCACTGGTCGATTTCCTCAGTCGTCGTACCGATGCCAATATGAGCTGCGACGTAATCGAGCGCGCCGACGTTGACCTCGGCGCTGGCCTTGATGCCCTCAATATCCTCGGGCGTCTTCAGCAAGTCGCGCGGGAGCACCTGGAAGCCCTGTGATGCTAGCGTCTCAAGTCGATCATCGAAGTCACGATGGCATTTCTTGTACTTTTTGCCGCTACCGCACCAGCATTCGTCATTTCGCCCAGGTGTTAACAACCCGTCATAGCTCATATGTTGCTCCTCTGTTGAAACAGGGTACCCTGTACCCTGTTTCACTTAAATGTTTTAGGCGGCTAACATTATAGCACTGCCCCTACGAATGATCGGACCAAGGGCAGCTATCCCCTTGGTCCGATTGCTTTAACCGCGAACCTCGGCGCCAGTAGCTCCACACACCTTCTTGATAAGCTTGGCCTGGGTTTTTTCAACCTCTTCGCCAGTAAGCGTGCGATCGGCGGCACGATAGGTCAAGGCATACGCCATCGACTTCTTGCCAGCGCCCAAACGCCTGTCATCGCGGTACACATCAAACAGACGCACGTCGGCGAGCAGCTTGCCACCAGCGCTCTTGATGCACTGGACGAGGCGCTCATTGGTCACCGACTCGTCGACGACGAACGCCAGGTCAGCTTCTACCGGCGGGAACTCCGGCACGTCAACGTAGTCACGTGCGATACGAGCGGCCTTGCCCAAGGCTTCGACGTCGAGCTCGAACGCCACAACCGGTGCCGTTGCCTCAAATGCATCGACAGCTAATGGATGCAGTTCGCCAACCCAGCCGAGAACTGTGCCTCCGCTGAGCACCTCGGCAGCTCGACCCGGCTGCAGGAACGGCGCGTCTTCGGCCGACAGCGCACGGTAGCGCATTTTCGGCAATGCGAGCTCGCGCGCAAGACTCTCGACAATACCCTTGCCGTCGAAGAAGTCGAATGCTGCAGGCGCAACGTTCCAAGACGGATCACCCATGGCTCCCGCCAGCACGCCGGCAACCTTCTCGCGCTCCTTGGGCTGCTTCTTGCCCTCGTGGGCGAAGAACACCTTGCCGGTCTCGTAGAGCTGAACGTTCTTGACACCATGTGCCTGGTTGTAAGCAACCGAGCGCAGTAAGCCGGGAATGATGGTCTGACGCATAACGGATTGCTCGGCGTTCATAGGATTGATCAGCTCGACCGGATCGCCGGAAATGCCCGACGCCGCCGCGAACTCGCCCAGACGAGGCGCCGCATCAGCTGCAGCATGTTCGCCGGCGGACAGCTCTTCGGCAAGGCGAAGCCTGATCAGATCGGCAGGATCGGTGAACGAATAGGTAGTGGTCTCGTTGAGGCCGGCCGCCGTGAGCGTGCGGTTGATTTTGCGCGCAAGCAGCTGAGATTCGGTTAGAGCGCCAACGCGGTCGGGGCTTGACGGCAACGTAGGCGGAACGAGATCCATACCCCACAGACGCAAGACCTCTTCGTAAAGATCGATTTCGCGCTCGAGGTCGGGGCGGCATGTCGGTGCCGTGACCTGCAGAACGTCGACATCAGCCGTATCGGACACTTCGCAATCGAGGCGCTCAAGAATGTCGACGATGTCCTCGCGCGGCACCTCGACGCCCATCATCTGGCAGAAGCGCGGAATACGGAACTGAAGCTCAATCGGAGCCGTCGGCGCCGGATAGACATCGATAAGACCGGGGCATACCGAACCACCGGAAACTTCGGCGAGCAGCGCTGCCGCAGCAGCCGAGTAATCGGCAATCGGGTTGTCGTCGACACCGCGCTCATAGCGCATCGACGACTCGCTGATCAGGCCCAGGTTGCGGCTTGTGCGGCTCGTGCGACCATGCTCGAAGGTCGCTGCCTCGAGCAGCACCGTGGTGGACTCTTCGGTGATCTCGGAATCGAGGCCGCCCATGACGCCCGCCAGGCACACAGCATTTTCGGGTGTGGCAATAACGGTCATGTCGCTCGTGAGGTCGCGCTCCTCGCCGTCGAGGGTCGTAAACTTTTCGCCATCGCCTGCAGCGCGTACTATGATGTGCGCCTTGCCATCTGCGCCGACCAGCTTGTCATAGTCGAATGCATGCAGAGGCTGACCGTAGAGGAACAGGATGTAGTTCGTGACGTCAACGACGTTGTTGATCGGACGCGAGCCCGCAGCCGTCACTCGTTCGGCCAACCATTGCGGGCTGGGTCCGATCTTGACGTTCTTGATGACGCGCGCGGTATAGCGTGCGCAACGTTCGGGGTCTTCGATTTCAACCGTAGCCAACTCAGATGCATTTGGCAGGCTGGAGTCTTCCTCGAGCTCGTAGAGCGGCAAAGTGACATCTTCGCGGTACATCGCACCAACCTCGCGCGCCATGCCAACCATCGACAGGCAATCGGGGCGGTTCGGCGTGATCTCGAGGTCGAGCACCGTATCGGACATCTGCATGTACTCTGCGAACGGCACGCCAATGGGCGCATCTTCGGGCAGAATCATGATGCCTTCATGGCTGTCGCCGATGCCGAGTTCGCGCTCGGAACAATTCATGCCACAGCTGGTCACGCCGCGCAGCTTCGATTTCTTGATCGTGAAATCGCCCGGCAGAGTCGCGCCAACCATGGCCGTGACGATATGGTCACCAGCATTGAAATTCTGCGCGCCGCAGACAATTTGCAGCGGTTCGGGGTTTCCGTTGGAGTCAACATTGCAGGCGCCCACATCGATCTTCGTGACCCACAGATGATCGGAATCAGGATGCGGCGCCTTCTCGAGCACCTTGGCGGTAACGATGTTCTCGAACGTGTCGCCGACCTTGTCGACGCCTTCGACGCCCGTACCTGTCAGGTCGAGACGATCGCAGAACGCCTTGAGGTCGGACGGTACGTCAACGTATTGGTTAAGCCACTTGAGAGAAACTTTCATGATTACTCCCCTCCCCTTAGAACTGACGCAGGAAGCGCATGTCGCCTTGCAGCAGCAAACGCAGGTCAGGGACGTTATACTTGAGGCATGCAACGCGCTCGACGCCCACACCGAACGCGAAACCAGAGTAGACTTCGGGATCGATGCCGCTCATCTCGAGCACGTTGGGGTCGACCATGCCGCAACCGAGAATCTCGAGCCAGCCCGTGCCCTTGCACATACGGCAACCTTCGCCATGGCATACACCGCACGACACATCGACCTCTGCCGACGGCTCGGTGAACGGGAAGTAGTGCGCACGGAAGCGCGTTTTGCGGTCGGGGCCGAACACAGCCTTGCAGAAGTAGTCGAGCGTGCCCTTCAAATCGCCGAATGTGATGCCCTTGTCTACGACAAGACCCTCGATTTGGGTGAACTGGGGCAGGTGGCTGGGGTCCGCCACATCGCGACGGTAGACTTTGCCAGGCGCCACGATGTAGATGGGCAGTTCCTGGTCTTCCATGCAGTGCACCTGCACGCCACTCGTTTGAGTGCGCAGCAGCACATCGGACTCGCCACGCACAGCCGCCTCATCCCCCGAGCGATCGACCACGTAGAACGTGTCCTGCATCGAACGGCTGGGATGATCGGCAGGCGCGTTGAGCGCCGTGAAGTTGTAATAGTCGGTTTCGACTTCCGGACCGGTGGCGACGGTGTAGCCAAGACCCAGGAACACGTCGCAAATTTCTTCGGAAACGCGGTTGATCAGATGGCGCGTACCCAGTTGTTGGACGCGCCCCGGCAGTGTGACATCCACCGCCGCCGCGTCGATGCTCGCCTCGAGCTCTGCGGCAGCAAGCGCCTTCTTGCGAGACTCGAGCGCTTCCTCGACAATGTTGCGCACTTCATTGACGGTCTTGCCGACGGTTGCTCGTTCTTCCTTGGCCACCTGGCCCATGTTGCGCAGATACGCCGTCAGCGTGCCCGACTTGCCGACGACGCGCACGCGCACCTCATCGAGCGCAGCCGTGTCAGCCGCCTGTTCGATGGCGGCAAGCGTTTTGGCGCGCAACGCTTCCAGTTCTTCGACTATTGCCATGTTGTCAGCTCCGTTCTTCTTGGCGTCAACCGAAAGGGGCTGGTTCCTTTTCGGTTGTTTCGCTTTCAAATCGCTTCCCCAGACCCAACGTCTTGACCCTGGGGAAGCGATTTTGCCGTTCTACGTGCAATTACACGCAAATTACGAGTATAGCGCAGAATACCGACGCACTGCCGCCCTCTGCCGCCCGTTCACAATTCACGCACCCTCAATCGCATATACTGCAAGCATCAGAGAAAGGACGACCATGCAGTACTTCGATTTTCGCGATCTCAAGCTTTCCGCCCTCGGCTTCGGCGCGATGCGCCTGCCCGTCATCGACGGCGACGACAACCGCGTCGACGAACCCGTTGCAATCGAGATGGTGGACTACGCATACGACCACGGCATCAATTATTTCGACACCGCATGGGGCTATCACGGCGGCAATTCCGAACGCGTTCTTGGGCGCGCACTTGCGCGCTACCCGCGTGAGTCGTTCTACCTTGCCGATAAATTCCCTGGCTACGATGTTTCGAATTTCGGCAAACACGAGCAGATCTTCGAAGAGCAACTCAAGCGATGTGGAGTCGACTACTTCGATTTCTACCTGATGCACAACGTATGCGAACTGAACATCGAGCAGTATCTCGACGACGAGCGTTTTGGCACTTTGTCGTATTACATCGAACAGGCACGCGCTGGACGCATCAAGCACCTAGGCTTCTCGGCGCACGGCAATTTCGAGACGTTCATGCGCTTCCTCGAAGCGTACGGCGATGTAGTCGAATTTGCCCAGATTCAGCTTAACTACATGGACTGGGAGTTCCAGAACGCTCGCGCCAAGGTCGAAGCGCTCCAAGAAAGAGGGCTTGCCATCATGGTCATGGAGCCGTTGCGTGGCGGTATCCTCGTCGGGATCGACGAGGAACGCATGGCACCGTTGCGCGCCCTACGGCCTGATGCTAACGATGTTGAATGGGCGTTTTCGTTCCTGGGCAGCATCGATGGCATGGGCACCATACTGTCGGGCATGTCGAACATGGACCAGCTGCGCGAGAACATCGCATTGTTCGATCACGACCTCGCTTTGTCCGAAGAGGAACAAGGCGTCCTGCTCGAGCTTGGCCGCAAGCTTGCCAGCGCCAAGGGCGTCCCGTGTACAGCGTGCCACTACTGCACGTCGCACTGCCCGAAAGACTTGGACATTCCTCGCTTGCTCGAGCTGTACAACGAGCACCTGTCGCGCCCCGATTTCGCGTTCATCGCACCTATGGCACTTGGCGCGATGCCCATGGAGAAGCATCCGAGCGCCTGCATTGGGTGCGGGTCATGCGCAGACGTCTGTCCGCAGCAAATCGACATCCCCGGTGCCTTGGCTCACTTCGCCGAGCTCATGGGCGAATAAACCACTCCCGCCATGGGAGATTTTTCGGAAAGAGTGTTCGACATCGTCCGGCAGATTCCAGCTGGAAGAGTGGCTACGTACGGCCTCGTTGCGCAGCTCATGGGTCGACCGCAGTCGGCACGCTATGTAGGCTTCGCGTTGCGAAACAACCCCTCGCCCGCTGCGGACGGCGGAACTACACCTTGCCATCGTGTCGTGTTTAAGGATGGGAGTCTCTGCAAAGGTTTTGCATTTGGCGGCCCCGGCGTACAGCGTAAATTGCTCGAGGCTGAAGGAGTCGCATTCCTCGACGACTCCCATATCGATTTGGGGCTATGCCTCTGGGATGGCAAAGGTGCGTTTTCCCCTAGGCCAGAAGAAGCCTTCCCCGATGCACCAACGACACCGCCAGATGATTTCGATTGGATTGCCGAGCTCGGCGAGGATTAGGTATTTGCAGCAATCCGCTCATCGCGTTAAATGAGCGGTACATGTCATAAGCTTTGAAACGGATTTTGAAGGAGACAGAGGCATGTTCACGATTGGATGCCATCTTTCGATAGCTAAGGGTTTCGCTGCTGCGGCTCGCGATGCGGGCTCCATCGGCGCGAATACATTTCAGTTTTTCACACGCAACCCCCGTGGAGGCAAAGCGAAACCGCTCGACCCAGCCGATCTCGAGGCTTTCTCCGAAAAACGCGCGCAACTCGGAATTGAACGCATCTTGGCCCATGCCCCATACACGCTGAATCCAGCTTCCTCAAAACTTGAAACACGCGACTTCGCACGCCAGACACTTGCCAGCGATCTCGAACGCATGGAGCAGATCATGCCCGGTCAGCTTTACAACATGCACCCTGGTGCGCATGTAGGGCAAGGCGCAGATGCAGCCATCGAGATGATTGCCGATGCTTTGAATGCCGTGCTGGCGCCTGAGCAAACTACGGTTTTGCTGCTCGAAACCATGGCTGGCAAAGGCAGTGAAGTCGGCCGTACGTTCGAGGAAATCGCAGCGATAATTGAGCGAATCGAGCTGGATGAGCACGTGGGCGTTTGCCTTGATACATGCCACATCTGGGATGGTGGCTACGATATCGTTGCAGATCTCGACGGCGTACTTGACCGCTTCGACAGCATTATCGGGCTCAACCGTCTACGTGCAATCCACTTGAACGACTCGAAAAACCCGTGCGCCGCCCACAAGGATCGCCATGAAAAGCTCGGCGAAGGATGCATAGGACTGGAAGCGCTCGTTGCCGTTGTGAATCATCCGGCACTCGAAGACTTGCCCTTCTACCTTGAGACGCCCCACAATGATTTAGCCGGCTATGCAAATGAAATCGCCGTATTAAAAGAAGCCCGCAACGACGTGCAATAATCCGAATTCTCCCTGAAAGCCGTTTTCGAGCATTCGCTTGATAGCCATCTCACTCGGAAACGCTTGATCGCCGCCGACTATTTTGCAGAAGCGAGCAGCTCGCGAGCGTGCGCAAGCGAAACCTCGGTTGTATCGCCTGATAGCATGCGTGCAATTTCCGCCTCTCTATCCGGCCCTTCCACGACGAACAGATGCGTTTCCGGGCCCGCATCGCCCTGAGCACGTCGGACGACGTAGTGCGCATCACCGTGCACCGCGACCTGCGCGAGATGCGTGACCACGATGACCTGATGAGTGCGGGCGAGATGCGCGATGACCTCGGCGAGGGCCACGGCAACAGCGCCGCCCACGCCAGCATCGACCTCGTCAAACACGAGCGTGTCGACATCGTCATCTGCTCCCAGTACAACCTTGATAGCCAACATGACGCGGCTGACCTCGCCACCTGACGCGATGCGCGCAAGCGGCCGCGCCTGCATGCCAGCGCCCGGGCGATAGAGGAATTCAAGCTGAGATGGCCCAGCCTTCGTCCACGATGCTCGGTCGAGGCGCTGCTGATTACAGACAAGCTCGGCACCGCCCATTTCAAGACGTGCCATGACGGCGCTCACTTCCGCTGCAAAACGCGGAGCAGCTTCGCTTCGAGCGGCGTCGAGCGCGTCTGCTGCTTGGGCAAGCGTCGCTTCCGCTTCGTCGACCTTTCGCTGCGCAGCCTTCAGGCGCTCAGCAGAATCGTCGACAAGAGAGACTATTTCAGCCGCTTCAGCACGAGCAGCAAAAACATTTTCCATATAGGGGCCGAAAGCCCGTAACAAGCCCTGCATTTGCGAGAAGCGCTCTTGCTGAGCTGCAAGCGTCTCCGGGTCGAATTCGATGTTGTCACGATAATCGCGAGCGCTTGCCGACACGTCTTCGATCACGTAACCCACCTCGCGCAACGACTGCGCAAGAGCAGAGAGCTCGGCATCTACGCGACCACCCGTTTCAAGCGCGGATGCTGCAGCATTGAGCGCATCGAGGGCACCGTTTTCGCCGGACAGGGCATCGTAAGCAGCACTTGCAGACATCGCGAGCGACTCTGCGTGTTCTGCGATTTCCAAATCGTGCATAAGCTGCTCGTACTCACCCTCGAGCGGATCGACCTCGTCGATGCGGCACAGCGTGAAACGGGCCTCATCGAGCTTTGCCGAGGTGGTTTCCTGCGCATTCT
This sequence comes from uncultured Coriobacteriaceae bacterium, assembly GCA_902779135.1. Classification (GTDB taxonomy): domain Bacteria; phylum Actinomycetota; class Coriobacteriia; order Coriobacteriales; family Eggerthellaceae; genus UBA9715. The sequence goes on along the minus strand of CACZAR010000051.1, from coordinate 515 downwards.
GTACGCGATCGAGCTCAGCTGCAGCTTCATGCGCATCGGCGAAAGCGGCCTGGTACGCAGCCAAGGCATCCGCTGCCTTCTCGCCAACCCAAGCATCAAGCATATGAACGTGAGTTGCAGGCTTCATGAGCTGCTGATGCTCGAATTGCCCGCAAAGGTCGATTGTCGGACCGACAATCTGCGCCAGTTCGCCCATGCTCGCCATCGAACCATTTACCGTCGCACGAGAACGTCCATCAGCCCCAACGCGGCGAGAAACTACGAGCTCATCCATCTCGCCATTTTCGCATTTGTTGAAAAATCGACCTGCAACCTGCAAGGATTCCTCACCGTCACGCACCATGTCAGCACTCGCGCGGCTGCCCATGAGCAGCTTGAGCGCCGAAAGCAGGGCCGTTTTGCCCGCACCAGTCTCACCCGTGACCACCGTGAGGCCGTCGCACGGCTGAAGCGATGCGTCGCGGATAAGCGCTAGATTCTGTACTTGAATCTCATCAATCATGCGAGAATTATAG
>CACZAR010000050.1 GCA_902779135.1 uncultured Coriobacteriaceae bacterium | reverse complement strand
TGGCCACAGAGAACGTAGACGCCGAACATGCTGAAAACGGACAGATCGCCGTCAACATGTTTGCTGACCACGAGCCCGGATACTACGACGCGATCCTGATGGACCTGCGCATGCCCGAGATGGACGGCCTCGCAGCTACGAGAGCAATCCGCACGATGGAACGCGAAGACGCCCGCACCATCCCGATCATCGCCCTGACCGCCAACGCCTTTGACGAAGACGTGCAACGCAGCATGCAAGCCGGCTTGAACGCGCACCTGAGCAAACCCGTCGAAGCCGACATTCTTTTCGGGACCCTTCGCAGCTTGATTCAAGTAAGATGATTGGAGAGAGCGCAAGTTGGATTGTGGCGGTGAAACGAGAAACCGAAAGGGGCGTACGAGCATGGATTTCAAGGATCTCTCACCAGAGCAACAGGAGAAAGTCAAGGCCTGCAATAGCGTCGACGAGCTGGTTGCCTTTGCGAAGTCAGAGGGCGTCGAGCTGACAGACGAGCAGCTTAACCAGGTGGCAGGGGGAGGCTGGACCAGGACGACGAGTTGCTCAAAGTGCAAGTCGGAAAACATCGTCCCAACCGGTGAATTCGATCTCCAGAAGGGGACAGTTTACAAGTGCAACGATTGCGGAGCGTTATCCTACGCTTATAACGCGTGATCGAAGCTGCTTTACCATCCCGCGCAGGGGATCAATTTGCGGCTACTGCGTCTGCTGGTCGCCCATAATAATATGTACTTCACACAGGACGCAAGGATGACCTCGGACCGACAAGATGGGTCGTCCCAGAAAGCTATAACTCGCTGATTCCAAAGAAAAAAGCTTAGATTTCGAGCCGTTGAACTGGGGTTTCTTGGCTCTGACCAGATTCGCTCGCGTCAAGGCTACGCGGAATTAGCTACGCGAATTCCGCTCGGCCATGCGGGCAGCCTTGACCCTCGCGCAAGCCATGATGGCCTTCAGCCTATCATGGCTGTCGAACCGGCGACCTCCGCCTTTAGAGGGCGCCCCGAACGCAAAACGTTGCGTAACACTTCGGAACGTTTTCGCTGTCCAGAGATCTTTTCCTGCTCACGCTCCCTAACAGTCTGGAACGCCCCTTTTGGAACGATTATTGACTGGATTCTTAGCCGACTCTTGACTGCCGAAAACCGAAAGCACCGCCGATTACAGAGTTGATCACGTGGCAGATGCGGGGAGAAGCGAAATGGAAAGCGTTACTTCGGTCCCCGTCAACAACACCGGGCATTGCGCCCGCGAACGCGAAAGCCCAAACAAAAACTGATTGAGCTATTGTATTGCGAACATATGTTTGTTATCCTATTTACGTACATTTGTTTGTTTTCCGAAGGAAGCACTATGGGATATCAAGAGGCATTCAAGCCAATTAGCCACCTCGCAGAGGCCGCGGGCATCCGAGAGGCGGTTGAAGAATACAAAGATTGTCCGGACGTACCGGGATACTGCACCTTTTACTGCGCAACGAAATCGAACGCCTTCGACGAAAACGGCAACCCTCGCCTATACGCTTGCGTAGGCGGCGATCGACACGTCTCGATGCACATAGGTCGATACAGTTTCGACCCGCCCCTTAACTGGGCCTACAGCGACCACTTCGAAGACCTGGACAACGCCTTACTCGATGAGGCAGCCCTCGAGCGCCCGGACCTCGTTTCCGCCGCACGCGCTGAAACCGAAAGGCGCTTCGAGGAGCTCGTCGAGGAAACCCACCGATGGCGTGCAGAACTCGACCGCCAACGCGAAGAGCTTCGCCCGAAGATAGCGCGATACCTCTCGGAGAATGGGCCGACCCAGCACCAGGACATGTTCAAAGTGAAGGAGCTCGCTGAATACTCGGAGCTAGGTAATGCGTTAATCCAGCTCGTAGAGGAAGGCTTCCTCGAAGAAAAGCGTTATAGGCGAACTCAAAGACTTCCGCGATACGCGCTTGCCAGCAAATCGTAATCGACAAGCATCCTTCCACAAGCGCTCTTACGAGGAGGTGTTCGCATGACGTTTGGGGAAACCCTAAGCGATGTTGACATTTTGTCGCTTGTAAGCGACAATGAAGAAACGACGGAACCAGACGCACTTGAAATCTGGACAACATCCGCCTATGACCGATGGTTCTCGAAACTACGCGACCGGGCGGCCAGGGCTAAGATCGCGCAGTATTTCGACGCCGTCGCCGCACTTGGCCACCTCAAGGGAGACTTGAAGCCGGTGGGCGACCACGTTACCGAAGTGCGTTTCAATATAGGCCCAGGCTACCGCGTGTACCTGACGCAGGCTGACAACAAACTGGTGCTTTTGCTCGTCGGGGGCGACAAATCATCCCAGCATCGGGATATAAGGAAGGCCAAAGAGCTCGCAACGGAATGGAGGCGGGGGCATGAAAATCAGTAAATGGGATGCGGCGGATTACCTCGAAACGCCCGAGGACGTCGCCCATTTCATCAATGCCGCCCTCGAAGACGGCGATCCAATTGTCGTGAAACACGCTATCGGCACGGCAGCCCGCTCGAAGGGCATGGCGGCAATAGCCGAGGAAGCAAATCTCAATCGTACGAGTCTTTACCGAGCGTTCGAGGACGACGGTAATCCATTATTCTTCAACGTGCTTAAAGTGTTGTCGAGTTTGGGCCTCTCGCTACAAGTGGTGCCTGCAGCAACAACCACGCATAAAGTATCCGCATAGATTGCCATGGACAGATTCCTCACAGCCAGCAGGTACATCGACTACGATGTTGACAACATCCAGGCGAAAACCAACGAGTTGTTCTCGGACAGCATGAGCAACATCGACAAAGCTCGGATTGCTTTCGAGTTCGTGCGCGACGAGATACCCCATTCCTTCGACTGCGGCGCTACAGTAATTACAGCAAGGGCCTCCGACGTCCTTAAGCACAAGACGGGCATCTGCCATGCCAAGGCGAACCTCCTTGCCGCGCTGCTGCGCTCGCAGGGCATCCCGACAGGCTTCTGCTTCCAACGCATCACGCTTGCCGATGACGACTCCATGGGATACTGCGTTCACGCGTTCAACACCATCCACGTTGGCGGCAAATGGATAAAGCTCGATGCGAGAGGAAATAAACCAGGCGTTCATACCTACTTCTCCACAGAAGAGCCTTCCCTCGCATTCGAGTGCCGCCCCGAATACGAGGAGCGTTTCTGGAAAGGAATCTATGCGGAGCCCCATTTAGCAACCATGATGGTGCTCGAAGAATCAAGTTGCTTGCAGGACGTCATCGATAAACTGCCAGACGAAATCGATGCGATGCCCGATATCGATGGATAAAAGAATGGTATTTGGAGCTATTGGAGAGCGAGTGCAGTTGCTGGAGCAGAACCAGGAACGATTCTTGACCTTTTCTTGACCGCGCGCCCCAGTCAAGAAAAAAGGCCAGCCACACAATGGGCTGACCTGGGGTTTCTGGTAGCTCCGACCGGATTCGAACCGGCGACCTCCGCCTTGAGAGGGCGGCGTCCTAAACCGCTAGACGACGGAGCCACGTATGTCAGGCGCTGTGTCGAGATGGCTGGGGTGGGAGGAGTCGAACCCCCACATACGGCACCAGAAACCGCTGTCCTACCATTAGACGACACCCCATCGATTTCTCGATGATGCGCACCAGGTGAACCCGATGCACAAGCGCGAGAAAGTATATTACGCAAGTCATCAGCCGAAGTCAATAGCTGACTTGTGGTGATTCCTTGGCTTTCGGCGCTCAATTCGAGTGCCGCTATTCGGTACAATTTACGAAGAACTGGAAACCCGAAAGGTCACCCCATGAAGCGTTATCTCACAGACCGCTCGCACACGTTCGAGGAAACGAACGTGAGGGTAAGGCCAACAATCGGAAATCCCGAAATGCGACTGGTGAAGTTGTACCCCGACGTGACATACCAGAGCATCGCGGGGTTCGGCGCTGCGCTCACCGAGGCATCGGGCTATGTGTTTTCTCAAATGACCCCTGACACTCAACAGGAGTTTCTCGATTTGTGCTTCGGCGCCAATGCAAACAACTACTCGCTGTGCCGTCTTTCCATCCAGAGTTGCGATTTCTCACTCGTGCCGCGTTCATACATGGAAAAACGCGATGAAAGCCTGCGGGGCTTCTCGATTGACGACGATTGGGCTTACGTCCTTCCCCTGGTGAAGGCAGCGCAAACCGTCAAGCCGTCACTCGAGTTCATAGCGTCACCTTGGAGCCCGCCAGCTTGGGCGAAAACGAATCGCACGATGAAGTACGGCGGCCGTCTCAAGCGAAACTCCTATGACATTTGGGCACGCATGATCGTCGAAACCATAGCCGCATATTTGGCCTAAGGGGTCCCAATCGGCCGCATCACCGTGCAAAACGAGACCCAAGCACGCCAAACGTGGGAGTCATGCCTGTACACAGCCGAACAAGAAGCCGATTTCCTAACCAATCACCTGAAGCCCGCGCTCGTTCGAGCGGGGCTCGGCGATGTCAAAGTGTTCGTTTGGGACCATAACAAAGAGGGCATGCTTGACCGAGCGCGCTCCATTATGAGAGATTCCAAGTGTGCAAAGGCAGTCGACGGCATCGCGTTCCATTGGTACTCGGGCGACCATTTCGACGCGCTGCGTGCAACGCGCGACTTGGTGGGTCCCGACCGCGAGCTAATCTTCACCGAAGGATGTGATTTCTATTCTGCAGGCGACCCTTATTGGGAGCTGCCGCACGCCGAACACTATGCTCGCGAAATCATCGGCGACCTCGAAGCCGGAGCAAACGGCATCATCGACTGGAACATTCTGCTCGATTCGAGCGGTGGACCGAACCACGTAGGCAACTTCTGCGATGCTCCCATCATGTACGATGCATCCGAAGGCAAGCTGTCTGTACGTCTCCCCTTCCATTACATCGGCCATTTCAGCCGCTTCGTGGAGCCGGGTGCGCACAGGATGCTCACCACCCAGTACACCTCTGACCTGGAATGCTGCGGCTTCGTGAACCCCAACGGAAGCTATGCGCTCATCATCCTGAACCGTACCGATCGAGACATCGGGTTCGATTTGACGTGGGAATCCAAGCGCCTTGGCAAGCACATAGCACCGCTTGACGCGCCCGCTCATTCAATCCAGACACTGTATTGGTAGCTTTGCAACAGAGACTGGGTCTCTGTTGCAACCATCAATACGCCCACATGTGATCCATCGGTCCGGAACCGCGACCTAAGTCGAGACCAGCTGACAAAGCGCCGATGATATAGTCCTTGGCCGACTTCACGGCTTCGTCAAGCGGCTTGCCGACAGCGAGCCCGCAGGCGATTGCGCTCGAAAGCGTACAACCCGTCCCATGCGTGTTTGCCGTATCAACCCGTTCGCCTTCAAACCATGTGACCGTACCGTCAGGCCGAGCCAGCACATCATTGGCGTCATTTTCGCCATGACCGCCTTTGACCAGCACTGCAACACCTGTGGCACGTGCGATTTCGATGGCCGCGCGCTCTTGGTCGGCAGCGTTTTCGATGTGTGCTCCGAAGAGCACCTCAGCCTCAGGCATGTTGGGAGTGATGACAGTTGCTAAAGGAATGAGCTTTTCGCGCAATGCGACTACTGCCTCATTGCTCGAAAGCTCAGAACCGCTCGTCGCCACCATGACCGGATCGACAACGATATTGGTCGCACCATTGCGAACAAGCGCGTCAACAATAGCATCGACAATCATCGGCGATGATACCATGCCAATTTTCACGGCATCGGGCCTGATGTCTTCGAACACGACGTCGATTTGCTGCTCCACAAAAGCGGGTTCGACGTCAAGCACGCCATAAACGCCCGTCGTGTTTTGCGCCGTAAGCGCCGTGATGGCCGTCTGCGCAAACAAATGATGTGCTTGGATGGTCTTTATATCTGCCTGGATTCCAGCCCCACCGCTTGAGTCTGAACCCGCAATGCTCAGCACTGATCTCATAATGCTCCCTTATCGTTTATCAACCTTGGCTTCGCGCTGAAAGGAGCAACGCTCTCAACGCGTTACGATTTCCTCCATCAGATCATGCAGCTCGCATGCTGCAGCCTTGCAATCCTCTGCTGCAAAAATTGCCGACACAACTGCAGCACCATCCACGTGCGACCCCTTGAGCTGCGCGACGGTACGCGCATTCAGACCGCCGATACCCACCACGGGAATGTCAACGGCATCACAAATTGCCCGTAGCTCGTCGAACGTCACATCGACGGCATCAGGCTTGGTGGGTGTGGGAATGAGCGCGCCCACGCCGAGATAATCTGCACCTGCGGCTTGTGCCGCCAGAGCTTGCCCGACCGTCTGCGCTGAAACGCCCACGATAGCATCGGGGCCGAGCATTGCGCGTGCACGCTCGCATGCCATGTCGTCCTGACCGACATGGACGCCATCCGCCCCAACTTCGAGAGCGATTTCCACCTCGTCATCAATCACGAAAGGAACGCCTGCCTTGCGGCAAAGGGGAAGTAATTCGTTTGCCAGCCGAACTATCTCATCATGAGACGCATCTTTCTCGCGCAATTGCACGAATGTCGCACCGCCATCGACAGCCTGCTGCACGCATTCCGCCAACGTTCGCCCGTTCAGCCAAGCGCGATCAGTAACGGCATACACCAACATCGATTTGCGAATGGCATCAAGGGACCATTTCATGAGCACCTCCGATATACAGCAAGAGCAGATGTACCTGCTTTACACTTCCTCGATACGCGCAACGGCCTCAAGCGCTCGTGCATTCATATTGAAGAGCGCGTCAATAATATACGTGCGTAAAGAGGCATTGCCATCGACCGGCTGCATGCGAGTAGCGGCGATTTCGCCAGCAACACCCATGCCAGCCACAGCTGCAACGACCGCTTCGAGCAGCATGTCGGGATTTGCAACGGCATAAGCGGCAGTAATGCAAGAAAGCATGCAACCTGTACCCGTGATCTTGCCCATAATCGGCACGCCGTTGCGGATGGTGTAGGCGGTGTTCGCGTCAGCAACAATGTCGATAGCGCCCGTAATGGCAATCACAGCACCTGTTTTCTCTGCGAGCGCTTTCGCAAAAGCGGCACTTTCAGCCAGGTTGTCATCGGTGACGGCATCGTCAGGGTTAGCATCGACACCGCGCGTGGCGGCTGCAGCGCCGGCAAGCGCTTTCATCTCGGACATGTTGCCCCGAATGACTTTGACGTCGTAGTTGTCGAGCAACATACCTGCGGTTTCAGTGCGAAGCTTGGATGCGCCTGCACCCACAGGATCGAGCACGATGGGATGACCCACCTTGGTCGCTATAGCGCCCGCAACCTTCATGCCCTCGATGGTCTGTGCATTCAAAGTGCCAATATTGAACACGAGCCCTCCGCAAATGGTTTGAATGTCGGCGACGTCAAGCGGCTCATCGCTCATGATGGGGCTTCCACCGCAGGCCAGAAGCGCATTTGCGCAATCGTTGACCGTTACGTAATTTGTGATGCAATGGACGAGCGGCGTTGTCTTGCGAACGTTCTTGAGTGCGGTGCCAAGTGCGAATTTTTCCATAGGAAATCAGACTCCCTTCGATGGCATTATCCAACAGGTTCCATGGGTCGAGGCGATTCGCGCCTCCTCTCAGCCTGCCGATACTGCAAGCTCCCCGTCTATGATTATAGAATCATTGTGTCACTTTTGACCCTCAAAAATGGTTCGTTCAGGCAAGCGGATGAAAGACGAACAGGGTACCCTCCTCAACAGCCACAGCCGCCTCGACACCCTGCAGCTCATTTGAGAGCCCTCGGGTCGTTCGGTTAGTAAGCGTCTCATCGTCAATCGAGTATTTCATACCGCGCTCGATGACTCCATAAGCTTCGTTGGTGGCAGCGAAAACCGAAACGATCCCCTCTTCGAGCAGCGGAAGCTCATACACATCAGGGCCAACGACGATACGTATGGCATAGTCATCAGCCACAAACGTCACGCCCATTCCGCTTTCTGCGAATTGTGCGCACATCTGCAGATTGGCCATCGTATGATCGAGACGCCCGCCAAGTGCTCCATATACGATCACCTCGTCGAACTGGCGCGTCTTCGCTCGATCCATCGCAGCTTCCAAGTCCGACTTGTCTTTCTCGACCGGCAATTCAATCACACGTCGACATTTCGGCCTATAACCGAGCGAGTCAAAATCCCCGATGGCGATATCTGGCACACAGCCGACAGCCTCGATATGCGCAAAGCCCCCATCAACGGCATACACCGCGTCAAATCGACCATCTTCGAATAAAGCCTTGAAATGCTTCGCATTGAAATCGCTTGCTGCGACGAGTGCACAGGTGCTCATGACTCTCCAACCTGGTAACCGAAAAGGACTGTCCCTTTTGGTTGGAAATTGTACCGCGATTTTGGCGTTGCGCTAGAATACAGCATGCGAGTGGGCCAGACGGCCGCGTATGCATCGCATGCGAGGAAAGTCCGGGCTCCACAGGGCAAGATGCCAGCTAACGGCTGGGCGGGGCAACCCGACGGAAAGTGCCACAGAAAAGAAGACTCCCCCGTCTCAACGGGAGAAAAGCTGAAACGGTGCGGTAAGAGCGCACCAGCATGTCGGCAACGACATGGCTTGGCAAACCCCATCTGGAGCAAGCGCAAATAGGGATACCATGCGGTGGCCCGCCGCGTATCCGGGTTGCGTGCTAGAGGCGGCAGGTGACTGTCGTTCGAGATAAATGGCCGTCCTTCGACAGAACCCGGCTTATCGGTCCGCTCGCCCTTCTGTTAAACCCCACATGTTCAAACAAGAGGGGCCGCGATTGTTTCGCGGCCCCTAAGGTGTCTCGTGCGGTATGCGTACGATGACGTTTACTGCTTGGTGCTCTCCTTGCCAGTCTCGGCGAACTCAATCTGCGCCTCGTACCAGCTCAGGTGAATCTCCTCGGTATGAATCCAGGCTTCTCCAGCTGCAATCATATCCTCATCGTCGACGGATGCAAGCTCGGCTTTGCGCTCTTCGATAGTCGTGCGCAGGTTCTCAGCTTTCTGCTTGACCTTCTCGACGTCAATGGTCTCGGGGTCGCATCCAAAACGACCGAGCACCGACAGGTGGTTGTGCAGCATCTGCGTGCACCCGCGATGGATCAGGAAGACCTTCTTCTCGTTGCCATCGGGGTCGAGGTGCAGCGTCAGCTTACCACCCTGATGATTGGTCGCAACCAGGCTCTCGTGACCACGCAACACACCATAGTGTCCAGCATAGCCCGGCACGTCGGCGTAGTAAATCTCGCCGTTGAACAGCTCGCGAGTCGGAGTTGCAACTATGCAACGATAACTTTCAGCCATCGCTATTCACCCTGCATTTCGTTGTAAGCAGCGTATACGTCTTCAATCGAGCCCTTCATGCGGAAGCATTGCTCGGGGATCTCGTCGCACTCGCCGTCGAGAATGGCAGCAAAGGAGCGAATCGTGTCTTCGAGCTTCACGTACTTGCCGGGCAGACCGGTAAACTGCTCAGCAACGTGGAAGCACTGGCCGAAGAACTGCTGCGCCTTGCGTGCGCGGTTAACGGTGAGCTTCTGATCCTCGGAGAGCTCGTCCATACCCAGAATCGCGATGATGTCCTGGAGGTCCTTGTAGTTCTGCAGGAGCTCCTGGATGCCAACGGCAACGCGATAATGCTCTTCACCGACGATTTGCGGGTCGAGAGCGCGGGAGGAGGACTCCAGCGGGTCGACAGCCGGGTAGATGCCCAGCTCGGCAATCGAACGGGAAAGAACGGTACGGGCGTCGAGGTGGGTAAACGTCGTGGCCGGCGCGGGGTCGGTCAAGTCGTCAGCGGGAACGTATACGGCCTGCACGGACGTAATGGAGCCCGTAGCGGTCGACGTAATGCGCTCCTGCATGTCGCCCATCTCGGTGGCCAGCGTGGGCTGGTAACCTACGGCGGAGGGCATGCGGCCCAGCAGAGCCGATACCTCGGAACCCGCCTGGGTGAAGCGGAAGACGTTGTCGATGAACAACAGAACGTCCTGGCCCTGATCACGGAAGTACTCGGCTTCGGTCAGACCAGCCAGACCAACGCGCAGACGCGCTCCTGGAGGCTCGTTCATCTGACCGTACACGAGGCAGGTCTTCTCGATAACACCGGACTCGCTCATCTCGAGGAACAGGTCGGTGCCCTCACGGGTACGCTCGCCTACGCCGGTGAACACCGAAGTGCCGCCATGCTCTTGGGCGAGGTTGTTGATGAGTTCCTGGATGATAACGGTCTTGCCAACGCCAGCGCCGCCGAACAGGCCGGTCTTGCCGCCGCGGACGAACGGCTCGATCAGGTCGATGGCCTTGATGCCGGTCTCGAAGATCTCGGTCGTCGTCGTCAGCTCTTCGTACTCGGGAGCAGGACGATGGATGGGCATGAAGCCCTCGAGCTCGTCGGGAATCGGCTTCTCGTCGACGGGCTCGCCGACGACGTTCCAAATACGGCCCAAGGTCTTGGGGCCGACGGGCATCATAATCGGATGACCCGTGTCCTGAACATCCAGGCCGCGGACGAGGCCGTCGGTGGAGCTCATGGAAACGGAGCGGACGAGGTTTCCAGGCAGGTGCGTCTCCACCTCGAGAACGAGGTGGATATCGCCAGCCTGCGTCTTGGCGTCAACCGTCAAAGCGTTGTAAATCGACGGAATCTGATCTGCCGGGAATTCCACGTCCACGACAGGGCCGACGATACGAACGATACGACCGACTGCGCCTTTGCTGGCCTCGAGCTCCTCTCTTGAAAATAGTGTTTGACTCATTTATTCCTCCAAAGCCGCTGCGCCGCCGACGATCTCGGAAATCTCGGTCGTGATGGCGCCTTGACGTTCACGGTTGTAAATTCTGGTTAGCGTCGCAATCATCTCGGTCGCGTTGTCCGTAGCCGATTTCATGGCCGTACGACGCGCGCCCTGCTCGGCAGCAGCAGAGTCGACCAACGCGAAGTAAACGTCGGTACGAAGATACGCTGCTTCCAAGTAGATGAGGCAGTGCCTCGTATCGGGCTCGAACTCGATGTCGCCCTCATGCTTGTCGTCGATGTGCTCGCGGAAGTCGAAGTAGATATCCTCTTCGTTCTTCTTGAGTTCCATCTGCTCGACAAAGCTCTGGGCGGGAATCGGCAACGTGGTCTTGGTCACGAGACGCTGTTCGCCAGCGTTCACCATGTGG
>CACZAR010000049.1 GCA_902779135.1 uncultured Coriobacteriaceae bacterium | reverse complement strand
GAGTTTGGTCCTCGTTTCCCGGATCAGACGAGAGTATATGATCAGGAACTTTCTAAGAAGATGATCGAATCTGCCGAAGAACTCGGCATTCCGCTTCATAAGGGAGTTTATGCTTACACCCGAGGTCCGCAGTATGAGACGCCTGCCGAGATCAGAGCTCTTAAGGTATTAGGTGCAGATGCTGTCGGAATGTCGACTGTAGCTGAAGCGATCGCTGCAAGCCACAGTGGGATGAAAGTGCTTGCTGTTTCTTGCATTACCAATTTTGCTGCCGGTATTTCCGGACAGCCGCTTTCCCATTCGGAAGTAATGGAGAATGCGAATAAATCTTCTGAAAACAGCATTGCGTTAATGGAGAAATTCTTCTCAAAGCTTTAAGGAGAACGACTATGAGTGATTTGCCTCTTTACGAAATCAAAGACATCAACCTTGCCGATCAAGGCCTTGCGCGCATCATGTGGGCAGACCGCGACATGCCCGTGCTCGCCAGCATCCGCGAGCGCTTCGAGCGCGAACGTCCGCTCGAAGGCGTGCGCATCGGCGCCTGCATGCACGTGACCACCGAGACCGCCAACCTCATGCGCGCACTTGTCGCGTCGGGTGCGAAGGTCACGCTGTGCGCATCCAACCCGCTGTCGACTCAGGACGACACTGCCGCCTCGCTCGTACGCGACTTCGGCATCGACGTGCATGCCATCGCCGGCGAGGACGCCGACACCTACAACAAGCACATCGAGGCTGTTGTGGCCACCGATCCGCAGATCATCATGGACGATGGCGCCGACCTCGACACCGCACTGCACACGCGCTTCACCGACAAGCTTGCAGGCGTTATCGGCGGCACCGAAGAGACCACAACCGGCGTCGTGCGCCTAGCCGCGATGGCTGCGGAGGGCACGCTGGGCTATCCCGTCTTCAACATCAACGACGCCAACACCAAGCACTGCTTCGACAACCACTACGGCACCGGTCAGTCCACGCTCGACGGCATCGTGCGCGCCACCAACCGCCTGCTCTGCGGCCGCACGATCGTCATCTCAGGTTACGGCTACTGCGGCAGTGGCCTGGCACTGCGCGCCAAGGGCATGGGCATGGACGTCATCATCTGCGAGGTCGACCCGCTCAAGGCCCTCGAAGCCCACATGGAAGGCTACCGCGTCATGCCCGCCGCCGAGGCCGCGCGCTTCGCCGACGTGTGGGTCACAGTCACCGGCGACTGCAAGGTCGTTGACGCGCCGGCGTTCGAGAACATGAAGGATGGCGCCATCCTCTGCAATTCCGGCCACTTCGATTCCGAGATCAACATCGACTGGCTCGAGGGGCATTCCACGAGCAAGGTCGAGCTCAAGCCGCTCGTCGAGGAATACACGCTCGAAGACGGCCGCAAGATCGTGCTGTTGGCGCAGGGCCGACTCGTCAACCTTGCTTGCGCTGAAGGCCATCCGGCCAGCGTTATGGACATGAGCTTCGCCAATCAGGCGCTCGCTGCCGAGTACCTGTACAAGCATGCAAGCGAACTCGAGAACAAGGTCTACGACGTGCCCGCCGAAATCGACGACGGAGTAGCGCGCGTTAAGCTCGAGACCCTCGGCGTTGAAATCGACACGCTGACCGAGGAGCAAATCGCCTATATGAACTCTTGGAAGTTCTAGACGACCAACACCCTGACGACAATTCCATCGAGCCGCTTTTGAATGTCAAAGGCGGCTCATTCTGTGCGGTCACCCGATTTCCGACGCTTTTACTTCGAAAATAAGGGATAATTAGGCAGCACAGAGCACGACATTATGGAGCGATCATGATCGAAGGCACTTTCGACATTTCAATCGACACGATGAAATACCACAGGCGCGGCACCGTCGCCCTGAAGAGCGATGCAGGCACCATCGCCGCTGAACTCATAGCAGCCGACCTCGAGCCGATGTATTTCGAGGGCACCTGTGAAGACAAGGACTTCACAATCGAAGGGTCGGGTGAATTCGGCATGCATGGACATGTCGATTTCACGGCACAGGGAAGCGTCTGGGGCAATTCGATCGACATCAAGTGCGAAACGAACGTTGGGCCCATCACCATCTTCGGCACCCGCATTTCGACATCTGCTGGCGAGTTCAAGAGCTCGCACGAGTACATGATGGCCGCTTCAAAAGCTGAATTCAATGCAGCTGACGGCACGATGTACTCGGGGCTTTACGCTGACGGCGGGTAGTACCAAGCAAAGCGCACGGCTTCGAGCGCAATCGACCACCCACGATCCCCCAAAGGGAGACCGCATGGACCGAAATCCAAAAGACTCACGTCAGCGCTATACGAAAGAGAGCTTGTACGCCTCTTTCCTCGAGCTGCTCGACGAGAAAGCCGTGTCCGATATCACCGTCATCGAGATTTGCGAGCGCGCCGGCGTCTCACGCAAAACCTTCTATAAGTATTACTCGGACCAGTTTGCCCTTCTCATGGGCATGCAAAATGACTTGTTCGAAGACTATCGAGACCTCATCTCCGCTGAGGAGCCGGACATTTTCCGCATCGCCCCCACGCTCATCAACTGGGCAGGCAGGAATCGCGTACTCGTGAAAGCTATCTTCGCGAACCGCGGTGAAGGCAATTTCATCGACCGCATGTGCGATGACCTGTTTTCGATATACCGCGAAAGCTGGGAAGCGGCCAATCCTACCATGGATCCGCAGAACGTGGAGGCGCTGTTCTATTTCGTCGTGTCCGGCCTTGTCGGGCTCGTACGCCATTGGCTCTTCGACCGTCCAGAATGGACGGTCGAAGAAGTCACAACTCGTGCTTTCGCGCTGATGCAATTGGCCAATCCGAACCGCTAATTGCGATATCCGACGCCGATTAGAAGTTGACGCCCATTTCCGAACCGCTCTGTTGAACGGAGCCTTCCTTCGCCATGCGCTTCATGACGGCGCTGTAAATCGCGCCAATTGCCAGACAGACGGCGCCTCCGACAACATAGGCGATAGCCTTTGTGAGCGGATCGAATTCCCAGGTGTCGATGACCATCATCTTGACAACAGTGCACAAAGCGATGATCAAACCGGTGCGGCGCATTAGCTGGGACGAATGGATGATTCCGAGCATCGTGAACACAAGGGCGCTCGTCATCAACAGAGTGTCGAAAGCGAGCACGCCGAGCGCTGCCGGCAAATCGAAATAGACCACGAACGGGACAATCGAGGCCCCGAGCAAGACCAACCCGAGTACGATGAACGCCACCGACAGTTTGCTGAACGGGTTGGCTTTCGTCCTGTGATCCTGATTGACAACCGCAGCTGGCATTACGGGCGCAGGTCCATTTGTCGGCGCATACGGTAGCGGAGCATTCCAATAGGCGTCGCGCATTTGCTGTTGTGAAAGCTGAGCTGTTGAAGCTGCCTGGACGTTGCCGGGCATGTTTTGGTTCTGCGTATTCATGGTTCCCTTCTTTCCTAAAAGGTAACATCTGTCTACAATTATAGCAAGTTTAGAGACAAATGTAAACTATTTGGGAAAGATGGCGTGCTGGAATACCCTTCTAAACCCGCTTTAGCGTACTAAATTTGCATTTTCCCAGTTCAGCACAGGTTTTATCTTTGTAAAATAATGCTTCCATTCGCTGCGAACGGTGCTATAATTGCCGTCGGCGGTTTTAGGAACGCTTTGAAGTTGCTTTTTCGACGACGTAGAGTTTGGTTTCTGGGAGGGGACTTGCTCTACCGTCTTCTTGGAGAGGAAGCGCCGGCACACCTACAGGGTATGTCGGCGCTTCTTATTTTGCGATCGATTCATCGCGCACCAAGCTCTTGGCGAGCTGTTTCTCTGTTAAAGCTCGCGTCTCGCTTCGATGGCTCGGCCGAGGGTGACCTCGTCGACGAAATCGAGCTCGCCGCCGACGGGCATGCCGCTGGCCAAGCGCGTGACGGTTATCTCAAGCGGTTTCACCATGCGGGCGATATAGGCCGCCGTGGTCTCGCCTTCAACATTTGGGTTCGTAGCGATTATGATCTCGTGAACATCTTCAGATGCGAGGCGGCGCATGAGCTCGGCAATATGCAAATCGTCAGGCCCCACGCCTTCCATCGGCGACAGCTCGCCTCCCAGAACGTGATACACGCCGGAAAACGCCCCTGTGCGTTCTATTGCCGGGATGTCGCGCGGTTCGCTGACGACGCATAGAACTGAAGCATCGCGCTTGTCGGACTGGCAGATTTCGCACAGCTCGTCCTCGGCGTAGTTGAAGCAGCGCGCGCAAAAATGAACGGTGTCCTTCACCTCGGTTATCGCATCGGCCAACCTGATGACGGTCGCACGGTCGGTGTTCATCATCCAATAGGCGATGCGCTGAGCTGACTTGGCTCCGATGCCCGGAAGACGCTCAAGCTCCTCAAGCAACTTCTGCAATGCGGGTGCTGCGTACACTGCCTTCTCCAATCCGATGCGAAAAGAGGACGACTTTTACTAGAACAGCCCAGGGATGGACATGCCGCCCGTCACTGAGGCAAGACGGCGCTCGCCGGCCTCTGCAACGCCACGAAGTGCTTCGTTCACAGCCACAAGCACCATGTCTTCGAGCATCTCGACATCTTCCGGATCGACCGCTTCGGGATCGATCTTCAACGACTCGATGGAGCCGTTGCCAAGTGCTGTCGCCTCAACCATGCCGCCACCTGCCGTGGCGGTGTACGTCATGCTCTGGATCTCCTCTTGAGCACGGGCAAACTCGAGTTGCATCTGCTGCGCTTGCTGCATCATCTGATTCATATCCATAGGAAAGCTCCTCCTTCGTTGCGAGTGATTCAGGTTGTCTGGCTATTCATCCACTTCGCTGAAAACGACGCCACCACCGAAACCCGCTTGCAGCATCGCCTGAATGTCGTCAGGCTTTTCTGCGATAGCGCCTTCGGGAGTAAGGTTTGCCTCGATCGGCGATGCGCCCGTTGCAGTGTCGGCATCTTGTTGGAACGACTGATCGCGGGATGCAGGTGCGGCTACTTCCCCAAAATCATCATAGGGAACGGGATCGTAGGGAATGTCATCGTAAGGCACCTGCTCGTAGGGCACGTCATCATAATTGTTCACGACCGGTTGCGATTGAGGCGCACCAGATTGCGGTTGCGGAGCAGGTTCAGGCTGAGGTTGTGGCTCAGGCTTCGGCTGCGGCTCGGGCTGGGATTGCGGCTGTGGTGGCTGAGGCTGAGGTTGCGATTGCACCTGAGGAGTCTGCTCGATGCGCTGACGGCGGGGCGATTCGGCTTGTCGCGCCCTACCCTGCACATGCGTCGTGGTGCCAGCTTGCTCGTAGCAGAACGGGACTGACGCGCCGACCGCCCGCTCGAGAGCAGCAGCCAACGCATCTTGCACATCAGGCTTCTGCACCGCATTGAACGCAAACGTGCTTTCACTCGGGAACGCGACCGTCAGCATGCCCTCCGCAGCATCGAAGCTGACTTTCGAGTTCATGAACAACACGCCGTACGCCTGCTTCTGCTTCTTCACCGCCGACAAAGCAGCTTGCCAGATACGCTGCAATGCTGCCGGATTCTGCAAAACGGAAAGCGGCGAAGTTTCAGTTGATACAGCCGCAACAGGCGCAGGCTCTTCGGCCTGGTTCGCTTGGGGCTCAACAGATCCCGCCGGCTGAACATGCTGTTGTTGAACGCGCTCTACAGGAGCCTGCCTTGAAGCTTGCGCTGGTTCGGGCTCGGCGCTCGCGCGTTGCCCATATGCTTCAGCAGGAGCAGAAGCCGGTGCAGGCTGAGTCTCTTGTATTGGAGCCGCAACGGAAGCCGGCTCGTAGGCGGTCTGGTCGCGCTTCGAGGCAATATGTCCGTCCGGAATCACATGGGAGACTGCCGAATAGCCGCTCTCAAGTGCTTCGAGGCGCTCTGCAAGGGACTCGAGCGTCAAATCGGAATCGGGCCTCACCATACGCGTGAGCGCTATTTCGAACGCGAGGCGCGGATTCGACGACGTCTTCAGCTCCGCGGACAAGTCACCCAAGACGCCGAGCAGCCGCGACAGACGATCGGGACCATACCATTGCAACTCGTTCGCCAACTCGCGACGTGTCGTCTCGGAAACATCGAGGTCGACGTCGTCGCCAACAAGAGCCATGACATAAAGGTTGCGCACATGCTCCGCCATGTCGCGCACGAACTGGGCAAGATCAGCACCCGTCTCGACGTAGTTAGCCGTCCAGCGGAAGCAGTTCGCGATATCGCGTTTCCCGACAAGCGCCATGATCTCGGCCATGTCGTTCGAATCGATGGCACCGAGCAGGCGCTCGGCGCCGGCCAGCGTGACCTTCCCGTTCTCGAACGCGATGATCTGCTCGAGCGATGTGAGCGCATTGCGCAACCCACCTTCGGCGCGATGCGCAATCAAGTCGAGCGCTTCACCCTCAAACTCGACGTCTTCCGCCATGCAGATGGCACCCAAGCGCGAGACCATCGACTCGGGAGCGATGCGACGGAAATCGAATCGCTGGCAACGCGAATGAATCGTTTCGGGGACTTTTTGCGGATCGGTTGTGCAGAGGATGAATACCACGTGCGAGGGCGGCTCCTCGAGCGTCTTTAGCAGCGCGTTGAACGCCGCCGTCGAGAGCATGTGGACCTCATCGATGATGTAGACCTTGTATCGCCCACGCGTCGGCGCGAACTGTACGCGGCTGATGATCTCCTCACGCACGTTCTCGACACCCGTGCGACTCGCAGCGTCGAGCTCGTACACGTCGGGATGCGTACCCTCGGCAATTAGCAAGCAGTCGCCACACGTGCCATCGGGATTGGGTGTGGGACCTTGTTCGCACAACAGGGCCTTGGCCAACAGGCGCGCCGTCGTGGTCTTGCCGGTACCGCGTGGACCAGTGAACAGATAGGCGTGCGAGACCTTATCTTGCTCGATTGCGTTTTTTAACGTCCGTTCGATGGGCTCTTGCCCCACAACGTCTTCGAATACTTGCGGACGATATCGACGATATAACGCTTCTGCCATGTTCGCCTGCGCTTTCATGATGGAAGGCTATTAAGAAATTCGAGCTTAAATTTTACTACTTATCGAGCGTTCGGCTAACCACTTAGAAGCAGTCCGCCAACCAAAAGGATAGATAGTCTTTTGGCTAGTTCTTACGCGAATTGATGGCGCCTTTGACGGCACCGAAAATGGCGGGCAATACCGAGATGAAGATAATGCCCAGCACGATGGCGCTGAAATGCTGCTGGACGAACGGTACGCCGCCGAAGAAGTAGCCGACGAGCACGAAGAGGCTGACCCAGCTGATGCCGCCAATGGCATTGAACATCGTGAACTTCGCGAAGTTCATATGGCCTGTACCCGCAATGAACGGGGCAAACGTGCGGAAGAACGGCATGAAACGCGTGATGACGATTGTCAAGCCACCGTACTTCTCGAAGAAATAGTCGAGCTTGGCCATGCGCTCGGGCGTGAGCGCCTTCACCTTGCCCGAGTCGATGATGCGACTGCCGAAGAACCGCGCGATCCAGTAATTCGATGTGTTGCCCAAGATGGCCGCCGCGTAGAACACGATCAACGTGACGC
Organism: uncultured Coriobacteriaceae bacterium; assembly: GCA_902779135.1. Lineage (GTDB taxonomy): Bacteria > Actinomycetota > Coriobacteriia > Coriobacteriales > Eggerthellaceae > UBA9715. The sequence goes on along the minus strand of CACZAR010000049.1, from coordinate 3,684 downwards.
CCAGATTGAGCCCCCACCCTTCCGCCGAGAACACGCCGCATGCAAACAGAAGCGAGTCGCCAGGAAGGAACGGGAAGAAGACGACGCCGGTCTCGATGAACACAACCAGGAACAGCGGACAGTAGACCAGCACGGGCCCGAGCGTGGCAATCCAAGCCGCAATCTGAGTGCGCGGGTCCTTGAGGAAGCTGATGATGAATTCGATGAAGCCCACTGACGTGCAGGTCCTTCCGGCTCGTAACACAGAAGTATCCCGAATAGAGCAGGACGCTCGTCAGCGGTCCCTTATGGCTGCTTCCTCCCGGACCTGACCAGGTTCGGAACTTGGCGCCGTCCTACTCCATTCGAGATACTCGAACAACGACATGACGCAGTATAGACGAGTTGTCGGCCGACAACCTACGCGTGAACCAAAAGCACATGATTGGAACGAGGCAATCACCCGATTACCGTTTCGTCCCCGTGTCTGTCGAGTAAACTTGTATACTTTCTTTGAAGAAGCCGCGAGAACCCGCGTTTCCAACATAGCCAACCGTATAGGCAATAGGTCTTCAAAACACATCTCCCACGTCGAGTTCAAAGAGGTGAACACAATGGGAAACACAAAGCGAAAAGCAGTCGAAAAGCACCTGGTCCTTCTCATGTGCCTCATCCTCGCAGTTGGCCTCATGCCCAGCACGGCCTTTGCAGACGAGAGTTACCCTGATGTGACCACTCCGGTATATGCAGGCACCGAGCCCGGCCAAACCCCCGTTGTGGACGTCGGCAACGTAACCGTCAACACCAGCGATCCGAGCAACACTTTTGCTGTTTATTCTCATGCTCGCAACGACGCGGACGCCACCGCCAACGTACATGGTTCTACCACGTTTGAAGGAACAACCACCAGAGGCGACACTTCAGCATTGGCAAGATCTACAGGCGGCACAGCTACGCTTGAAGTGGTGAAAGATGTTACAGCCGATATTACCTTCGAAGGAAGTGACCAGCCTGAAATAACAGGACTAGGTGCAAGATCCGATGGAGATGGGGCAAAAACGATTGCGAACATCGGCGGCGACGTAACGGTGAATGCAACAAAAAACGATGACAGCAGGGCATCAATCGGCGCCATCGGCATTTTACAAACAGCAATCCCGAACACCCCCAATCCTCAAACTTCGTCACAAGTCGTCGTAAACGGAGATGTCGCAGTTGCAGCAACAACAGACTCAGGAATTACAACAGGCGATGCTCAAGGCATTATTGCAAGGGCCGACAAATCTGCAAGCGCTTCCACAATCGTCATGGGAGACGTAATGGTCAAGGCGGCTGCTGCGTCTGGCATGCAAGTTAGCGGATATATGCCAACTGAAGGGTCTGATTCTAGCATCGCTGCGAAAACAACCATCATGGTTGGGCGGAATTTGATCGTCGAAAGCAATTCGAGTAAGGGTCAATCGTGGGGCATTGAATCTGTCAGCCAAGGTGGCTTGATTACGGTGTACATCGGGGGCGATGTAACGTCAACATCATCGAATGGCCAGGCTATGGGTATTCATGCTTCAGCCAATGAGGGCTCTACCGACATCTTAATCGAAAACACACTCACAGCTCGCACCGCTGGCGTCGTTGGCAGTTCAAAAGGCGGGCAGCTCGATATCACTGTGTGGAAGATCGACTCCGACTTAGTAGCTGGCAAAAGTACTGGTCCATTCAAATTTGAAGAAGACACGGCCATGGAGAAGGCCATCAACTACATCATAAAAGTTGAACAACCTCAAGAGGGAAATATCCTGTCCCTTCTGGGCACCACGATCAAGGAATTTCCGACGCTGGACGGAAAGCGCAGTTTCGATGTGGCCAACATGGGCCAAAAGGTCTATCTGAACGTTGAAGAGGGTTGGATCATCACTGCGGCCTTCAATGGCAAAGGAGACAAGATTGAGCTTGAAAAAGACGACCAGGGTTGGTTCGTCATCGTCCCCAACGGTGGCGGCGTGTACTTGTCCGCACAGGTCGCGAAAGCTGGACCTGCGCCCACACCGACGCCCATTCCTTCACCCACACCCGCATATGAGCCTGGCTCGAACGATGGAGCTGGCTATTTGCCCGCAACTGGAGATTCCCCGATTGCAACGATAGTGCTTGCACTTACAGCCGTGGCCAGCTTGGCTCTTGCGTTGTTTGCAGCCAGCCGTATGAATGGACGCCGGTCCTGCTCGTAAAAGCGCAAGTCTTTACTACTGAGCGTTTTGCCCTGACGGCTGCACATCCATTTGCCTGCGCAGCGTCTCGTAGATGTACTGCTCGTTCTTCGCACGCAGCAGCGAAAGCGCCCAAAGCGCTTCATCGGGCAAGCCCTTCGTCGAGAACTCGTCGATGATGCCAACGTTCACGCGCGCATCGCACAATGCGCCCAAGCGATCCTGCACGGCCTTCATCTCGTCGGCGACTGCCTTTGCACCTGCCGCTTCCCCGCCCATGAGCGAACCGAAGCGCTCGGCTGCATAGCGCACCTGCTTCGCTTGCTTTCGCACGTCATGCGTGCGTTCGACATCGGCGAGATCGAGAGTCGCGAGCTCTTTGCGTTCGTCCTCGACGACGCGCTCGAAACGCTTCGCGATCGCCCGGGAGCCCAAGCCTTCCTTTTCAAACGAGCGCTTCCACACAAGGTTGCGCGATTGCTCGCACACACGCTCGAGGCACTTGCGCGAGCTTTTCGAAGAGAGCGTTGCCAACGTTGCATCGCATTCCTTCGCACGTGCAGCCTCGCATGCTTCCAAGAGCGCATCTGCCCGAGGCTCGAGTTGCGCGACCTCGGCTGATAGCACATCATATTCACGTAAACGAGAAGTCGGGAGAACGAGAGATTTCCAATCGCTCTGCAGGCGACTGTACTGATCGCGCTGCATAAACGGCTCGATGAACGAGAGCAAACCCCTGATGGTGCGAATCGAGACGCGGTACTTGTGTGCCGCCTCGACATCTTTCGGATCGGCGAAGAACGCCTCGCGGCGCATCTCGACGTTGTCAACCGCTTCGGCAATGACGTCCTCGACGTCAACCATAGCCTTCCAACGTTTCGCCTCGGGACCTTGCATGACCCACAGAAGGCGCCCTTCGGAAGGAAGCCCATTCGAGAATTCGCCATTGACGCGCACGGCAGCGATACCGCCCGTCGCGAGAGGAACCGCCTGGCCGCATACTTGCGCGACCGCTTCTTCCATGAACGGGTTGTGACCCACAGCAACGACCACATCCGACTCGCATTCTACTGCAGCAGCGAAGAATTCTGAGAGGTCCTGTGTCCACAGGCACGGCATCTCGATAGTCTCGAGCTCGTTAATGCCGAGCGTTTCGACAAACTCGTCAGCCACCAGATCGGCTGTCTGCCAAGCGCGCACTGCGGGGCTCGTCCACAGCTCGATGCTCTTGGGGTGTTCTTCTGCAAGCAAGCGCGCAGCGCGCGGCAACCAAGCTTTGAGCGCCCGCACGCCCGCCTCGGTCAATTCGCGCTCGAAATCGGGAAGCTCGTCCGACCGAAGCTGCGCCTTACCATGCCGCCCCAGCACAAGCATCTTAGCCAGGAGAACCCTTTCTTTGATTGGTCCCCATTATTGTAGCGAAATATGAGAAACAAAAAGGCAATCGGACAAACGATGGGCTTAGCGAGGTCAAGTGAAATTCGTCGAGAGACCTTGG
>CACZAR010000048.1 GCA_902779135.1 uncultured Coriobacteriaceae bacterium | reverse complement strand
GGGTTATGAGCCCGACGAGCTACCAGACTGCTCCACCCCGCAATATGTGGAATTCCGTATTCGGTTTTCAATGCTGCGACGTGGGTTATGAGCCCGACGAGCTACCAGACTGCTCCACCCCGCACTATGTGGGTTTGCCGTTCTGCGCATTGCGCACGTGCTGAACAGCGAGTGATTATTATAGGCACCGACAATTCCAAGTGCAAGAAATCGCCGTATAAGCCATGACCCCTCCACAATTGCCTTGGTAATCGAGTAGCTTGTCAAGGCAACTTTGGGAGATCTTTGATGGCCGAAGCCTGATAAAGGCTCTTTTGCTTAGCGTGCGCAGCCGTCCATCTTGTTGATGCGTCGATCGTAGGTTAAGATGCCGTTCGTCTCTTCCTCGATGTCGCTCACCTGGGTGTACACATACCCAACGAGCCCCTTCGGCTCGAGTGCTTCCACCTCGTCAAGGAGCGAGCGCACGGCACGTTGCCATTCGCCCAAATCATCGTAGGGTTCATAGCCATATGCCTCGTCAAGCGAGCTGTGGCCATCGACGCGGTGTGTGTAGCCGCCGAACTCCGAAATGAAGAACGCGCGTCCATGACGTCGATCGCGCCAAACCGTCATGTCGCGGAAGTAGTTGTGCACGCTGCTGAAGTCGCCGCATCCTTGGTCGTACCAGCCGCTTACGGCGTCGATGAGCCGCGTGGAGTCGATCGAGCGCACGAGTGAATCGGCATCGCGAGCACAGAACTGCCCCCATCCCTCGTTGAAAAGTGACCACACGATGATGCAAGGATGATTGCGCAATAGCTCGACCGTTTCGCGACATGAAGCGGTCCATTCTTCACGATACGCAGCATCGCCTGCGCCGAGGTTTTCCCAATGTCTTGGCCTGTCATCGCGGTAATGGTTCCAGCTGATCTTAAACAGCGTCGGCTTGTAGCTCCAATGCCATGTTTGGATTTCGGGCGCACCGCCGCTGACCATGTCCTGAATCACGAGCATGCCCAAACGGTCGCAGTGGTAGTACCAACGCGCAGACTCGATCTTGATGTGCTTGCGCATGAGGTTGAAACCCGCATCGCGCATGGCTTCGATGTCGAAGACGAGCGCCTCGTCAGAGGGTGCTGTCATGAGCCCGTCAGACCAATACGCCTGGTCGAGCACGCCTTTGATGAACAACGGCTTGTCGTTGAGGAACACGCGCTTGTGCCCTTCGGCATCGCGCTGCAACTTGACCGTGCGGAATGCGCAATAGCTCTCAACTTCGTCATCACCGTAGCTGAGCTTGAGTCCGTAAAGGAACGGGTCGTCAGGTGACCAAAGATGCATGTCGGGCACCGAAACCGCGACGGCGCTTGTCGAACTCGAGACTTCGCCAATGCCCGACGCCACGGTTTTCCCATCAGGGCCGATAACTTCCAATTGAAACTCGCACGGGGAGGGGGAGGGTTCATCGTGGACGCCTTGCGCAACGTGTACGCCAACAGACAAGATGCCGCTTTCCGCATCAGGTTCGATGACCGCGGCCGCAATGTAGGCTGAAGGCACGACCTCGAGCCAGACGGTCTGCCAGATGCCGCTTTGCGCGGTATACCAAATGTCGCCGCGATCGAAACGCTGCTTGCCGCGGATGCGACCACCGAATTCGCTCGGGTCGGCAACGCAGACGGTCAGCTCGTTCGGCCCGTCGACGAGAAGGTTGGTGATGTCGAGCGCGAAAGGCGTGTAGCCTCCGACGTGGGTTCCAGCGGAAGCGCCGTTCACGCGCACGTTGCAGGCGTAATCGACTGCCTCGAAATGCAGGAGCACGCGCGTTTCAGAACTGCGGTTCGGCGCATCAAACGTGCGGCGGTACCACAACAATTCGGTTGGTTGCAGCTGTCGCTCGACCCTCGACAGAGGCGCTTCGGGCGAAAAAGGAACGATGATTTGCTGCGCGAATTGATCGGGGGTAGGTGCAGATGCCTGAGTTACGACTTCAGGAAGGTCGGAGTTAGGTGCGTGGCCGCTGTTGGTGAACGTGCAGTTCCACACGCCGTTCAGCACGCGATACGACGAACGTGCGAATTGCGGAGACGGATGCTCCTCGAGCACGTGATTGATATCGAGCGCTTCGCCCCAAGGCGTGAACAGGGTTGCCAGCTCAGCTTCAACGTGTTCTTTCGGCTTTGCGCCCAGGACCTTTTTTAAATGCAGCATGGCATGCTCCGTACGATTGTCTCGAAGTGGTGCTACAGGGGGCTGTTTCCCATTACGCCAATCAAGTGCTCACAAACGCATGATAGCGGAACAAGCGTAAGTCGCATAATGAGCTGGTTGTTTCTCCCTGCAAGGATGGTACGCTCTGCCACCCGCCGCCAAGGTCACAGTCTCGTAACGTGTGGGCAACCGCTTGGTCGCTGTCTCTGGTCGCACAAGATAGGGAAGGGTACTATTGCGGCGGTAAAACAGAGCGCGTGAAAGGGGCGTACCATGCCCGATGCGACCTTTGAAGAAACGGCGTTGGTCCGTGCAGACGAAACGCCGAGCGAGGAAAGCGTTCCGCTGAAAAGACGCGAAGCACCCTCGCAGCAATCCCGTACGAGTACATACATTGCAGTTGCATGCATCGCGGTGCTTGTCGCACTCACCATGCTTGGAGGTATGCTCAACGTGGGCGATCACCTCATGGGAGCGCATCCGGTGCTCGGTTGGGTGTTTTACGGGCTGCTCGCTGTGCTCGTCGTCGTGGGCGTGATCGTGCCGCTCTGCAAGGTGGCGCAGCGTCCGATTTTCTCGTTGTACCAGTTGCGCGATGAACAAGGTCATGCGAAACGCCGTTGGTGCCGCATGCTCGTGGACAACCTGATTGCGAACACGGACGTGACCGACGAGGAAATCGTCCAGCTCGAGGGGTACCTGCAGAAGGGTGACGAAGCAGATGACCTGCTCATCGAGTTCTTCACCAAGAAGTGCGTGCCGGCAATTGACGCAGAGACCAAGCGTGCTGCAAGCACGGCGTTCTTCGTGTCGGCGGTGGCACATTCCCCGCTTGTGACTACGGTGACCATGCTCTCGATTTGCCTCGACTTGGTACGGAGCATCGTCGAGATCTGCGGCTTCAGACCTACGAACCTGGGCCTCGCGCGCTTGTACACGCGCGTTATGATCAGCGCGCTCATTATCGGAGGCATCGAGGACTCGGATTTGAGCGACATCATCGGACAGCTCATGGGTGGCGGTGCAGGTGCGCGCGCGGGCGGAATCGTCATCGGCGCAACGGCCGAGGGTCTTGTGAGCGCATTCCTGGTATTCCGCGTGGGCGTCATCGCCAAGCGCTGGCTTACAGCGGCTGACGGCCCCGAACGCATGTCGTCGATCAGGCGCACATCGTACCGTGAAGCGCTTGCGCTTATGCGGTCGAGCGAGTTCATGCAGGTTGTCACCGACACGGTTAAGCAGACGTCGACGGCTGTTGCGACGAGTGTTGCGAATTCGATGGGCAACGCCGCCCGCTCGACAGTTGAGTCGGCCAAATCTGCCTTCTCTTCCATCTGGCATCACGCGGATTCGTAGCTCAGGGAGCCAGTCCTTTATGTAGTTGACAGCGAACACCTGTTTGTTTACTATGGATTAGTTAAGACGAACAGGTGTACGTTATGGATTTGATGACCAAACTCGAGATTCTCGCCGATGCGGCGAAGTACGACGTGGCATGCACGTCATCTGGGTCGTCGCGCGCTGCCCAAAAAGGCAAGCTCGGAAACACCTTGTCATCGGGGCTGTGCCACAGCTTCACACCTGATGGGCGATGTGTATCGCTGCTCAAGGTGCTCATGACCAACGTCTGCATCTACGATTGCGCCTACTGCGTTAACCGATGCAGCAACGAGGTCAAGCGCGCAGCTTTCACGCCCCAGGAGCTTGCCGATCTGACCATCGAGTTCTATCGTCGCAACTACATCGAAGGGCTGTTCATCAGCTCGGGTGTCATCAAGTCGCCCGACTACACAACCGAGCTCATCATCAATGCGCTTGAGCTGCTGCGCCATCAGCATGGTTTTCGCGGGTACATTCATGCCAAGGTGGTGCCAGGGGCTTCTCCGGAATTAATTGATCAGCTCGGAAGGTTGTGCGACCGAGTGAGTGTCAATCTCGAGCTTCCTTCGCGCGATAGCCTCGCATTGCTCGCGCCTGAGAAATCGCGTCAGCGCATCGTGCAGCCCATGCGTCAGATTCGCGACAGCATTGCCGAAGATGCCGAAACACGGGCGCTTGTGCGGCGCAAGCCCACCACCTACCAGCATCAAGTTCGTGTGGCGCGCAAGCATGAAGCCTTTGCACCGGCGGGGCAGTCCACGCAGATGATCATCGGTGCCACGCCTGAAAGCGATTTCCAGATCCTGAACCTGTCGGCTGCGCTCTATCGATCGCTCAACATGAAGCGTGTGTTCTTCAGTGCATACATGCCCGTCAGCCAAGATGAGCGGCTCCCGCAAACCGACGCCGTCCAGCTCAATCGCGAGCATCGGCTCTACCAGGCGGACTGGCTTATGCGCTTCTACCAATACCAGGTTGAAGAGCTCATCGACGAGGCGCACCCGTTTCTCGAGACCGATGTCGACCCGAAAGCCAACTGGGCGCTCAACAATCTCGACCTGTTTCCCGTTGAAATCAGCACGGCGCCCCTCGAGATGCTCATGCGCGTGCCTGGCATCGGTCCGAAGGGCGCGCGCGATATCGTGCGGGCTCGGCGCACTCATGCGTTGCGTGAACACGAGTTGCGCAAGCTGGGCATCGCGTTCAAGCGGGCGCGCTATTTCATCACGTGCAATGGGCAGTATGCGGGCAGCGGTATCGAATTCACACGCGAGTCATTGCATGCCCGTTTGGCTGCGCCGATCAACGGCGGGCGGCATGGCAGGCGAGCCGACAGGGTGCTTCCGGGACAGTTGAGTTTGTTCGACCAACCGTTCGACCCCAAGCTCGAGGGCAACCAAACGTCCGCGCCAAAATTGCCCGAGGCATCGGGTGCCACCGACCCTCGCGTTGCCTTACGTGCGGCACGTTCCTCTTCGATTGGGGATGAGGTGCTTGCGTTATGGAGCTAGCAGCAATCGAAGGGAAGTTCGCCCAGCGCGAGCCTTTGCAGCATGTAGCTTACCTGCACGACGGATCGCTCGAAGGTTTGCTGTGCTGTATTTTCGAGGCGTACGTTCAGCGCGAGGTTCCCGAAGATATCGTGCGCGAGCGTGACTACCAACCGCGTTTCGAGCAGTCGTCATTTTTCGTGCAATCCGACTTCAATCGCGCTCTGCGCGTTCGTCGCGGCATCGAGCGCGAGGCGGGCTCGCAAGCGTTCGGCGCGGTTGTTCGTGCCGCCGCCAACGATGACCCCTGTGCGGGCGTGGTCGTCTATCGCTTCGTCCGTTACGTGATGGACAAGCGCACGGGCCGCGACAAGCGTCGCAACGTTCTCAACGACCTCGCGAATCCGGTGGTAAGTGACCTATTGGCGCTCGAACGCCGTGTTGCCAACGAGGAAGAGAAGGCGCGCCAATTCGTGCGCTTCTCGCATCTCGAGAACGGTGTCTGGTTTGCCCGCTGTTGCCCGAATGCGAACGTTGTGCCGCTCGTCATGAATCATTTCGCAGCGCGGTTCAACATCCAACCGTTCATCATCTACGATGAGAACCACCATGTCGCCGGCGTTTACGACGGCGAAGACTGGAGTCTTGTAGCGGATGATGTCATCAACGTTCCGTCGCGCACTGCCGATGACGCTTTCATCGAGAAGCTCTGGCAGCGCTTCTACGATTCGCTTTCTATCGAGGCGCGCTACAACCCCGAGCTGCGTCGGCATTTCATTCCCGCACGTCTGGCACGATCTCTGCCCGAAATGGAAGAGCGCTCACGCACCGCTTTGAAAGCAGTTTCAGATGGGGAATCTTTCGGCCGGCGTATCTGAGCTGATGCGGTGCTTGCTGGCAGGAGCGTCAGGCTGGATCTGCCGAGTTGATGCGCAGCACGCAAGCTTGAAGCTCGTTGACGAGTTGCATCGTGATGGGCTCCGAGGGCTCTTCGCCTGCTTGCAATTGCTCATCGAGGGCAAGGCACTTGCGCATGAACGCTTCATGCTCAGGCCCAATCATGTGCATGGCTCGACCAGCTTTGAAACCCGCTTCGATGTCGTTTGATTTCACGAGCCTCCGCAGATGCAGGATGGTCAAGATAACCGTTCCGTGGAATCGCTGCTCAATCGAAACCTCTCCCATGCATGCCCCCAAATGATGATAGCCACTGCTGCTGCGCACTATTCTAGCGAACGCGCAACCACCTCGGGGCTTTGAATCATTTGCCCCGCGGGAAAATGATTCTGCAGGTGAGCGCATGAAACATCCCCCGATCAATTTCCCCGGGGGAAATGATCCAATCAATCTCCCCGCGGGAATTTGATTGGGGCATTGATATATCGGGGCTCATCCTGTGAGCGCTTTCCCCGCGGGAGAATGATTCGTCGGGTATACTGCAACTAGCACCACTGGGCATACGTCACAGAAAAAGGAGCGATCAATGGCTAATCAAGATATCGTCCAACAGCTTGTCAGCAGCGTAGTATCCAACCCTGATCTGTTCTCGAGCCTCGTCGAGCATCCTTACTCGACGCTGCGCGACGTGACGGGCGCCGAAGAAGTCTCGAAGGAAGAGGCAAGCGAAGCAGTCGCAGCCGTCTCCCTCCTGGGCAACGGCAAGCCGCTCGACTTCGGCAACCTTGCTGAAATCGCCTCCATCCTTCTTTCCGAGAATGGCAACAGCGTCCACAACATGGCTGCGAATCTCCTGAGCGAGGAAAGCACCGCCACTCCGAGCCCGGCAGATCTCATTGCTACGTTGGCGAACGTCAACTTCGAGAAAGGCCTTGCAGGCATCGACCTGAGCGATGGCTTCGGTCTCGACGACGTTCTCGGCATCGCCGGCGCCCTCCTCGGCGGTAAGAAGTAGCACGCACAGAAAACCAATTACGATAACAGGGAAGCGGGCTTCGGCTCGCTTCCTTTTTGCGCACCCACAGTTGGGCACACGTTGTCAGGAACCTTAGAGAGCGTGGATGGATGGGACCGCTTTAGGCGGCGGATGATAACAACAATAAGCGGAAAGCACGCTCGCCGCCGTGCCGTAGGTCACATCCATCCACGCTCTCTAGGGTTCCGCATACCATCAACGAGAGCCCCTGTGCTTATCCCATCCGCGTAGTTCAATTAAGGTGGATTTGAGGCAGATGGGACAAGCACAGAGGCTCTCAGAAGGGCGCGAACCTGCTGCTATGTTGTTAGTGCGGCTGGTTAAACGTTGGATTTCCTTGTGCGAAAAGTCGGTTCGGCCTGGATGTAGCCGCCAAAGTCAGAAATGCGGCGGCTCGTGTCTGTGCTCTTGCGGAAATTCAGGTAGCCGATGTCATCGGTGAGGTACGGGCAAAGCGGTTCAGCACGAAGGTTTCCTTTTCCTGCGAAGATCCGCTTTTGCGGTGTGAACATTAAATCTCCTTCCCAGTGCCTCAGCGTTTCTCCATCGCATCGAGCTGCCCGATCAGCTCGACCACCTGCTTGCCGAGCAAGGTGACGGTGTAACCGCTCCGTGCCCGGTATTTCTCAATGCACCCCGACGCAACGAGCGATTGCATAAGCGGGTTAAGCTTTCCCTTGCTCACATGGAAAAGCTCTGCAATCTCTTCCTGGCTTTCGCGCACCCGTTTCCCATCGATGGTGTCGGTCTGAAGGTCGGTCAACAGACACAACAACCTGAATGAGTCCGAGGTGAACAGGTTCACCAGACCTCGTTGTGCGTTTAAGTGGTCCATTTGCCAAAATAATATACTCTATGAAAATTAAATTGCAAGCTAATAAATAACAAAAAATTAGACCAATGAAAAAATGAGAATCTTTTGTGTGCAAAAGCAAAATAGTTAGACCGTCTGGCGATTGTTACCCGATTTACCGTCAAACTATTACAAAAATGATGTACATTGCAGACAAAGTCTCCTTTGATACATCAAATGATGAAAGTGCACGTTGGTTCTCTGTTTTGCCCATGTGAGTGAATGTGGTTTCGATCAAAGCAAATAAAGGCGCTGTAAAGAAAACAAAACATGGCGCCCGAGGAGAATGAGGTAGGGACATGGCCAATATGGGTAATCAGAAGCTTAAGCTGCTGACCCTGTTGCGCATTCTTGAACAGGAGACCGATTCCGAACAAGGTCTTTCGATGCCGCAGATCATCGAGCGCCTCGAAGAGGAAGGAATCTCAGCGGAACGCAAGTCGATCTACCGCGATTTGAACGTTTTGCGTGATACCGGTTTGAAGATCGTTAAATTGCCCAAGCGTCCCGTAGAGTACGCTCTGCTTCGCACCGATTTGGGCTTGTCGGACGTGATGATGCTCATCGATGTCGTCCAATCGAGCAAGTTCCTTACAGATCGCAAATCAAACCAGCTGGTGAAAAGCCTGAAGGATCTTACGAGCGAGCGCGAGCGCAAGATGCTCGACAAGCGCGTACACGTCCAAGGTCGCATCAAGAACCAAACCGAATCCGTTTTCCGAAACGTTGACACCATCCACGAGGCGCTCCAGCTTAAACGCAAGATCGAGTTCCTGTATTTCAGCTACGGCACCGATCTGAAGCGCACGCCTCGTCGCGAAGGCAAGCGTTACACGCTCACGCCCGTGAGAATTGCATACGCATACGGTAATTACTATCTGGCGGCATATAGCGACAAGTATGAAGACATCTCGATATATCGCGTTGACCGCATGGAATTGCTGCAAGTAAGCGCTGAACCGGCAACGCGGTGCGCTTTGATTGCGAACTACGCATTCGAAGACATGGAACATCAGAGCTTCGGCATGTTCGACGGCGACCCTGAGGTCGTGACGCTTCGCGTGGACGCTCCGATGATGGACGTAATCGTCGACCGCTTCGGGCGCGACATCGAGCTCGTCAAATCGACACCTTCATATGCCGAGGTGCGCGTGAAGATTCGGAAGAGCCCGCAGTTCTTCGGATGGCTTGCCGGATTGAACGGCGGGGTGTCGATAAAGACTCCTAAGCGGTTGAGCACAGAGTACAAGGAATGGCTCAAGTCGCTTATCGAGAAACAGGTGGGCGAGTAGGCTAATTGCGCTCTACCGTTTCGAATAACCGCTCGTTCGGAGAATTGTGTTAACAACCGTTAAAGGAACAGCCCAAGCGCGGGAACGGCGATTTATTGTCATATACTGCGAAGATACATTGAGCTAGCGAAGGGTTATGCAATGGGTGGTTTCTTTGGTGCGGCGTCCAAGAGGGACGTGGTCTACGATGTGTTTTTCGGGGTAGATTACCACTCCCACCTCGGGACGAAACGGGCTGGTCTCATTTACTACGACGAGGACGGCGGTTTCCAGCGCGAGATCCACTCGATCGAGAACACCCCCTTCCGTACACGCTTCGAAGCCGATCTTCCTGATTTCCATGGTTGCTCGGGTATTGGCTGCATTTCCGACTCCGATCCGCAGCCGCTGCTCATTCGTTCGCATCTCGGCGTGTACGCACTGACGACTGTCGGTGCCATCAACAACGCTGAAGAGCTCGTCGAGGGCTATTTCGCTGACAGGACCCATCAGTTCATGGCGATGTCGTCGGGCAAAGTCAACTCGACCGAGCTCGTGGCGGCGCTCATCAACCAGAAGGACGATTTCGTATCGGGCATCAAGTTCGCGCAAGAACAAGTCGACGGATCGCTCACTCTGCTTATCATGACGTCCGAAGGCGAGATCATCGCGGCGCGTGACAGCATGGGTCGCTTGCCGGTGCTCATCGGCAAGAACGACGACGGCTACTGCGTGTCGTTCGAATCGTTTGCATACCACAAGCTCGATTACGTCGACGAGTACGAGCTCGGTCCCGGCGAAATCGTGCGTTTCACGGCTGACGGCTATGAATCGCTTTCGCCTGCAGGCGAGGACATGAAGATCTGCGCCTTCCTCTGGGTTTACTATGGATATCCCAATTCGAACTACGAGGGCGAGAACGTCGAGATCATGCGCTACCGCAACGGTACCATCATGGCCCGTGATGAGCGCAAACGCGGCGAAATGCCCGAGGTTGACTATGTTGCGGGCGTTCCCGATTCGGGTACGCCGCACGCCATCGGATATGCCCACGAATCGGGCATGCGTTTCGGGCGTCCGTTTATCAAGTACACGCCCACATGGCCGCGTTCGTTCATGCCTGCCAACCAGGAAATGCGCAATCGCGTGGCAACCATGAAGCAGGTGCCCGTTCCCGAGCTGATCAAGGGCAAGAAGCTGCTGTTTGTGGATGACTCCATCGTGCGCGGTACGCAGCTGCGCAATACCATCGAGTTCTTGTACGAGTCGGGTGCCGCCGAAGTGCACATGCGCTCTGCGTGTCCACCGCTCATGTTCGGCTGCAAGTACTTGTCGTTCTCGCGGAACAATTCGGTTATGGATCTCATCGCTCGCCGTGCCATGCGACACATCGAGGGCAACGAGAACGAAGACCATATCGATGAGTACATCGATCCGTCGACCGAGCGAGGCAAGTGCCTTGTCAAGACGATATGCGATGCAATGGGCTTCGACTCGTTGAACTACCAGTCGCTCGATGGAATGCTCGAAGCTATCGGCATCGATCGCAACAAGATTTGCACCTACTGCTGGAACGGCAAGGAATAGCTCCGCGCTCTCGCATCTAACCCTTGCTATTGGCAATGGCCTGTTTTACGAGGTCCTGGAAACCAGCGCGCTCGGGGTTCAGATTCATGGCTTCCAGCTCGTTCGACAGGCTGTCGACTGTTGCCGTGCCCGCATAGTCGCTGTGTCCAGCCAGCATCCCGAATTCGATGACGCAGCTTGCGAACTTCCAATCATCGGAGGGGCTGGTTGTCACATCGTTGGCGTCGATCGTGATCTGTTGGCCATGCACTTCGTTATCGGCGAACGCACGGTAGCGCAGCGAGCAGGTCAACCAGTCAGAGCTGTTCGTGGTCGCAGCTTCTTGCGCGCCGTATTTCAGGTCGGGCACCGAGATTTCGTACGATGAGCCGATAGGAACGATCTCGTAAGCTACCGTGAATTGCGCGTTGGGGCCCACGTCGCCCGCATCGACCGTGTCGTCGAGGAAATCCTCAGCTGCCAGTTCGCGGTTTTCGTACCCGATAAGGCGATAGCCCTTGATTTGCGCTGGGTTGAATTCGATTTGAAGCTTCACGTCGTCAGCGAACGGTACAAGGTTGGCCATGAGTTTCTCGGACAGCACGCGCTCGGCTTCGTCGATGCAATCGATGTAGTGGTATGAACCGTTGCCGTG
>CACZAR010000047.1 GCA_902779135.1 uncultured Coriobacteriaceae bacterium | reverse complement strand
CTGGCCGCCCATTTTGATAAGGGCTTCCTCGGGCGTGTACTTACCACTGACGGTGTCGTCGTAAGTCGTGCTCTCGTTTAGGGTCTCCGCGGATTCGAAGGATGCATTGAACAGCACCTCGCCGGTGATCGGCTCGTTCAGGTTGTTGACGCTGGTAATCTCGCCGTTATCGTCCTCGCTAAGTTGCAGTGAGTCGAAAATGCGCACGTGAACGCCGTGGTATTCGGTCTCCTCTGTGTTCAGGTTTATCTCCATGGGCTCGGTGTTGCTCTTATTTGCGGGAGCGGTGGTGCCGCCCGAGCTGCAACCGACTGCGAACACCATCAGACACGCCACGAGCACGGCAAGTAGAGCTTTCTTCATCTGGATACCTCTCATCCGAAAACGCGTTTACAAGTCGAAACACCGTTTACTCAAGTTGACTTATCTGCATTCGTGGGACAGGGACTCTCAGCTGTTTGCAGCTAATCAGACGCGATTCGCGAAATCGCCTTGGCACACTGGTACCTGGTACCTATGTGCCATTTGCTGCTTTACAATTCCAGGTGGAATCAAACCCTGACCGTACTTTCAACGATTGGAGCGAACCATGCAGAGCAAGCTCGTCGAAATGCTGCACCTCGACCTCGAGCCGGTGGGTATCTACTTCGGTAACACGGAAGCCGAGTGCGACACGGTTGCGGAGTCGGGAAAGCGCAACTGCGTCGTGCCGTTCCTGCTCGCGGCCGCCCGCGGCAAGGTTGTGGGCATCACGGAGGAAGGCTGCACCTGCCCCGGCGGCACCGTCGGCCTGTGCTTTGGCGACGGTTTCACGCGCAAGAACCCCAACATCCACAAGATGCTCTCGCAGGGCATGGGCGATGCGGCGCCCGAGCAAGCGCCTCCGATGATGAAGGAGGGCGAGCGGTTCTTCTGCGACGAGGAAACCGCGCTGAAGTGGCGCAACGCCATGCCGTTCTCGGACAGGGGCTTTCCGCGCGTCGTCTTTGCGCCCGAGAGCCGTTGGGGCGAAGTCGGCGAGCCTGACCTCGTGCTCGTCTTTGCGGACGCTGACCGGATCTCGGCCCTCGTCACCATGCTGGGCTTCCACAACGGCCGCACGGTGAACACCGTCGTGCCGTACGGCGCCGCCTGCCACTCGATCGTCTTCGCTGCCGAGCAGCTCGACTCTGACGACCCCATGGCCGTGATGGGCCTGTTCGACATCTCGCAGAGGAGCAAGGCAATTGCGAACTACCTGTCGCTCACGATGCCCCGCGCGCTCTGGGAGAGCATGAGCGAGGGCCTGGACAGAAGCTGCCTCACAACCCACTCGTGGAGGGAAATCGAGAAGAGGCTCTAGGCGGAGCGAGCGCTGATACGCTCCAGCAAGTCGCAAATGAAAAGACGGGCTGAGCATATTGCCCAGCCCGTCTCCGAGTTTGCTGGTTTGTTCATGGTGCGTTTACGCTTCGTTTGTGTTTCGAATAACTCAGAATCGGCGAAATGTTACGTCGTGATGGTGCCTGTGAGCGACGAGGTGCTTTCCTGGGTTCCCTCGGGCAGTTGACCATCTTGTCCGTCGTTTTGGAATCCCTCGGGCGGCATGCCCTCGGGGAACTGATCCTGTTGGAAGCCCTCGGGAGGTTGCCCACCGCCGAACCCGTCGGGCGGCATGCCCTCGGGAGGTTGCCCGCCGTGACCACCGTGCCCGCCGTGCCCGCCAGGACCGCCGTGACCACCCGGACCGTCATGCCTGCCATGGCCACCCGGACCACCCGGACCACCGTGTCTACCGTGGCCGCCAGGACCACCGTGCCCACCGGGGCCGCCATTCCCACGAGGACCCTCAAAGCCCTCGGGCGGTATGTCCTCGGAGAGCTCGCTTGAGAACTGCTCGTCTTGAGGTGTCGTTTCTTCCTCGGCGGTGTCGGCGGCAAAAGCATCTTTCACCTTGTTGAAAATGCTGTCAGCCATAGAACCTTCCTTTCCGGCAAGCGTACGTATCGTGCCCTACCACGACGTCCGTTGCCCACACGCCGGTGCTTCCAGGAAACGCTTCGGGCAAGTTTCACCCGTTGAAAGTACGTTACTCTCGAAACCTTTAAACAGCCTTAAAGGTCGAATTGCGAAAGAAGCGTCATTGTGCGAAATGGAAAGATTGCAAATGGGATTGGGATTCGCCTCGTCGAGAGCTGCCTCGCGGAATGCGACGCCAGCCTCGGCCGACTTGCCCTGTTTGAGCAAACCGTTCGACCAACTCCTCTTATGATTTCATGATGAATGAAACGAAGTGGTTGCGTGGTGCATTTAAGAGACAGCAACAGAGGTGAGCACTCCGTGGGCCTGAACAGGGAAGCTCAGTAGTCCAGCAACCGGCCGTAGTCGTTCCACTGCCGTACATCTCGCTTCTCGTCGCGCGCTACGAAGGAACCGGCACGGACGACCCGACTGCTTTCATGAAGGAAAGCAGCTGGCGTCGTTTCGATTAGCGCGGTTTGACACAATGGCAGGCACCTTTGCCGGCGTAATCACTGCTTTGATTTCAAAGCGTACAACGCAAGCATTATTTGGCTAGTTTCCCTAAGGTCGTCGGGATGGAAAGAAGCCAGACTCTGAATCTTGTTCATGCGGTAGAAGAACGTGGTCCTGTGTATAAATAGCTTATCTGCTGCTGCTTGTACTTGGAACTGATTGGCATAGTACTCGTAGAGAGTATCCAGCAGTGTATTGTCTCGATTTGATTTGCCGTACTCAATGATTGTTCTAAGGTTTTCCGGACAGTAATCCAGTACCGGGAACTGCTCCATATAACAATCGATGATGTAATCAAGGGCATAATCAGAAAACGCGTATCGCCACAGGCTGGAGTCCTGTTTCGTACCGCACCGCAAGGCCTCTTCAGCCTGAAAGCAATAGCGCTTGCTATTGAAGATGCTATGAAACGGATTGCTTATTCCTGCACGGAACAAGTTTTCGCGAAGAAACATGACCAGTTGCTGATGGTAGTCATCAGCCTGATCCTTCGATAGGTTTCTAAGGCAATACAATCCGTCATCAATTTCCGCTGCAACTGTCTCGGGGAGCATTGATTCGATTTGGACAGCATAGTATTTAAGGGTCTGAATGGATTGCCCATAGCCAATGGGTTTCAAATAGAATACCTGGTATTTGTCGTCGGCCTTCCATTCTCTTCGGCCCAAACAGCGGGTTAGTTCAGAGCGGTCTACGTCCTCATCTTTAAGTATGCTTTTCCATAGGTCGTAAATCTTATATTCCGAGTGCTGATCCAGTCTGTGCAGGTAGAGATAGCGGTAGCATTGCTCGGCAGCTTCGCACACGATTTCCATCATCTGCCGCATTCCCATGCTGGTTCTGTCTTTGGATATCAGAAACAATAAACGGCCAAGGAACAGCGATTCTTGAAAGAAGTTGCAATAGAACATCGAGGCATTTGGCGGATCGTATTCTGGGTATTCGTGGATTCCCCGGGATTTGTATGTATCGTCAAAGCTGGGATTGGTTTCGTAGAGCATTTCTATATCGCCGACGCTCATTTTTCCGAGCATACTGCGCATCTCTTGAAAATGATGGACGGCATACATGTCGATCCAATAATCAGGGGAAACAATGCCCAGGTCACATTGCAGGAAAGAAGATGCTAATTCCAGTAATTGTTTCAGGTCGTGTTCCACCAATGCCAACTGCCATAACTGTTCTCTCCATTGGCAAAAGCTCTGGAATACGTCAAACGCACGATTGATTTCGTGCATGGATTCGAGTTTCAAAGCATTCGGGCGTTCTGTTGGGACATCTTGATCTGTCAGGTACAGCGTGTTTCCATCTTCGGGATTGTCCAGGAGAATTTGCAGTTTGGAAAATCGAAACTCTTCGGAATCCCCTAGGATTTCTCCAGGGTACAACAACTCGACCAACATGGCACAGCTCATCTCCATAGCGAACCATTCTCCTTTGCTACCAAGTGTAGAAATCAAATCCCATTTTATCAACAAAACAAGCATTTACTGTATGCATAACCCCAAGTTAAGTTGGAAAAGCGAGAAATTGAATCGTGCAACATTTGGAAGGAGAAATCGATATGGCAGAGTATCCCCCGTTTGATCCCAAGGAGCTGGAAGTCACCGGCATGCACCTGTGTGGCGGTTATGGCATGTTTACCAATATGGGAATCCCGATGTCGGAAATGGAGCCGCTTTTCAATAGGCCCATCACCCCAAAAGAAAACCTTCGCCGGCTATTTTCGGGAGAAAAACCCTGCTGGATCCCTTTCACAGGCGCTGCATGCTGCGACGTCAGCAATTTCGCACCTCGCGAAAACCTGGACAATTACTCAAGCCGAATCGTAATGGACGGACTTGGCGTTCCCGATTATCCTAGCGAGCTCCTCAAAGGGTGGTTCGACCTCGAATGGCTTTTTGTTCCAACTGCAGGTGGCGCAACAGTCAAACCAGGAAATCCGATGCTTGAGGACATGAATGATTGGGAAGATGTTCTGGTCTGGCCAGATCTCGACAGCATTGACTGGGAAGCCGTCGGGCGAGTGAATCGCGAGTATCTGGACACCCCTCAATCCAACGAGATTCACATTCTCAGCGGGAGCTGGGAACGGTTGATGTCCTTGATGGATGTGAGTGGTGCTGCCATGGCGTTGATTGACGAAGACCAGGCTGACGCGCTCCAGCGGTTTTTGACCAAATACACGGATTTCATCATTGACTATATCGGCCGTTTGAAAAACGTATGCGACGTAGACGGCGTTTTGGTGCATGACGATTGGGGCACGCAGAACGGGCCTTTCTTCTCTGAAGAAACAGCGCGTGAAGTGCTGTTCCCTCACTTGAAGCGACTGGTTGAATACATTCATTCGCAAGGCATGTACTACGAGCAGCATTCCTGCGGAAACTGCACCAAGCTCGCGCACCTCTATGTAGAGGCGGGTGTGGATTTGTGGTGGCCTCAGCCCATGAACGATTTTGATAAGCTGCTGGAAATGGCCGAGGGTACCCGATTGCATATTGCGATGGACTCACCGATTTCCCCCTTTGCAACGGAGGAAGAGGCACGTCAGGCAGCTCGTGAATGGTTTGCTGCATATGGCGACAAGCAGGTTACCATGGTGAGCATGCATCCGGCTTTTTCTGAGGAGCTGTACAAGCTTAGTCGCATCGCATTTGCGGCATAGGAAACAATCAACCAATAACGCATGGCGTAAGAAAGCCTTGCTGGAAGATGCGCGTATGGATTTCACTAGTGTGGTTGTTGGAAGAGAATCAGTTCGAAAATACGATGGGAGAAAGCCTTCCGAAGAGCAATTGGAGCGGATTCTCGAGGCGGGACGATGGGCGCCCACCGCGTTCAACAAACAGCCTCAACGGGTTTTCGTCCTTGAGTCCGAAAGCGCATTGGCAAAGATGGATCAGGTGCATCCATGCAGATACGATGCGCAGCTCGTTCTGCTAGTGTGCGGAGATTCAGAGATTGCAGCAAGTTACGAGGGCAATTCCACTGCGGTGGTTGACGCTACAATTGCGGCAACTCATATGCTCTTAGCGGCCTATAACGAGGGGGTCGACTCTGTTTGGGCGGGCGTTCATTTGCCGGAGGAAACCCGTAAGGTCTTCGAGCTACCAGAGAGCATGATACCCGTTTGCTTCATCGATCTGGGATTCAGGGCGCAAGATGCAAAAGGGAGTTCGAGCCATGCTAAGAGGAATTCTTTGACTGCAATGGTGACGAGATTGTAAGGACAATGGCTACGTAGGGCGCGTTCGTGCTGGATGAGGACTACGACGAAGTAGTGTTGTAGCCGCAACCGTTGGCGCGGTGCGAAATCCGGCCGAAAGCCGAATAAGCTCTCAATTGCGCGGCGGTTTGGGGAGCCTCCCCAAACCGCCGTAGAGTGCACCGGGGCGGGCGCTCTGTCTCACTGGAGATTAGTACTCCAGCAGCCGGCCGTAGTCGTTCCACTCGCCGTACATCTCGCCGCGCTTGGTGCGCGCGATGAGGCTCGCGAGCGCCTTCTCGTACGCCTCGGGGTCGCGCCCCTTGTAGAAGGCCACGTTGTACGCGCGGACGCGCTGGTACAGGGGAGGGAACTGCCTGAACTTCGTCCAGCACCGCGCGGCCTTGAGCGCGGCCTGCACGTCGGGGTCTACGCGGAAGCTCCTCGGCCCCATGGCGGGCAGGACGGCACGGCCCGCGTCGGTGAGTTTATCCGCGGCCGAAGAGTCGTTTGTCGGTAATGGGAGGGGGATTGCTTCCCGACTTGAAATACGCGACGCGCATGGAGTTTGCTATCTCGACCACCGCGTCCATTGGAAGGACATCGCCTTCCGAAAGTATTCCATGGGCGCTCCCTCTGTCTTAAAGCAGGGCCTGAATCAACAGACCCTGCTCAGATGGAATTGAAAAACCTTGCAGCAAGCTTTAGAAAATCGGATGGGTCGGATGCGCGGTCTCGTCCACAACGAACACCGTATCGTCGTCATATTTCGGCGGGATAACCGGGATCTGCAGGTAAGACTCGTAGCGCCCGCCCGTGTGGAACACGTGCTCGCCCTTGTTGTCGGTCTCCCAGATCAGCGGCTCGATCCAATGCGGGTCGCGGATGTAGCGCCCAGCAACATGCACACGGATGGTCTCGCCAGCGTGCCAGATGCGGCTCGTGGGGTTGATCTCGACGTCGATTGGCACGATTTCGCCCGCCGACAGCTTCAGCTCGCTGCGGTGCGCCTGCACGGGCTGGAAATCGCTCGAAAGCTCGGGGTCCAGCTCGCGGTGCGACACGCGCATCTTGCCCCAGGCACCCGGGTGCGGAGCTGTGCCGTCGAAGATGGTGATGGGCTGCTCGATGCCGCTGCGCGAGAGCTTCTTAACGGTGACAAACAGATCCATGTCGTCGTGGCCGACGGCCTCAACCCAGGCGTGCAGCTTCATGTAGCCCGTGAGCTCGGTGTCGCGCTCGAACGTGTGGTCGAACACGATCTCGCCCTCGTTAGCGTCGTAGCGAACTTCGGCTTCGGCAGCCGGGTTCTCGTGACCCATCGAAGCATCGGCAGCATCCAAATACAGCTTATTGTACTGGGTGCGTGCCAGCGGGAATTCCTTCTCGGGCCGGTCGACGCACAGGCTGTCATCGAAACGATCCTGCACCTCGATGCGCACGCGCGGCGTGGATTCCCAACCGTTGCGGATGTCCTTGCAGTAACGGTCGAAGAACAGCTTCAGCTCGGCCAGGTATTTGGCGGAATAGAAATCCGGCCACTCGAACTCGCGGTGGGCGCGCAGCCACTTCTGCGGCGACGAGATCTTGCGCCAGCCGTTCACGGAACCGCGCAGGTGGAAATGGTTCCAACCGGCTGTCACATAAGCCGGCACGGTAATCTTCGAGAAGTCGGGAATCTTGTCTTCCCAGTACCCGTTCATCAGCGGATATTTCTCGGCCATGGCGCCCTGGTCGTCAATTCCGTTCAGGCCGCAGGCACCGGCGGTGGCAAAGTTCGTGAACTGGATGCAGGGGATACCGCCTTCGTAGAGTGACTCGCGGTACATGTCGGACATGCCCTCCCACGGCGCGATGCAGGCCAGGTGCGGCGGCTGCTGAGCAGCGATGTGCCACTGGCTGATGGCGAGCGCCGACGAGCCGGCCATGGTCACCTTGCCGTTGCACCACGGCTGAGCGGCTGTCCACTCGATGAAGTCGTAGCCGTCCTGACCGTCCTGCTTGCCGAACTGGTCGTGGAGGCCATCGGAGTAGCCGATGCCACGGATGTCGACGTTGATGACGGCATAGCCGTTGGGCACCCAGTACTCGGGATCGGCCGCCTCGAATTTGGCGGAATTGGAAATCGAGCCTGCGGGCACGCCCGGCGTATAGGCTTTCAGCTCGTCGGGGCGAAACTCGTTGGGGCGCTTGCCGTAGTTTGACCACGCGAGGATGGCGGGCACCTTCACGGTGTCGTCGGCGGGGCGGAAGATGTCGCAATAAAGCTTGGCACCGTCGCGCATCTCGACCGCCACGTCTTGCTCGCAGATGATGCCGGGCATGACTTCGTATGTACGCTGGTTGAACGCATAGGGCTTGTGGAGCATCTTCTCTTCGTCAGGGAGCTTCTCGAATTACTCGATGGGCGTTGGGATGAGTTCTTTGGCGTAGATCTTTTCGATGACCTCGCCGTTCATCTCTTTCTCGACGATGAACTGTTCACGTCCGAATGGCATGGATTCTTCCTTTCTCTTGGTATCCTCAGTTCCCTTTTTACTTGAAAAATAGTTATTGCGACACTGAAAACGAAAATGTTACGCGCTGCGTATTCTCGCTCAGAACGCAAAAAGGCGAACGATTGACGTGTGTGCTTTGGGCTGCGCTAGCAACGCGAATACCGATTCGACTCAGGAGCGCTTGACGCTCGATTGGGAGATCGTCAACAGGAAAGCAGCTCGGCAAGTACGCCGAGCTGCTTTCCTGGAGTCCGAGAGACGTGTTTGCCCCGACTGCTATGCGTGGATCATCGCGCCGCCGTCGACGGGAAGGGTCTGGCCTGTTATCCATAGGCTGTCGTCGGATGCGAGGAACACCATCGCGGGGGTGAACTCCGCATAGGCGTAGCCCATGCGCTTCATGGCGTTGTCCGACATGCTGCTCACCAGGAACTCCTTCATCGCGGGCGGGGAGAATTCCAGACCCTCCTCCACGCGATCGGTGACGACGTTCGGGCAGACGCAGTTCACGCGGATGCCGTACTGGCCCCACTCGCGGGCGACGACGCGCGACAAACCGCGGATGGCTTCCTTTTCAGCGGCATAGGAAGCGAAGCCTTCCATGCCCAGCACTCCGCCCATCGAGCCAAAATTGATGATCGAGCCGCCCTTTTCCTTCAGGTAGGGGAAGCAGAGCTGCATCATGTGCCACGTGCCGTACAAACCCGACTGGATGGCTTCGTCCAGATCGTAGGTATCCTGGTCGATGAAGTCCATCGGGGGAGAGATGGTCGAGGCGTTGTTGACCAGCACATCGACAGTGCCGAACCGCTCGACCGTCTTGTCGACGAACGCTTTGATGCTGTCGAAATCGCACACGTCGGCGACCACTGCCTCGACTTCCGCCCCCGCCTTCTCGCAAAGCTCTTTCGTCACCTCGAGCTTCTCCTCGGTGCGGGCGCAGATTGCCAACTTCGCGCCCTCTTCCGCGAACCTGATGGCGGTCTGCTTTCCCAATCCGCCGCTCGCGCCGGTTATGATGATTACCTTTCCGTCAAGCCTACCCATGGGATTTTCCTCTCTACGAATTGCGTGTCTAGATGCGCTCTATGTCCTTGGCGCAGTCGGCGCTCCTGGACCCCCGGGTTTTTTCGGTGCTGTGGGGGCGTTGGGGTTCGAACCATCAGGGGCGGCCGGCTTCGTTTCGAGAGCAGCCGCCATCTCTGCTTCGGTTGCGCCGCATTTTATGCACTTTGTCGCATCGGGCCTGTTGATCTTCCCGCATACGGGGCACCTGATTGGTTGGTTAAGGTTTGCTGCACCTGGTCTGAAGCACATATCGATCCTTTCGCCGGAAAAGCGGGGGCACGCAGCATGCATGCCCCCTGCAATGGTTTACTCGAAGGCGATGTCGCCCAAACCGACGTCCTTCTCCTTGGTGCTCACGTCAATCGTCTTCGTCTTTCCCTCGTACGCGACGGTCAAGACGAAATCTGCCTCGGGAAGGTTCTTCAGCCAGAAGTCGCCGTAGTTGTCGGTGACCGCAGAAAACTCGCCTTCGGATCCAGTGAGCTTCACCGTGGCGCCCTCGATGATCTCCTTCTCAATCGGGTCGTATAGCGTGCCCGCGACGAAACGCCTGGGAAGTCCGCGGTAGTACACGCGCGGCTTTGTGCCGTATTCCGGATGGAGGAATTCTGTTCCCTCCAGATTGAGCTCGGAAACGTCGCCGAACTTAATGACGTCGGCCGGGCAGTTGTCCATGCAGCGAGGAACGCTGATGGGATGATCTTCGTCGAGCAGATGCGCGCACCCGGTGCACTTCTGTGCGATGTTGAGCTCCTCGTTGAAAAACACAGCATGGTAAGGGCAGGCATCGACGCACTTGCCGCAGCCGGTGCATTTTTCCGGATCGAGAATGATCAAGCCATCGGCTCTACGGTAGAAGGCGTCGTCGGCACACGCAGCCATGCATGGTGCGTCTTCGCAATGCTGGCACATGACCGGCGTGTACGTCACCTTCACGTGGGGGCGTTTGCCCCGCTCTTCCTCGTAGAGGTGCAGCCAGAACTGGCCGATGTCAGGTTGCGATTTCGCGTACGGCAGCCACTCGTTTCCGCAGTGCTCGTCTTTGCATCCGATTTGGCAGGCATAGCATCCGATGCATTTTTCCATGTCTACAAGAAATGCTTTCATGATCGGCTACTCCTCTCCGATAACCCAGGAGTCGTAGTTGATGCCGACGCCGGGGTCGTAGTCGCGTGCGAACGCATCGGGATAGTCTTTCTTCCACTGCTCCATTTCCTCGTTCGAAAGCTTCTCGACGCCTACGAGGAAACCTGTGACCGAGAAGCCCCAGCAGTTCTTGGAAAGCGGTTTGGGCGAGGAAATCAGGTTGGTCGAGCCACCACGGTCGATGCGTGTGGCGATGGGGTCGACACGAGCGCCCTTGTTCATCATGATGGCATGCGGCAGCATGCGTTCGGAAATCTTTGCGCCGCCAAGGATGATGCCTTCCTCGTTGAAGACCTTGACGATGTCGCCGTCGGCGATGCCGAGGGCTTCGGCGTCTTCGGGGCAGATCCACACGGGCTCATACTTGTAACCGTCGGGACCGTCGACCTTACAGGTCGGAATCTCGCGGAACCACGTTACGTCGTCGCCCTGAACGTGAAGGCGCCAACGGCCGGGA
Source organism: uncultured Coriobacteriaceae bacterium (assembly GCA_902779135.1). Classification (GTDB taxonomy): domain Bacteria; phylum Actinomycetota; class Coriobacteriia; order Coriobacteriales; family Eggerthellaceae; genus UBA9715. The sequence continues at coordinate 1,916 of CACZAR010000047.1, read as the reverse complement.
TTGGCCACCAAGAGGAACGGGTACTTCTTGGAGCGCTCTCCGCCGAGGCGCTCGTCGAGCGAGTAACCCTCTTCCTCAGAACCGCCCGGTACCCACTTTGCCAGCGGGCCGCGCTCGATGTCATCGGGGAAATGCTCGGCGATGGCATCGGAGTAGAAGTCGAGCTTGCCGGAAGCGGTCTCGAGCGGATGGCCCTCGGGGTCGTCGTAGAACTCGCGCAGTCCAGGAGGCAAATCTTGCCATTCGGGGTCGAGCTTTGGGATGTAATACTGCTTCTCGCGCAGATCATCGAGCGAGATTTCGTCGGGCAGCAGCGACATGTCGTAGGCGTATTCGATCCATTCGTCGATGGTTAGACCGCCGGTGATTTCGTCTTCGATGCCGAGATGCTTCGCCATCTCGATGGGCCATTGGTGGTTCGTGACGACGCATTCGAGTTTCGGATTGCGCATGGTCTCCTGGTAGTAGAAGCCGCCGTTCCAGCAACCCTGGTTGCACGGCTTCTCGGACCAGACCATGCGGATCTCGCAACCGCCCTGCTCGGCTGGTGCGGGGAATTCGTATTTCACGAACTGGTCCTCGACGGGCTCGAGAATGATTTGGGTCGAGCCCCAAGTCTCTGCATGCCCTTCGTTGATGGCCCAGTGCGTCTGTGTGCGCGGGATTTGCTGAGGTGCCGGCATGAACATGAAGTTGCGCATGGCCGCCTGTAGGAACAACTCGCCGGCAACGTTCTTGATCTCTTGCTTGGCCGTGTAGAACGCCCACATGTGCAGTTGGTGCACGCCTGGGCCACCAAGACCTTGCATGGCGAGCTTGTACGCTTCGGTGCGGCCGATTTCATGCGACCACGGGCCGCGGGAGTGCGCGCCACAGAAGTGGCTGATGGTCGTCGGTTTCGAACCCCAATCGCGTGCGAGCGCCTTGATGGTCCACTCGGGTACGCCGCACAGGGGAGCAGCCCACTCGGGAGTCTTCGGAATGCCGTCCTCTTCGCCGAGCACGTATGCCTTCAACTTGTCGAACCCCGTGGTGTGCGTCTCGACGTATTCCTTGTCGTAGAGGTCCTCGGTGATCCATACGTACATGAGCGCGAAGTCGAGCGCAGAGTCAGTGTTCGGAAGCACGGGAATCCACTTGATGCCATCGTGGATGACGTTGGTGTAGTTGCAGAAGGGGTCGATGGATACGATTTTCTTGCCCATGGCCAGCCATTCCTTGACCAGGTAGCTCCATGACATGCTGTGGAAGTTCTGGGTGGTCTCCAGGTCGCCGGATTGCAGGACGATAAGCTCGGAGTTGTCTGTAACGTCTTTCACTACGTTGAAGCACTCCGGGCCGGCTACGCCGATGGCCTGAGCGCCAGGGCCCCACACGTGCTTGGCGCCCCAGTAAAAGCCCTCGACCGAGTCGGGCGTGCGCACTTCGCGCGTGTATCCACCCATATGCGATAGCAGATTGGCCTGCCAGCCGCCGGCGCCATGGACGACCTTCGATTCCTTGTGACCGTCTTCGCCGACTGCCATGACCGACAGTTGCCCATACTTCTCCTTGATGCGCTTGACTTCGCCCAGAACGATCTCGCACGCCTCATCCCAGCTTATGCGCACGAACTTGCTCTTGCCGCGGTTTTGCGCATTGATCTTATCGGGGTCGCCGCCCGGCTCCCAGTCGACGCGCTTCAGCGGATACAGCACGCGGTTCTTCGAGTACTCGCGCTTCTTGTATGACAGCGCGAAATACGGCGGACGCGTCTTCACGGGGGCGAAGATCGTCCTGCCATGCGATTCGAAGCTCCACAGCTTGTCTGCCAGCTCTTCTTCGGTGTAGTTCATGTCGTAGCGCAATGGACGGATTCGGAGGATTTTCCCGTCCTTCACGTCGACGGCAACGGGCTCGGCTCCCATGCCGCCCGG
>CACZAR010000046.1 GCA_902779135.1 uncultured Coriobacteriaceae bacterium | reverse complement strand
ATAGCATCCACGAAGTGCTTCTGCCCAGCTGTCTTTGGACGGATTGCCTTTCCGCGGTACGTGTGGATGATGTCCTCACGTAGCGTTTGAGGCGACATCTCGGCAGACTTCATGAGATTGATGAGCCGTCTCACCGAATGCTCGTCAGGACATTGCCCAGATTCGACTTGCTTGAACATGTCAGTGAACAAAACGGTGAGATTCCTGACCTCGATATCGTCGCCTTCAAGCTCGATTTCGTTGCCACGAACCGTTATCCGCGCATCGAAGCCTTCCTCGACGATGCGGAGCAGCCCGTCGGCAGGCCCGGTAACGAGCGCCATGTCGACTCTCGATGGAGATTGAATCTTTGCTTTCACGTTCTCACTCATAACGGGAATTCTAGCACGGCGGGAACAAGCTCCCCTGTCGCTGCACCAGCAGGTATCGCTATTTCATGATAGCTTTCGGTCAAAGCACAGTCGTCCTCGACGATCACAAGCTCTTCGGTGCCGCGACGTCGCGCGAAATCCTCCTTCCGCAATTCGTCTCCGAGAGCGCGCAATCGCGCTGCACGTTGTGTCTTCACTTCGGGTGAAACCTGATCTAAACGCGCCGCAGCAGGCGTGCCCGCGCGCTTCGAGTATGGAAACGCATGTATCTTTGAAAACGCACAGATCCGCGCAAGCTCGAGCGTCTCCTCGAACTCGTCGTCAGTCTCACCGGGAAAACCAGCGATGATGTCGGTCGACAACGCAATCGAGGGAACGCGTTCGTGCAGATGCTCGACAAGCTCTCTATACCCATCCGCTTTGTAAGGACGCGCCATTTCTCGGAGCACCTTGGTGCTGCCGGACTGAAGAGGAAGATGCAAGTGCCTGCACAGCCTGCCGTTTGCTGCTGCGAGCAAATCAATGAGCGATTCATCGAGTGTATGCGGCTCAATGCTCGACGCTCGAACCCGAGCTGGAAGCTTACCGGGTTTGTTGGCCTTGTCTGCAGCCTCGAGCAGTGATTCGACGAGCTGAGCAAGCCGTATGTCCCCATCTTTGTATGACGCGAGGTCGATTCCTGCCAACACTATTTCCTTGGCTCCAAGCTCAAGGTAATTGCGCGCTTCCTGCATGACCTCTTCGAACGGGACGCTGCGGGCTCGGCCACGCGCAACATGCACGATGCAGTACGTGCAAGCATGGTCGCAGCCATCTTGAATCTTCACGTTGACACGCGTCCTGAAGCCATCTCCCATGCGGATGGACGTTCCTTTGGCGATTTCGGTCATACTTGCAAGCAACTCACCGCGCTGGACTATCTCAACGTTCTCGCCGAGTGCATCATACGTTGCCTCATCGATGGCAACAGCGCATCCTGTCACAATAACCCGCGCATGCGGGTTGCACGAGATGGCATGCCGCACGGCTTTGCGGGCTTTTTTCTCAGCCTCCCCCGTCACCGTACACGTGTTGACGACGATGAGGTCCGCAGTTTCTTCTGCAGATTGTCGAGCGCCGCTCGAGACGAGTGCCGCTGACACAACATCAGATTCGACACGGTTGACCTTGCAACCGAGGTTGACGACGTGAAATGTCGTGATAGGAATATCGAGCATGTGCCGCTAGTTGAATGCGTCGCGCAGCTTCTCGAGCGGCGAGCGCGCATTCGCATAATCCTCGCCCATGTCGCTCGCAAGCTTCTCGAGCAATTCACGCTGCGATTTCGTGAGCTTCTTCGGAATGACGACGCTTGCGTGCACGAACAAATCACCACGCAAGTCGCTGCGGAATTTCGGCATCCCCTTGCCGCGCACGCGAATGACCTGGTCGTTCTGGCACCCTTCTGGAATGCGAACGCCAACCTTCTCGTCAGGCATGATGCCATCGACTTCGATTTCGGCACCGAGAGCTGCTTGAACCATGGAAATGTTCGCACGCGCATGCAGGTTGTCGCCTTCGCGTTCGAAGAAGTCGTGGGGCTGAATGCGGCAGGTGACGATGAGGTTGCCCGCGGCAGCACCGCGAAGTCCCGCCTCGCCAAAACCTGTGACACGCAGTTGCTGCGAATCGCGAATACCAGCAGGCACTTCGACTGTCACGCGCTGACGGTCGGGTACGCGACCTTGGCCCTCGCATTCGGGACACGGATTGTCAATCGAACGCCCAGTGCCTCCGCAGGAGCCGCACGTGGAGGTCGTACGCATATCGCCGAGGAACGTCCGCTGCACCGACACGACACGACCGCTGCCGCCGCACTCGGGGCATGAGACTTCCTTGCCGCCTTCTCCAAGGCCGGTGCCATCGCAATCCTGGCAGGGTGCGAGCCGGTCGTAAACAATCTCCTTCTTGACGCCTGTGGCCACTTCTTCGAGCGTCAGGCGAAGACCCACGCCCATGTCGCGACCTTCTCGGCGAACCTGGGCAGAACCGCCCATTCCGCTGAAGAACGAGCTGAAAATATCGCCCATGCCGCCAAAGCCGCCGCCGAAGATGTCATCGAAATCGACGTAGCCGCCACCATACGGGTTGCCGCCACCGGCTGCTCCCGGAATAGTGCCGAAGCGATCGTAAGCGCTGCGCTTCTGCGGGTCGGAAAGCACATCGTAGGCCTCGTTGAGCTCCTTGAACTCTTCTTCGGCGTTCGGCGATTTGTTCACATCGGGGTGAAGCTTTCTCGCCTGCTTGCGAAATGCCTTCTTGATATCGTCTTCCGTGGCATCACGCGGAACACCGAGTACTTCGTAGAGATCTTTAGCCATTTCCTTGCTTTCTTTCCATTCAGCTGTAAGCCGTTATTCTTGCGATAGGCTGCGGCAGGCTATCTTAACAGCTTGGAGCACTTTAGTGTAGTCCATGCGCGTCGGCCCGATGACGGCGATGATGCCCTCATCCGAACCCGAGCCGTAGCGGCTCGCGACAACCGACACACCTGAGAACTGTTCAGCTTCGTTTTCGCGGCCAATCCTCACACGGGGCGAGTCGGCATCTTGCGCAGTTGAGTCGAGAATCTCGAGGAGAACCGATTCATCTTCGAGCACTTGCATAATGGGCAACAACGATTGCGTGTACGCAAACTCCGGCTGCCTCATGAGAGAACTCATGCCCATCCTGCGGGGATGCGGCAGATCCTGGGGTGCCACGATGGTGAGGCAATCGGTGAACCGCGCAAGTGCAGCAGATGTGCGCTCGATCATGTCGTCGAGTTCTGATGCGGCAGCGCGCAAATTGTTGAGCTTCTCGAGGGTCTCGGGATCATCCGAAATCGCACCCGAATCGACAAGTCGGTCGACAAACGTCCGATACCCGTAATCAGTAGGGATACGACCAGCAGACGTATGGGGTTGGGAAATGTAACCCTCATCTTCGAGAACGGAGAGTTCGTTGCGAATCGTTGCCGGGCTAACACCAAGCTCGTAGCGTTCGGTGAGCGTGCGCGATCCAACCGGGATCGCCCGTGCAACGTACTCCTCGATGAGTGCTGCAAGAACGCGCTGGCGTCGATCCGATAGCACTTTCGAAAACCCTCCTCATGAAGTTTTTAACTTATAAACGCTGCCATTTTAGCAGCCTCACATGGAGACTGCTAAGTCACGTTACTCAAGTGTCAGATAGATGACAGATTTGCCGGGCTGTTTTCATTAGGTACGACCGAATGAGCTCGCCTACAGCAATTCGGCTAATTTTTATAAATTGATATTTGTGCCTCACAAGCGGCTTCGCTCATTCGGTCGTACCTACTCTCGACGATCTTATGACGCGCAAGAGCGAGCTGCAAAGTTTGCTATTTATGGAGCGAGATCAAGCAGGCGGCTGTACAGGTCGTTGCCGCAGAGCCAACCGAGACGCGTTGGTCGCCAACGGCCATCGACGTGTTCGACATAGCCATCGGCCTCGAGCGATTCCAATTCATCGAGGGCGTTCGGTATCCACTCGAGCGCGCTCGCCACGCGTTCGTCGCTTACCCCCCGTGCCATGCGCATACCGAGCATCAAGTCTTCAGCTTCCATTTGGCGATGGTCAAGATCATCTACGACCTGACCATTAACAACTCTCATGCGGTGTTCAGCATTTTGCGTCATCGTCGTTGCCTGCTCGCCGATGCCGATGTAGGGCACGCCTGTCCAGTACGAGGAATTGTGCTTGGACTCGAAGCCGGGTTTTGCATAACTTGCGACTTCATACCTTGCGAAACCCGCATCCGTGAGGATGCGCTCTGCAAGTTCCATGTGCATGGCTTCGACATCGTCGTCAGGCTCTTCCATTTCGCCTGCCATAACGAGCTTGTCGAAGTACGTGTGCGGTTCGATCGTCAGCGGGTAGACGCTCACATGTTTCACGCCAAGTTGCACAGCCTCTTCGACCGATGATTTGAACGACTCAGCCGACTGACCAGGAATGCCACACATCAAATCAATGCTCACGTTCTCAAATCGATCCTGTGCGATGCGTATCGCTTCACGTGCGCGATCGGCATCGTGAGCGCGACCCAGTATCCGAAGCACTTCATCATCGAAGCTTTGGACACCGATCGATAGACGATTAACCCCCAAAGCCCAGATATCCCGCACCATGCGCTCGTCGAGGCTGTCGGGATTGGCCTCCATCGTGAATTCGAGGCCTTCGCGCGTCAAATCGGTCGACACCGAGATTGCATACAAGAGACTCGAGAGCCGTTTCGTCCCGATAAACGACGGAGTGCCGCCGCCTATGTAGACGCTCTCGATTTCACCGAGCTCATCCTGTTTCGAATAGCGCCTGACATCGAGCACGAGCATTTCGATGTATCGGTCGATTTCCTCGCTTTCGCAATCAATCGCTTTCGTGGCGAAATCGCAATAGCCGCATCGTTTCACGCAAAACGGTATGTGCAGATAGAGCGCTTTGTAGGGATCATGAGGCATGGCAAATCTCCTCAAGCTGGTCGAACACGCGCTCGAAGCCGTCGAGCGTCGTGCAATAGTTGAACATGCCACGCGCCTTCGAAGCGCCAGGCAGCCCGGTGACATACCACATGGCATGCTTGCGCATGCGCACGATGTTGCGACCTTCACGCTGCTCGAGAAGGCGTGCGTGACGACGCGCCATCTGGATGCGATCGAACGGCGTTGGTTTTGGGGGCTCTTCTTCTCCTTTAAGAGCAGCCTTCACCTGCTCGAAGATCCAAGGGTTCCCCTCGGCGGCACGTGCAATCATCACGGCGTCGCAACCGGTCTCGCGCACCATCGCAACAGCATCAGCGCCACATTTTATGTCACCGTTTCCAACTACGGGAACGCTTACGGCCTCTTTGACACGGCCGATGACACCACGGTCTGACGCTCCTCGATACAGCTGTTCGGCGAATCTACCATGAACGGTAACGGCATCAACACCCGCCTGTTCGAGCCGCTTTGCAAGCTCGACAGCGGTCTCATCGCCCATTCCCCATCCACGTCGGAATTTCGCTGTGACATTGACGCCGGAAACAGACTTAATGGCGCTGACGATGCGTGCTGCTAATTCGGGATCCTTCATGAGCGCAGAACCATCGCCTTTGCTCACGATTTTCCGCGCCGGGCAACCCATGTTGATATCGATGTAAGCAAGTGTATCGCCCATCACGTTCTCGACCCATGCAGCCTGGCTTGCCATGGTATCTGGCTCGTGCCCGAATAGCTGGACGCCGACTTTCGACTCGCCATCCGCAAGATCGAGCAGGTGGCGCGTCTTCTCGTTGGCATATGAAAGCCCCTTTGCGGAAACCATCTCGGTAAACGTGAGATCGGCGCCGAACTCACGGCACACGGTGCGAAACGCGATGTCGCTCACACCCGCCATCGGCGCCAGAATCGTTTCATATGCATCGAACAGCTTGCCCATGGTTTGAAAGTGTATCATCTCCAAACGCAGTAAAGGCCCCGTCTGGAGCCTTTACTTCCTTGATATGCGGACGAACCCGAAGTTCGATCCGTATTTATTCAGCAGCTTCTTCGGTAGCTTCCTCAGCCTCAGCTGCAGCAGCCTCGGCCTCGGCCTTTGCAGCCTCTTCGGCTTCCTTGGCCTTGCGCTCAGCAGCCTTCTTCTCTTCCTTCAGCTGGGAATCGCGGCGCTTTGCCTTCTCGGCGGATGCTTCAGCCATGGCGGCCTTACGAGCAGCCTTTGCTTCAGCCTTCTTGGAGCCGGTCTTGTTTGCCTTCGGGGCAGCTTTCACGTAAGCAGCGCGATCCTCGTCGGTAGCGACGGTGTTGACGAGCTTCATGATGCCGCTCTTGCGGTTGGCAGCCTGGTTCTTATGGATAACGCCCTTTGCAACTGCCTTGTCCATCAGACGGCAGGCAACCTGCGCCTCGGCGAATGCCTTGGCACCATCGCCCTCGGCCACGGCGTCGCGGACGCGACGAGTTGCGGTCTTGAGCTCGGACTTGATAGCACGATTGCGCATGCGCGACTTTTCATTTGTGATGATGCGCTTCTTCTGACTCTTGATGTTTGCCACTCTAAGTTCCTCCGTAGTTATTATCTTTGTTTCCAGACGAAACCCGTAAATCTTAGCATAGTAGGCTTTTTACTGTCACCTGGGGTTTTCCCTACACGACATAATTTGCACAAAGACGGCGTTTTCCCACATGAACGCTTGAATCTAGTTGCGTCGTCTAAAAAATTTAGAATAGAATAGTCAGGTTGAACAAATCCATCCGAAAGCGAGTACGTTTGAGCCCAGCCCCTACACATACAGACAATCACGATCCGAACCGCATCAGGAACTTCTCGATTATCGCGCATATCGATCATGGCAAATCGACTCTCTCTGACCGAATTCTCGAGCAGACGGGAACCGTGTCAGCACGCGATATGCAAGAACAGCTGCTCGATACGATGGACATCGAGCGCGAGCGCGGCATCACGATCAAAAGCCAAGCCGTGCGCGTCAATTACACGGCGGACGACGGTGAAACGTACGAGTTCAACCTCATCGATACACCGGGTCATGTCGACTTTACCTACGAGGTCTCTCGATCCCTAGCGGCATGCGAAGGCGCCGTTCTCGTCGTAGATGCCACTCAAGGTGTCGAAGCGCAAACGGTTGCCAACGCCATGATGGCAATGAACGCGAATCTTGAAATCATCCCCCTGATCAACAAGATCGATCTCCCTGCATCCGACCCCGACCGTGCCCGCGAGCAGATCGAGGATGGATTGGCGATTCCGGCAGACGATGCCGTTCTGTGCTCGGCAAAAACCGGCGAAGGCGTGCACGACCTGCTCGAGGCCGTTGTCTACAACATTCCCGCCCCGGTCGGCGATGCAAACGCACCCCTGCGCGCCCTCATCTTCGATTCGTATTTCGACGCTTACCGCGGAGTCGTCGCACTCGTTCGCGTAGTCGACGGTTCGGTTAAAAAGGGCGATCAGATTTACATGATGGCAGCTGGAACAGAAGCCCTCGTAGAAGAAGTCGGCGCCCGCAAACCTGCCGAGATTGCACTTCCCGATCTTTCGGTCGGCGACGTCGGCTATCTCGTCACGGGCCTGAAGGATGTTGCGCAAGTCAAGGTTGGCGACACGATCACCCACAAGGCAAATCGCGCAACCGAAGCGCTTCCTGGCTACCGCGACGTAAAGCCCATGGTATTCACTGGCCTCTTCCCCATCGAAGGCGATCAATACGAACCGCTCAAGGAAGCACTCGAGAAACTTGCGCTCAACGACCCGGCTTTGGTGTGGGAGCCCGAAACCTCTCACGCATTGGGATTCGGCTTCCGCGTAGGCTTCTTGGGCCTTCTGCACATGGAGGTCATTGAAGAACGCCTCGAACGTGAATTCGGGCTCAACTTGCTGGCCACGGCCCCATCGGTCGAATACCACGTGTACAAGAAGAACGGAGAGATGGTATCGCTTCACTCTCCTCAGGAGATGCCGGATCCTTCGGAAATCGAGCGCATCGAAGAACCGTATCTGAGGGTGAAGATTCTCGTCCCGCCCGATTACGTCGGACCGGTCATGGACCTGACTAACGCGCGGAGGGGCACGTTCGTCAACATGAACTACCTTTCGTCAACAACAGTCGAAGTCATCTGGGAGATGCCGCTTTCCGAAATGATCATGGACTACTTCGACCGTCTGAAGTCATCTACGAAAGGTTATGCGTCGCTTGACTACGAAATGGCGGGTTACCGTGCGAGCAAACTCGTCAAGCTCGACATTTTGCTTGCAGGCAAACCGGTCGATGCGTTGTCGTTCATCGTCCATTCCGACAACGCTTACAACCGCGGCAGCATCCTTGCTCGCAAGCTGAAAGAGATCATTCCCCGCCAGATGTTTGAAGTGCCTATCCAAGCGGCCGTAGGCGGCCGCGTTCTTGCCCGCACGACCGTGAAGGCAAAGCGCAAAGACGTTTTGGCGAAATGCTACGGCGGCGACATCACACGTAAGCGCAAGCTGCTCGAAAAGCAAAAGGAAGGCAAGAAGCGTATGAAAGCCATCGGCTCGGTCGAAGTACCCCAAGAGGCTTTCATGGCGATTCTGAAAGTCGACGACTAGCGAAACAGGTTTCCTCTGATTCATTTCGCTCGCATGTGCATTGCTCGCCGCGATTTTTGCTCGAGCCAAGGTCTCTCAACAAAAATCGCTTGACCTCGCTATGCGCATGCAAGCGAAATGAATGATTTCCTATTTGGCCAGCACCTCGATAAGCCAATCCTTGAAAGCGTTATCGGGATTCGCGCCGCTTTTCATTGCGCGCTCGCAATCGCGCGCAGAAACGATGGCGCATCTTAGCTCTTCATCGGAGAATTTCCGCGAGTTGCTCACGTGGTTCTTCACGCGCCATGGAGGGGCTTTCAGCACGCTCGCGAGCTGCGCGGCCTCGCCCCTTGACGCAAGGGATTTCGCGCAAATGAGCTCACGCAATCGATTCGTACACATTGCAATGAGGGCATAGGCTGACGTCGACTCTACTAACGGCAACAATGCAAGGCATCGTTTCAGGTCCCGCGCCGAGAATGCGTCGACGAATTCCCAAGGTTTAACCTCGTTCGTACGCGCTACAAGCGTCTTGACCTCCCGCTCCGTAACAGGATCAGACCCTACGTGAGCAAGCGCAAGTTTCTTCAATTCGGTATCGAGGCGAATCGTGTCCTCCCCGACCAGCATCACAAGCGCATCAGCTGCACCTTCGGTTAGGGTGAACCCATGGCCGACCGCCATGGACCTGAGCGCTTTGACAAGCTCGTAGCGCTTCAGAGGAGCACATTCAATCACTGCAGTCTTACCCACATCGGCGACCGCCTTGTAGAGGCGCGAGTTCTTTGCGAGCTTCTCGCCTGACAATGCGAGCACAGTACTTTGGTTTGGAGCAGCGAGGTATGCGACAAGCACGTCAGCATCCTGCTTCTTAAGCTTCTCGATGTTGAATACCTCGACGAGCCTCAACTCGCTTGCAAACGGCAAAGTGTTGCATGCAATCGCAATCTGGCTCCCATCGGCGTTTTCAGCATCGAACTCGTCGTGATTGAATTCGAAATCGCCTAATTCGGCAATGCGTTTTCTCAAGCGTTCGAGAACCGTGCGACGCTTGAGCGCATCCTCGCCGACAACCAGATAGGCAGGTAGAAGTTTCTGTGCTTGTTTCTCGCTCATACGCCCATTCTACTTCATCGTATGCACGCTTACGTTCTCCGCATTCAACGAGCAAGCAATATCACCTTGCTCATCCGTTCTAAAAACTGTGCAACCAATGTCTTGGAAGATGTTGAGGACCTCTTCGCTTGGATGACCATAGCGATTGTGCTTGCCAACTCCTATCAGTGCAATCTCAGGATGGAGCCTCTCGGCCTCAGCTGCCGTAATTCCGTTCTTCGAGCCGTGATGGCCTACTTTGATGATGTCGATCGACGCCATCCATTGCTCACTCAACATAGCTTTGAGCTCTTCTTTTTCCGCGTCACCGAGAAACAACGCGGTGGCATCAGTTTCACCATCACCATTTCCATCATACGAGACGATCAGACACAAGCTGTCAGCATTGCCGCCAGCGTCCTTGAATCCATGCGGCCAGATAACCTTGCAGTTAAATGCACCTACTTCAAATTCGTCGCCTACTGACACCCCAACGAACTCTCGCGATACTTTTCCAGCTTGCTCGATAGCCTCATGACATGACTCGTCGTTGCACGTCAGCATATCCTCGGCTACTACGACCCGATCCACCTCAACACAGCTCGCAAGAGCATCAAGTGACCCAACATGATCATCATCAGCATGCGTGAGAAGAACTTCGTCAAGATGGCGAACATGGTTTCTCCCAAGCGCAGAGATAAGCATCGAATCCTGGTTCCCCGTGTCGACGAGCATCGCATGGCCTTGACTCCGAAGAAGTATCGAGTCGCCCTGGCCAACATCGAGCATGACGATAACGTCTCCAGACGCCGCTGCGCTGTCGTATGCAACGAAAGCAATGGCACATGCAAAGAGGGCCAGACACACGATTCGCGCATCGAGTTTCAGCCACACCACCCACAACACCGCAGCTACAGCGAACGAGACAGCGAGCGCCTCTCCGGTTCCGACTTGAAAAGGGATGCTTGCATAGGGAATGTATGAGAGCGCAACTGCAATCGTATCGAGCAGAGATGCGCACTTTACAGCAGCTAATCCTATGAGCGAACTGCAAGGCAAGTGCATGACGAACGAAAGCGCTCCAACGATGCCTATGCCGCAAACGAGCGGAAGTAGCGGAGCGCAAACTATGTTTGCAAGCGGCGAAATCATTGGAACAAGACCGAACATGGAAGTTGCATAAAGCTGGGAGAGAATGCCTGCAGAAAAAGTTAGAGACAACGGTTGGCCGATGGCACTTAATCGAAGAATCGGCAAACGCTCGAACCAAAAACTCAAAAGCGGTGAAAACAAAATGATGCCAGCCGTCGACAAGCATGACAGGCAAAACGATGCAGAAACAGCCTGATGTGCTTCTGATGCAATCATCAAGCACATACCTATGCCAAGAGCATTCATGGCCGAAGGCCTCCGGCTGCCGAAAAATGACATGAGCCCGATCGAAGACATGATGGTTGCCCTAATGGCAGAGGCGGGTAATCCTGACAAAACGAGATATGCGAGCATTACGCCAACCGTTGCCACAACCGTGCACCAACGCGGTGCTCTCAGCGAGTTCATGGCAGCCAGCACGATTCCCGCCACAATTGCAAGATGGGCGCCCGAAACAGCAACGAGATGGGCCAAACCGCATGTTTGGAATGCTCGATACTCATCCGATCCGTTAATGTCGTGACGATATCCGCATGTCACGGCTTTTAGCATCCCCGACTCGGTGCTTCCTTCGCTAAACGCCTCGAGCGCAGCTTTGCGTATAGCCCTCAAATGCCCCAATGGGGATGTATCATCCTGCAGTTCGAAGGACGTAACATACAACGATGCGGAAGATGCCCTTGACCAGGAATACTCCGATTCCGCGAAGTCCACTGCATGGACCTTTGCCTTGACATGCAAGCAATCGCCCTGTAACAGCGGCT
>CACZAR010000045.1 GCA_902779135.1 uncultured Coriobacteriaceae bacterium | reverse complement strand
CGCGCTTGTAAGCCCTGCCCCGCTGCCAAGGTCTAGGACAACGGAGCCTGCGGGAATGCTCGACAACTCGAGTAGCTCTTCGCAGAGCTTGAGCGGGTTTGGTCCCATACTGCGAGAGCGCATAATGGATTGAGAGAAGGAATTTGCCTTCGGGAAGTTCATGATCATGTCCTGTTCTGCGAGAATCCAACGAAACATTCGGATTCGGAACGCAATCAACCGAGGGCGCTTCGCGCCCCTTCTTCGATGTTCGGTTCAAGCGTTCCTTACAGAACAATGACCAAAAAGACATCCCCTTGGATGGTCGCTCGCGCGGAGCCCCATGCTCCGTACGCCGACCGTCACATTACCATGTTTGCCACTTGATTTGCAGTCTTGAATTGCTCGTCTTTTCGCGGTATTAGGCATTGTCCGCATTTTCCGATTCAGCTGCCGCTGATTCCTGTGCCTTTCCATTCGCCATCGATGAAGGCGCTACCATGCCATAAGGCGCTTCAAGCTCGCATCGAGATAAAATGCGTAGTGCTCGAAGTACTGAAACTGGAACTTCTCTGTTCCGCCACAGGAAGGCCCGCCAATGAAGAAACGTCTACGCATGCTGCTGGCAGCTGCGCTCAGCTGCGTCATCATACTGCCAATGGGATTATCGCGAGCGGACCAGCCATGACCGATGGCGCTGGCGTAGTAATCGCCGACACCTACTCGCTCGACTGGGGACAGACCGAGTTCAAGGCAACTGACAAACTGGTCAGCGTCACGAAGACTTACAACCAAGTCGGCACAACGTACCGTGGCAACTTCTACGTTATAGCCGACACCGACAGCGAGGTGGGCGGCAAGGTGTTCGCCACGCAAATCGTCGAGACCATCGAGCAGCCTGGGGACATCGCGAGGGCAGATCCGTCCCACGATTCTGGGAACTCCAAGACTGCAACAACGACGTCCAAAGCTCCTGCAACAGGTGATGCACTCGTGCCTATTACGATAGCTTTGCTCTGCATCGCCATCGGAAGCCTGCTCGTCGCCTGGCGCACCCGCAGCCTGAAACGTTGCAATTGACGTCGCGATCACGGACCTGCAGCTTGACCAAGCCGCAGCCTTTTCCATAAGCGTAAAACGTGCAAGCGCCAAATCGGGAGCGCCAACACGTAGTGTTCGGGAACAATCCCGAAAACCACGTGTTGGCGTTGCATCTTTAAGAGCGGAAACCCGAGTCGTAGAGTTCTTGCACGTCAGGCGGCAAGTTGTCGGGCAACATGGCCTGAATGCGTTCTTCGCCACCATCGGCGAGTGCGGTGTCGTAGTACCAGCATTTGTACTTGAGCATGTCGCGCATGCGCGATAGCCGCGTCATCTCTTCTTCCAGCGCATCGAGGCGTCGTTCGAAGAGTTCCTTGCGCTGGACGTACGTCTCGGGTCCCTGAGTACACCAATCCATGAACTGCTTGATGTCTTTGATCTCGAGTCCAGAGCCTTTCAAGCACTCGATGACACGCAAAGCATCGATCTCGACCTCGCTGAACTTTCGAATGCCCGACTTTCGCTCGAGCGAAGGAAACAACCCTTCCTTGTCGTAATACCGCAGCGTGGATATGGGTAAATCAAACATCTCAGCGACTTGACCAATGCTGTACGTCATTCTTGTTCCTCGAAATCAACACTTGACCTAAAGTTAGGTTTAGCTTTTACGGTACCATCATACCCCAAAATGAGCCAATGGCAACCGACCCTTAAGGAGACACAGCATGATGAAGACCGCAGACCTGCATCTCGTGGAAGAATGGGACAAGGTGTTCCCCCGCAATGAACGCGTCGACCACTCGAAAGTGACGTTCGTAAACCGATACGGCATTACGCTGGCGGCGGATCTCTACAAGCCTAAAAATGCCGAAGGCAAACTCGCAGCCATCGCCGTAAGCGGTCCGTTCGGTGCATGCAAGGAACAATCGAGCGGTCTGTATGCCCAGGAGATGGCAGCGCGCGG
Source organism: uncultured Coriobacteriaceae bacterium (assembly GCA_902779135.1). Classification (GTDB taxonomy): domain Bacteria; phylum Actinomycetota; class Coriobacteriia; order Coriobacteriales; family Eggerthellaceae; genus UBA9715. Next base: position 9,795 of record CACZAR010000045.1, on the reverse strand, counting down.
ATTCCTGACCATAGCATTCGACCCGTCGTTCACCGGCGAGTCGGGTGGCGAGCCGCGCCGCATGGCGAGTCCCGATATCAACACCGAAGATTTTTGCGCAGCTGTCGACTACCTGAGCTGCCGCGACGATGTCAACCCTGACGAGATTGGCATCATCGGAATCTGCGGCTGGGGTGGCATGGCCGTGAACGCTGCCGCACTCGACCCGCGCATCAAAGCCACCGCGGCCATGACCATGTATGATATGTCGCGCGTTGCCCGCGAGGGCTACTTCGGCAGCGCCGACAGCAAGGAAGCTCGTGATGAGCAACGCGCCGCATGGGCAGCCCAACGGACGGCCGATTACGCGGCGGGCACCTATAAGCGTGCTGGCGGCGTAGTGGACCCGTTGCCTGAGGATGCGCCTTACTTTGTGAAGGACTACTACGCCTACTACAAGACCCCGCGTGGCTACCACGAGCGCTCGGGCAACTCCAACGACGGATGGAACGTAACGGGCACGATTTCACTCCTCAACCAACCCATCCTGTCTATGGCTGGCGAGATCGACGCTCCCGTACTGCTCGTGCACGGCGAGAAAGCGCACTCGCGTTACTTCAGCGAAGGCGCCTTCGAGCTGCTGAAGGGCGACAACAAGGAGCTCATGATCATCCCTGGCGCGAGCCACGTCGACCTGTACGACAACTTCGAGGCCATCCCCTTCGATAAGCTCGAGTCGTTCTTCAGCGAGAATCTGAAATAAGTGTTCGAGGAAGGTCGCTAACGATGAAAAAACTGGTTGCAATAGCCACACTCGTCGCAATGCTGTTGCTTGTCGGGTGTGCTCAAGGGCAAGCATCGACATCTGCTGATGCCTCGTCTAGAAGCGCCGCCTCGGCATCGGCGTCTAGCTCGTCCGCCGAATCTACGAATGCAGCGGTCGGACAGTCAGCGACCACAGCTACCGATGATTCTACTGAAAGCGCGGAAGCGGCCGGTTCGTTCATTATAAGCGCGAACGGCAAGCAGCTTGAAGTGCGGCTCGCCAACACCAACGCCGCGCGTGCCCTTGCAGAACACCTACAAGCAGGGCCAGTCACGGTGGACCTGCATCCATACGGCGGGTTCGAGCAGGTTGGCCCGCTTCCGTGGGCCCTCCCAGAAAGCGACGAGCAGATCACAACCTCGCCAGGGGACGTCATGCTGTACCAGGGCAACCAAATCACAATCTTCACGGGCTCGAACAGCTGGGCTTATACTCCACTCGGTAATATCGAAGGCGCAACTTCCGATACGTTGCGTGAAGTGTTAGGCGACGATACCGTGGAGATAACGCTCTCGCTGGCATAGCAAAGCGTGCCATTGGGGACAGGCCAAATGTCTCGTACGTTTTTCATAAACATTGACCAAACATATACGAGACATTTGGCCTGTCCCCAATGGCACGCTACGGAATACGCGACTAGAAAGGTTTTACATGGAATACAGGACGCTCCCGCACGGAGGCGAGAAAATCGGCGTCATCGGGTTGGGAATGGCTGGCATCCACCAGGCCGATGCACGAGAGACTGAAACGATGGTACGTGAAGCGCTCGACGCTGGCGTGAACGTGATGGACTTCATACCGAGCGAAGCGTCGGCTTTCGAGGGGTACCTCCGCGCGCTTTCGGGCGCTAACCGTCAGCGCGCGATGCTGCAAGTGCATATCGGCGCAGAATACACGACGGGCAAGTACGGCTGGACAACCGATGCAAAGCTAGCTGCCGCAGAGTTCGAGAAACGCCTTTCCGATCTTGGCACCGACTATGCCGACTTCGGCTTCATCCACTGCATCGACGAGGATGCTGACTTCGACAAAATCATGAACGGCGGTATATGGGACTACGCGCAACGCCGAAAGGCGGACGGCACGATTCGCCACCTGGCCTTCTCCACGCATACGACCTCCATTGCGCGCAAGTTCCTAGCCACAGAGGCATTCGACTGGGCGATGTTTTCCATCAATCCCATGTACGACTACACGAACGAATCGACCTACGGAAAAGGCGAAGCATCAGATCGCGCAACTCTCTACCGCGAATTCGAAGCGGCAGGCGTAGGCGTATCGGTCATGAAAGCCTTTGCCGGCGGACAGCTGTTGGATGCAACGCAATCACCGTTCAGCCAGGCGCTTACCCGCGAGCAATGCATCGCCTACGCACTTGATAAACCAGGTGTGACCTGCGTGCTTCCAGGCGTACGGGGGCTTGAAGACCTGCATGATGTGCTGTCGTATCTGGACGCCTCGCCCGAACAACGCGACTACTCGATCATCGGCGAATTCGCTCCGCCGTCAGACAAGGGTGCATGCGTATACTGCAATCACTGTCAGCCGTGCCCCGTGGGCATTCCCATCGGCCTGGCGAACAAGTATTACGATCTGGCACGCTTAGGGGATGAGCTTGCAGTCGATCATTACCGCAATCTCGAACACCGCGCTTCCGAATGCGTGCAGTGCGGCCATTGCGATACGCGCTGCCCATTCGGCTGCAAGCAATCCAATCGCATGGCCGAAATTGCTGAGTATTTCGGCGTGTAAGCATTCACCAAACTGGCGACCGAACGAAAGCAACAGGAGGCACCATGGGCAAGAGCAACTACGAAGACAGCCCCGAAATGACGCAAGACGAAATCGAGCGTTTCGTTGCATACATGAACAGCGGCGAAGAGGTTATCGCAGGATCGGACATGCACCGCCTCATGACGGCTGCATCGGAGCGTGCGATGCGCATCACGTCGCGCATGAATGCGCAATTCGACAACTTGTCGGATACGAGAGCACAGCTCGAAGAGCTCTGGAGATGCAAGCTTTCTGAGGGTGTGGGGTTATTCCCTCCGTTTACGACCGATTGCGGACTCAACACCCACGTGGGTGAAGGCGTGTTCATCAATGCTGGATGTCGATTCCAAGACCAGGGCGGCATCTACATCGGCGACCGCGCGCTCATCGGACACAACGCAGTGATTGCAACGCTCAACCACAACATGGATCCCGCAAAACGGGCAAACCTGTTGCCCGCACCGGTGCATATCGGCAACGACGTGTGGATGGGCGCAAATGTCACAGTGCTCCCCGGCGTGACCATCGGGGATGGCGCAGTCATAGCGGCAGGGGCGGTTGTGACAAAAGACGTCGCGCCCAACACGGTTGTTGGCGGCGTGCCCGCAAAGCTGATAAAGGAGCTGTAACAAATTCGCTAGATAAACGGGGGGCGGGTTGTATGAGTCCTTGGGACAGTCCCAATGACTCATACAACCCGCCCCCCCGTTCACGCTCTTAAAGTTCAACCAAGCCGCAGCTGGCTCCGTACGCATACACCTTGCTTGGTCCCTGCAGAGGAAACTCGGCACGTGCCTCCTGCTCAGGATAGAGCCGCTTGATGCGGACCAGATCATCACCGACAGATGCGATAAACAGCAGGCTATCTTGTTTGCTCATGGGATGGGCGACGCTCACGCGTTGGCAACCGTCAGCTACTTCCACAGCAGCATCGAGGATGCCGGCGTTCTTCTTGGCCTCGAGCGGGTTGAGCACGTTGCCACAACAGGTGACCGCCGCCTCGCCTGTCGACCAGATGATGTTGCCGCAACTGGGACATACGTAAAAGGCGCTCTTTTTGAGGTTGGCGGCAACGTTGCCGTTCTCTACAGTCGACCACCGTTTGAGCGTGGGCAGCACAGCCCCCATGAACGAAACCGCCTCCTCAGCCGAATAGCCCGTAGCTTGCATGAGATACGGGACGTTGCGCTCGATGATCTCATCAAGGCCTCCGCTGGTAAATTCGCCGTTTTGATAGCACCAACCGCAGTAGTCGGGGTTCTCGGTACCATCTGCATTGGTCCCGAAAGGCATGTTGGGAATATCGAACGGAGTTCCACAGCATTGGCATGCAGGAGCATCGGGCAGATCGAGCAATTCCCTGATTGGGGCATCCAGCACACTTGCCAGGAGCTTTCGCATATCAATGCCAGGTTCGCTCTCGCCCGTCTCCCATCGGCTGACTGCCTGCCGCGTCACATACACCTTCGCAGCAAGCTGCTCTTGCGTGAGGCCCGCTTTCTTGCGCGCGCTTTGAATCGCTTCACCGACGCCCATGGTTTCTCCTTTCATTCGCTGTACGAAAACAGCGTAAGGGCTGAACGCAGCATTGTCACGCAATGGTCAATTGCGCGCAGCGTGAACGGGGGGGCGGGTTGGCGTTCAAGATGAACAGGGGGCGGTCCCCTGCGCCCCCGCTTGTCTTCTCGCACATAGGCTGCGAGAGCTACAATGAGAAACGGGTTTGCTTTAACTGGAAAGCAGCATGCGGGGGCAGCCATGCTGCATGATTTGGGTGCAATGGCCTACCGTTGCGAGTTCGACATGCCCGAAAGCGATGCGCACGTGAGCCTTACGACCACGATGATGGAGACGTTCCAGTTGAGGCTAGTACATCAACATGAACTGGGGATATGGCACTCGTTTCAAGTGAGATAACGTTTTTCACGGCAGAGCCGCTCATGTACGACAGCGGGGCAGGCTTCGACTACTTCGGTCCTGCGCACCTCGGCTACCTCGCGTGCTCGGTGGTCCTGATCGGCGTCCTGTGCGCTGCGTACCGGCGCCTGCCGAGCGGCACCGCATGGGGAAGCCCACGCCGCACCATGCAGCTGGTCATCGCCGCCATTCCGCTCGCCATGCTCGCTTCGCGCGACGTGATGATGTACCACGCGGGCGTCTTCGACCCGAATTGGTGGCCCTTGCACTCGTGCAACATCTGCGAGCTCCTCATGCTCGTATACGCGCTGAGGCCGAACCGGCTCTGCGGCGAGTCGCTCGCCACGATGGGGATCTTCGGGGCGTTGGCCGCGCTCCTCTTCCCAAGCTGGTCGTACTGCCCGCCGTTCACATGGCCTTCGGTGTGCGGGTTCACCGAGCACACCCTGATCATCTCGTTCACAGCCATGGTCGTCACGGGGCGCGACTACGAGCCGTCCGTCAAGCGCATATGGATGCCGCTTGTGCTCTTCGGCTTGTACGTGCCAGCGGCCTATGCGTTCAACAAGGCGTTCGACACGAACTTCATGTTCCTCAACGCGCCCCCAGGCGGTTCGCCCCTCGTCGCAGTTGCTGAGCTGTTCGACAGCGCGGGCTACATCGTGCCGCTCGTCGTGGTCGTCGTCGCATGCTGGTTGGCGCTCTATGCGTTGTGGCGCGTGTTGTTGCATCGCGCAGAGCAAGACGGCAGCCCCGATTACACGCAAGAGGTCTTCGAGAGCGTCAACGGCCGGCCAAGCGGCACAACGGCAGGAGAAGATTGACGCAGACGGTTCCGGGTGATTCCATCCCGTACGCTGAAGGAGAAAACCCCTTATCGGAAACACGCCGAGGAAGGCGCGCCCGACTTCTTCTATTACAATAAGATTAACGGGATTCGAATTCACGCACAAAGGAGCGACCGTGGACCGTGAGACGCTTTTGGACCTGGAGCATTTGAACCAGCTGTCCTTAACCCCCCAAGAACAAGATGAAATGTTGGCCTTCTTTGCCGCACGCGAAGCGGACTGGGAGACGTTGGCCCAAATCGACACCGAAAACGTGGAGCGCATGGTTCACGTGCGGCCCATGGTAAACGTGCTGCGGGAAGACGTCGCCTCGCAGCCGTTCTCTCGCGAAGATCTGTTGGCTCAGGCGCCGGAGTCCATGGATGGCTACTGGCAAGTGCCCCAAATCTTGCAGTAAGGAGGGCGTCATGAGTGAAAACACCTTGTTCATCGCTGAAAACCCAAGCGAGAAAGCTGGAGCGGACCAGCTCACCATCGGTCTTGATGACCTGATTCTGACCCAAGACATGCCCACCTCCGCCGGATCGAAGATGCTGGCTGGATTCAAGAGCCTGTTCGCCGCACGAGTTGACGAACGCTTGCGGGAAGCAGGCCACCACGTTGCCGGCAAAGTGAACATCGGCGAATTCGGTTTCGACTTCCTCGGCGAGACCTCCTATTTCGGTCCCGTGGTCGATGCGAATGGAAACCTCACCACTGCTGCGTCCAAGCTGCTCGCAGATGCAGCTGTGGATGCTGTGGTGGGACTGGACGTGAACGGTGCCCAAGCCCGTGCAGCGGCGCTCTCCGACCAAGTTCACCTGAAACCAACGTATGGCTGCGTATCCCGATTTGGCACCATCGCGGTGGCCTGTTCCGGCGAAACGATCGACATCACCGCCAGCTCGGCAGATGTCGCACAGCAGGTTCTCGACGTGCTTGCCGGCCATGACGACTCGGATGGCACATCCCTTCCCGCGAGCGAATGCGCACGTATAACCTCCGGCGGTTCTGCAGAAGCCGCCACAGCGGGCGAGGCTTTCGCCTCCCCCATCACACACGTGAAAGTGGCGCGCGGGCTGTTGGACACCGCCGATGCAGACACCAAACAACTCATCGACGCCGTCATCGACAACCTGAACGCGCAAGGCATTGCCGTCTCGGACACCACGGCGGAAACCGATGCGCTTTTCGCTGTCGGCAACCTGGCCTGGAACATCCTCATGTGCGCGGAACTCTGCAATAACGAGAACCGCTTCGAGGGCATGAAATACGGCTACCACACGCAGAAATACACGACGATCGGCGAGCTTTACACCAAGTCTCGCACGGAAGCTTTCGGCATCCTCACCAAGACCGCCGTCCTCTACGGCTCCGAGGTGCTTGCCACGGACAACTACGATCGCTGCTACGACAAGGCTCTCCGCATCCGCCGCCTCATTTCCGAGGCATTTGCGAAGGAGTTTGCGAATGAAGACGCGGGGCAAACTGTGGTTCTCCTCCCCGCTTGTGCCAAGCGTTCGTACAGCCTCGCCGACGTGGAGGCGAACCCGTATCTCGCGTTCGAGGAAAACCGTTTCACCGCTCCTGCTGCAATAACCGGTTTGCCGGCCCTTGCCGCAGGCGGCGTGCAATTGGTGGGCCCGGCATTCTCTGATGCCGCCTTGTTGCGTATGGCCAACATCCTCTCACCTGCCAACTGCGCTGGAAAGGAGGCCTAATCATGACCGCTTACGAAACCGTCATCGGCCTTGAAGTTCACGTCGAGCTGGCCACCAAATCCAAGATCTTCTGCTCGTGCACGAACGGCAGCGACGCCGAGCCCAACACCCACGTGTGCCCCGCCTGCTGCGGCATGCCCGGCATGCTTCCCGTCGCAAATCGACAGGTCATCAATCTCGGCATGACGGCGGGAATGATGCTCAACTGCCACATCAACCGCACGACCACGTTCGACAAGAAGAGCTACTACTATCCCGACCTGCCCGCGTCCTATCAGACCACCCAATGGTTTGCGCCCATTGCCGTGAACGGCTACGTGACCATCCAGACCGAAGATGGCCCCAAAGACATCCGCGTCAAGCAGATCCACATGGAAGAAGACGCCGGCAAGCTGGTCCACGACAACTGGTCGTACACCTCGCTGGTGGACTTCAACCGCACCAGCGTGCCGCTGATCGAAATCGTAAGCCAGCCGGACCTGCGCAGCGCCGACGAGGTCGTGGCATACCTCGAGCGCCTGCGCAGCTTGCTGCGATTCGCGAAGGTGTCGGGCGCCCGCATGGAAAAGGGCACGATGCGCGCCGACGTGAACTTGTCGGTACGACCGGCGGGCAGCACCGAGCTAGGCGTGCGCACTGAAATGAAGAACATGGCCTCGATTGCCGCCATCAGGCGAGCCATCGAGTACGAAACAGCGCGCCACATCGATGCCATCGAAAACGGCACCGAGGAGCTGGTGCAAGAAACTCGTGGCTGGAACGACGATGCTGGGAAGTCCTTCGCCATGCGAAACAAGGAAACAGCTGGCGACTACCGGTACTTCCCAGACCCCAACATCATGCCCATCGTTATCGACGACGAGTGGTACGACAACATTCATGCAAGCCTGCCGGAACTCCCCGAGGTGAAGCGGGAGCACTACGTGGAAAGCGTTGGCCTCTCCGACTACGATGCCGACATGCTCACTCAGAGCCGCGCATTCTGCGATTGCTTCGAAGGGGCCATGGCCGCTGGTGCCGCCCCCAAGGAAGCCGCCAACTGGATCATCACCAACTGCGCAGGCGTCCTCAACAAGCGAGGCATGACTTCGGATGAGCTGCCTGTGCCGGGTAGCGCACTGGGACAGCTCATCGGCTTGGTGGGTGACGGCAAAGTGAGCAACGCCAACGGCAAGCGCCTGCTTGAAACCTTATTCGACCTGGATGCGCAAGGCGAAAGCATTCCCGAGGACATGGCTGCCTTCGCCGAGGCGGAAGGGCTTCTGAACTCGTCGGACACCGGTGCTTTGGAAGCTGTGGTGGCTGCCGTCATCGCTGCGGACCCGGAGACGGCGCAGGCATATCGAGACGGTCGCGAAAAGGCCCTGAACCCGCTGTTCGGAGCCTGCATGAAACAACTCAAGGGCAAGTGCGACACTCAAGTCCTCCGCAACCTCTTGATTGAAGAATTGAAAAAGTAGGACTTATGCACAAGGGGGGCGTGAACAGGGGACGGGTTAGGCGTTCATCTGGCCGAGGGCCAAATGGACGCTGCCAAGAGACGTTGCAGATGAACGCCTAACCCGTCCCCTGTTCACGCCCCCTCGTTATCTTTGAAGGGAACAAGAATGGCAGACTGGAAAAACCTCAATCAGTTGGATTCATATCGGGAACTCGTGGCCGATTCCACGCGCGTTGACCTGCGTGCGGCTCTGGCAGGCGAGGAAGGCGCGCAACGGGTGCGGGACTACACCCTGCCCATGGCATGCGGGCTTTCGTACAACTACGGTGCCAAACAGGTGAACGATGAGCTTTTGAAGAAGCTGGCCAGCCTGGCGACCGAAGCGCAACTGGCTGATAAGTTCGCCGAGCTGTACAACGGCGCCATGGTCAACACCGGCGAAAAGCGCCTGGTTTTGCATCACCTGACCCGAGGACAACTGGGCGATCCTGTTGTTGCGGACGGAGTCGACAAGCGTGCGTTCTACGTCGAACAGCAGGAACGAATCGCCGACTTCGCTCGAAAAGTGCATAACGGCGAGATAACCAACGCAGCTGGTGAGGCGTTCACGACCGTCGTGCAGATCGGCATCGGTGGAAGCGATTTGGGCCCAAGGGCTGTGTACCTGGCACTTGAGAACTGGGCTCGCGCCGAAGGTGCCCTGAAGATGGAAGCCCGCTTCATCAGCAACGTCGATCCCGACGATGCGGTGAACGTGCTGAACACCATCGATGTGGCTCATTCCCTCTTCATCCTCGTCTCGAAATCCGGCACCACGCTCGAGACGCTGACCAACGAAGCATTTGTGAAAGATGCTCTCGTCAAGACGGGTCTCGACCCGGCCGACCACATGGTCGCCGTCACCAGCCAAACCTCTCCCCTCGCTCAGGACAGCGGTTACCTGGAAGCATTCTTCATGGACGACCACATCGGTGGCCGCTACTCCTCCACCTCGGCAGTGGGCGGAGCAGTGTTGTCCTTGGCCTTCGGCCCCGAAGTCTTTGCGCAATTCCTCGCCGGTGCAGCTGAAACGGACAGACTTTCCGCAGACGCCAGCCCGCTGGAAAACCCGGCGATGCTGGATGCCCTCATCGGAGTGTACGAGCGGAACATCCTAGGATACGAGAGCACGGCAGTCCTGCCTTACTCACAAGCGCTGTCCCGTTTCCCAGCTCATCTGCAGCAGGCGGACATGGAATCCAACGGTAAATCCGTCAACCGATTCGGGGAACCGGTGGATTACCCCACCGGACCGGTGCTATTCGGCGAACC
>CACZAR010000044.1 GCA_902779135.1 uncultured Coriobacteriaceae bacterium | reverse complement strand
GCCGAGTTCTTGGGCCATCTTCTCATTGAGCAGCACGGCGTCGCCCTCGATCGAAAGCGGCTCATGGCCTTTGCGCGTTCGCAGCACCTTCATCTGTGCGAACGCTTCAGGGTCGTCGGGCACGACAATGTCGATGCGCTTGTCGCTAGCGCGCGGACCGCTTGCCAGCATGGTTTCGGTGTATGCATCCGTCGACGATTCGATTGCACCTGATTGCGCAAGCAGCTCGTCGAGCTGGGTTCTCTCCTCTTCGTGTAGCTTGTCCTCGAGCGTGATGATGGCGTTATGCTGGATGATCTCGCCATATTGGATGTCAATGATGTCGTTGATGGCATCGTGCAGCCCGAGCCCTGTGAGCAGCAAAGCCGTGCATCCCGAAATGCCGATGACGGTCATGATGAGACGCTTCTTGTAGCGGAAGATGTTGCGGCACGTCACTTTCCACGTGAAGGAAAGGCGCTCCCATATCGGGGTGATCCGCTCGAGCAAGATGCGCTTGCCCGATTTCGGAGCGCGCGGCAACATGAGAGCCGCAGGCTTCTCGCGCAACGTGGCAGCAACCGAAGCCCACGTGGCGAACAGCGTAACGCCGATGGCCAACCCTCCCGAGAGCAAAGCGATAGGCCAATCGATGGGCAAAGGACCGTTGGGCACGTAATACATGATGGCGTACGCGTTCATGATGACACCCGGCAGCAGCTTCGAGAGCGCGGCGATGCCGATGCATGAACCCACGACGCTGGCGAGCAGCACATAGGCAGCGTATTTCGAAGTGATGCGCCCGCGCGAATAGCCAAGCGCCTTGAACGTGCCGATGAGTTGGCGCTCCTCGTCCACCATGCGAGTCATGGTCGTCAGCGCCACGAGCGCCGCGACGAGGAAGAAGATCATCGGGAAGATGCTGGCGATATGGTCGACACGGTCGGCATCGGACGTGAACGAGGCGGTGCCGACGTTCTTGTCACGGCCCATGACGAGCCATTCCGGCAACTCGGGGTTGTCGATTTCCTCCTGCGTGTGCGACAGCCGGTACTCGGCCAAATCGAGCAAACCTCGATAGGTGGTCGCATTGCCGTAAAGCTCGTCGGTCAGCGAATCGAGACGCGCCTCGCAACGTTCGTCGGCAATTCCCTCAATCTGGCCCTTCGCCTCGTCGATGAGCGCATCGTATTCAGGCGTACCGTGCTTCACGTCACGCGCCCCGACGACGGTGATGAATGCGTCGGTATAGGGGAAGTTGTCGGCGAAATTGTCATCGTCGACGTAGAGCACCTGCTGCACGACGCCCGAGCCGAGCGAGCTCGATTCGATGGCCGCCGACGTGATGTAATACGGAATATGCACGGTGCCGACCACCGTATAGCGCTTGACCGCGAAGGTGTCGTCGAGCTTGCCCGTGCCCTGTGTGAACACGACCTCGGAACCGATGGCAACGCCTTGGCTGAGCACGCGGTCGGATGAAATGAGGCACTCCCCCTCCGCTTCGGGCCACCGGCCATCGACAAGAATGAGGCGGTTGAGGTAACTATCATCAGCGGATTCGACTGTCACGCCATCTTCGCACGTCGATGAGTGAGCCGCTTCGGGCAGCGAGTGAACGCGGGTCGTATACGTCATGTCGTTCATGACTGCAAGCACATCGGCCTGGTACGAGCCCATGACCTGATCGACGGCGGGAAGCTCCCGCAACGCGTCGAGGTCGGCATCTTCGAGCCCCACCGTGGAGACGACGCGCACATCGTATGTGTCCGTCGCATCGAGATAGCGGTCGAGAGCGATCTTCATGTCGGGCGCCGTCATGCGCAACCCGGCATAGAAGCCTGCACCGAGCGCAACGATGGCGAGCAAGGCCAAAAAACGGCCCGGCTTTCGCGTGATGGTGCGCAGGAGCTCTTTCGAGAAAGCAGTCATGCAGCGCGTCTTCCTACCACTCCAGCGTTTCGGCGGAAAGCGGATGCGCGTTGACCCTCACATCGGCCGCCTTGCCTTCGCGTACGGAGATGACGCGGTCGGCGATGGCCGTGAAAGCCTGGTTATGCGTGATGAGCACGACCGTCTTGCCCGTGTCGTAGCAGGTCGTCTGCAAAAGGCGCAGAATCTGTTTGCCCGTGTTGTAGTCGAGTGCGCCGGTGGGCTCATCGGCCAGCAGCAGCTTGGGATTCTTCGCCAACGCGCGTGCGATGGCGACGCGCTGCTGCTCGCCGCCTGAAAGCTGCGCGGGGAAATTGTCCATGCGATGCGCAAGACCAACCTGCTCGAGCACTGTGGCGGCGTCGAGCGGGTCCTTGCAGATCTGGCTCGCGAGCTCGACGTTCTCCTTCGCCGTGAGGTTCTGCACCAGGTTGTAGAACTGGAACACGAAGCCGATATCGAAGCGGCGATAGTACGTCAGCTGCTTCTCGTCGAAGGCTGATACCTCCTGGCCGTCGAGCCGGATCGTTCCCGACGTGCACGAGTCCATGCCGCCAAACATGTTGAGCAGCGTCGTCTTGCCGGCACCCGATGGGCCGACGACCACGACGAACTCGCCCTGCTCGATGTCGAACGACATACCTGACACCGCAGCGACCTCGACTTCGCCCATCTGATAGATCTTGCATACATCTCTGAACTCGACGAACGCCATGCTTCCTCCGACTTCCGATCTTTTTGAGTATGATACCCGAAACGCAACGCACCGATTCCGCAAGGGCGCTGGCTTACTAACCAAAAAGAACCGCCCCTTATCGGCTGTCCTGCAAAAGAAATCGCACCGAAGAGGCCTTCCCTTCGGTGCGATTCTTGTTCTTGTTGCGAGGCGCTAGCTGGCGCTCTCGATTTGACGCAGATGCTTTTCGCCGGTTTCGGCCAGCTGGTAGAAGTCGTCGATCGTCTGACGAATGCGCGGGAGTGCGGCCTGCTTGTAGTTGCTGATGTCCTCGAGCGCCTGCAGGGTATCGGCAAACGACTGCTGCAGCGTCTCGACCGAGATGTTCGCCTCGCCGGCAGTGGTTTGAATCTCGGTTCCCTGCTCCTTGAGCATCGTGGCGGTCGAGGAGATCATGGCGTTCGTCGTCTCGTTGAGCGCCTTCACCTTGTCGAGCACGATGCGCTGATTGTACAGCGCACCGGCCACCGTGACGGCCACGCGCAGCGCCGACACCGTAACATGTTCGGCGCGGTCGACTGCACGGATGAGCTCGGAATTGTTACGGCGCAACACGTTCATCGACACGATGCCCTGCTGGTTGACGAGCTGCAGCTGCTGGAAGTCGGTGATCTTCTGGCGCAACGGGAACAGCACTTCTTCCTCGACGAACCTGATGCGGTCGGGGTCGGCCGTGCCGGAGGCTTTGGCTTGCTCGATGGCCTGCGACAGGTATGCGTCGAGATCGAGGCCGATCTCGATCTGCTGGTTGAGCTGCTTGGTCAGCTCGCGCATTTGCACTTCCTCGAGCTCGAGCGTGACGTTGTCGTTGTGAAGCATGTCCCTGCCCGTATCGAGCGACTTCACAATCGAGGCGATCTCGTTGTCGGCCGTCTTGTAGCGCTCGAAGTAGCGGCGCACCGGGTTGAACAGCTTGCCTGCGCGGCTGCCCTTCGCAAAGTCGATGCCCTTCGGATCGAGATCGCGCATCTTGATGGCCAGATCTTCGAGGCTCTTGGCCACCTCACCCGTGTCGCCGCCCTGCTTTCCAAGGGTCTTCATGCGGCGCGCGAGCATTTCGTTCTTCGCCGTGGACTTGTAGGCGATATCGGCGCCGAGGTTCTCGATTGCCTGGGTGATCTCGCGCTTGGCCTCGTACGAGTCGAGGTCGACCTGCATGATCTGCTGACCACGCTCGATTGCGGTATCGTCGATCACCTGCGCATATGCCTCGGTGACCGCCACATCCTGGGCCACTTCCTCTTTCGTCTGCTCGACATCGGGCACCGACAGCTCGATGGCAACATCCTTCTTGGTCTGCTCAGGATCGGGAATCGTCAAATCGAAAGCCATGGTGGAATCCTTTCCGCTTTTCACGAGCGAGTGCTAACCGCCCATGAAACCATTCTCGTCATGGAGAGGCACGCCCCTCCATGCTTGTTACCGGTAGTACTTCGTTTCATCGACGAGCGTGTTTATCTCCTCGAGCAAGCGATCGTTCGACTGCTCGTTGGCACCTGACTCGAGCCGCCCCATCTCGATGGCGAACCGATCCAGCTCGGTGAGCAGACGCTCGTTCGCAGTCACGATGGTGCGCATCTCTTCGAGGTTGGCCTCGTACATCGCACGGCGCTCTTGCCTGACCTCTTCAGGAACGGTGCCCCGGTTGAACAGGCCGGTGATGGTGTTCTTGGCGTTGCGCTTGTAGTCTTCGACGTCAAACGCCTTGATGCGCTTGGTCAGAAGCGCAGAGTTGAACGCGATGGCCTGCGTGGCCGCCTCGATGCCCTCGGCGAACTTCTCCCAGGTGATGCTCCCCTCTTGGAACTTGTTCCCGATGATTCCGTACAAGGTGGAACGCTTGCGCTCGGCCGCTTCGAGCTCGGCGATGGCTTGCCTGGCGTAAACGCCTACCGCAGTCGTCTTCTCATATTCCTGCAGCGCCATCTTGATGTCGTCGACAGTCGCTTCGCCCGGCCCCAGCTCGAGTCGTTTCTCGGCGCGCATCGCCTTGATCGCGTCGCCGTTCACCTTGACTGCTGCGGCGCCAATGCCCACAGCTCCGATGACGCTCGAAGCCGCAACGAGAAGATTCGGCGCAAGCGGACTCAGCGCCAGCTGAGTTGGCGAGAATAGGAAGATGGCGAGGATGGCAAGCGCCACGTCGGCGATTATGGCTTTCGTCCACTGCTTCACTGAGGTTCCTTCTCGATATTGCTCTCGTTGACAATGTACCAGATTGGCCCATTGCTCAAAACAACCGTCACCTAATCGTGGCCTATTCCTGAAATGTAAAACGGCCAAGAAGAGACGATTCTGGTTGGAAAAGAAGAAGGGCGCTCCGAAGAGCGCCCTTTCAAGTCGTGTTGACCAGTGATTAGCTGGCGAAGATCTCGATGGTCTCGCCTTCGGCGATGGTGACCATGGCCTTCTTCCACTGACGGGTCTTGCCGGGGACGTAGCGCACGCGCTTGACCTTCGGCTTGACGTTGAGGGTGTTGACCTTCTTGACCGTCACGCCGAAGAGCTCCTCAACGGCCTTGGCGATCTCAATCTTGTTCGCGTCGCGAGCGACCTCGAACGTGTACTTGTTCATCTCGATCATGTCGTAGCTGTGCTCGGTGATGATCGGACGGATGATGATGTCGCGAGCGTCCTTCATTACGCCATCGCCTCCTCGAGTTTGCGCAGCGCCTCTTCTTCGAAGATGAGGAACTTGTTGTCGAGCAGCTCGTAGACGTTCTCGGAACCGGACGGGACGATGTCGACCGTCGGGATGTTGCGGAACGAGAGGAATGCGTTGACGTTCTCGTCGTTCACGACGATGGTGCAACGACCCTCAACCTCGAGCGCCTTCAGCACGGCCACGGCATCCTTGGTGCAGGGCTTCTCGAAGTCGAACTTGTCGACGACGATGAGCTGCTCATCAGCCAGCTTGGCGGAAAGCGCCGAGCGGATGGCCAGCTTGATTTCCTTCTTGTTCACCTTGAAGGCATAGCTGCGGGGATGCGGCCCGAAGACCACGCCGCCGCCACGCCAATGCGGTGCGCGGATGGTACCCTGACGAGCACGGCCGGTGCCCTTCTGACGGAACGGCTTCTTGCCGCCGCCGCTGACCATGCCGCGGGTCTTGGTCTGATGGGTGCCGGCACGCCAGGACGCACGCTGCATGCGGACAACCTGGTGCATGACCGGAACGTTCGGCTCGATGCCGAACACGGAATCGGCGAGCTCGGCCGTCGAGGCCTTCTTGCCTTCCGCGGTTTTGATATCGATAGTTGCCATTGGTCCTTAACTCCTTACCAGTTTCCGTTGCCGGCAACGCGTACGCGGACGATGCCGTTCTTGCCGCCCGGCACGGCGCCCTTCACGACGATGATGTTCAGATCCTCGTCAACGCGGACGACGTCGAGGTTCTTGACGGTGACGCGATCGCAGCCCATATGACCCGGAAGGCGAACGCCCTTCAGGACGCGGGACGGCGTAGCGCACTGGCCGATGGAACCCGGTGCACGGTGGAAGTGCGAACCATGGCCGCCCGGGCCGCCACCGAAGCCGTGACGCCTGATGACGCCAGCGAAGCCCTTGCCCTTGGAGGTGCCGGTCACGTCGACCTTGGCAATCTCCGCGAACTCGGCGACGGTCTGCTGGTCGCCAGGCTTGTACTCGGAAGCGTTTTCAACGCGCACCTCGCGCAGGTGACGGCACGGCTCGACGCCGAGCTTGTCAAAGTGCCCACGCATGGGGTTGGTGACGTTCTTGTCCTTGATGGCGCCGAAGCCGAGCTGAACAGCCTCGTAGCCATCGGTGTCGGTGGTCTTGACCTGGCAGATGGTGTTGGGCTCTGCCTGGATGACCGTGACGGCAACGACCTCGTCCTTATCGTTGAACAGCTGGGTCATGCCGATCTTCTTGCCGTAAATTGCGTTAATCATGTGCGACACCCCTTACAGCTTGATCTCGATGTCGACACCAGCCGGCAGGTCGAGACGCATCAGGGAATCCACGGTGTTGGGCGTGGGCTCCAGGATGTCGATGAGGCGCTTGTGAGTGCGCATCTCGAACTGCTCGCGGGAATCCTTGTCGACATGCGGCCCGCGGACGACGCAATACAGGTTGCGCTCGGTGGGCAGCGGAATGGGACCGGATACTTTTGCGCCCGTCTGCTGAGCGGTGTCGACGATGAGCTTCGTGGACTGATCCACGATCTCATGATCGTAGCCCTTCAGGCGGATGCGAATCTTCTGATTAGCCACTTTCGTTTCCTCCAATTTACCTGGGCGCGCGCATTACGCGTTGCCGCCGGCCTTGCTGACGATTTCCTCTTGAACGCTCTTCGGAACCGGCTCGTACGAATCGAACTGCATCGTGTACATTGCACGGCCCTGGGTGCCGCTGCGCAGGTCGGTTGCGTAACCGAACATGTTGCCGAGCGGAACCTTGGCGCTGATGACGGTCGTGTTGCCACGGCTCTCCTGACCCTGGATCATGCCACGGCGGCTGGGGATGTCGCCCATGACGAAGCCGAGGTATTCCTCGGGGGTCTCGACCTCGACGGCCATGACAGGCTCGAGGATGACGGACTTGCCGCGACGCAGGGCCTCCTTGATCGCCATGGAGCCAGCGACCTTAAAGGCAGCCTCGGAGGAGTCGACCTCGTGATACGAGCCGTCGATGAGCTCGACGCGGACGTCCTCGACCGGGTAGCCGGCCAGGACACCGGAGTTCAGAGCCTCCTGGATGCCCTTGTCGACCGACGGGATGTATTCCTTCGGCACGACGCCGCCGACGATCTTGTTCTCGAACTTGTAGCCCTCGCCAGGCTCGGCCGGGTACATGTTGATGACAACGTCGCCGTACTGGCCGCGACCGCCGGACTGGCGGACGAACTTGCCCTGGACGTTGAGAGCCGGCTCGGTGGCCTTCTCGCGGTAGGCAACCTGCGGCTTGCCGACGTTGGCCTCAACCTTGAACTCGCGGAGCAGACGGTCGATGATGATCTCGAGGTGAAGCTCGCCCATGCCGGCGATGATCGTCTGGCCGGTCTCCTCGTTGGTGGAGACGCGGAACGTCGGATCCTCTTCAGCCAGCTTGCGCAGTGCGTCCTCAAGCTTGGTGCGGTCGCCCTTGGACTTCGGCTCGACGGCGATGTCGATAACCGGGTCAGCGAACTCCATCGACTCGAGGATGACCGGATGGGCCTCGTCGCACAGCGTGTCGCCCGTGCCGACGTCCTTCAGACCCACGACTGCGACGATGTCGCCAGCCGAGATCTTGTCGATGTCGATGCGCTGGTTGGAGTGCATCTGCAGAAGACGGCCGATGCGCTCTTTCTTGTCCTTCGTGGCGTTGACGACATAGCTGCCGGAATCGAGCGTACCCGAGTACACGCGCAGGTAGGTCAGCTTGCCGACGTAGGGGTCGGTCATGATCTTGAACGCGAGGGCGCTGAAGGGGGCCTTCGGATCGCTCGGGCGCTCTTCCTCGGCGTCGGTCTTGGGGTTGATACCCTTGATGGCCGGGACGTCGACGGGGCTGGGCAGGTACTCGACAACGGCGTCGAGCATTTCCTGGACACCCTTGTTCTTGTAGGACGAACCCACGAACACGGGGTGCAGCTGGCAGGCGATGGTGCCCTTGCGGATGGCGGCCTTGAGCTCTTCGACGGAGACCTCTTCCTCCATCAGGACCTTCTCCATCAGGTCGTCGTCGCAGTCAGCGGCGGCCTCGAGGAGCTCCTGATAGCGGAGTTCGGTTTCCTCGACGAACTCAGCCGGAATCTCGTCCATCTTCTCGGGGTAGGTCATGCCCTTGTCGTCGGCCTTGAAGTCCCAAGCGGTCTTGGTGACCAGGTCGATGACGCCCCAGAAGTTGTCCTCGGCACCCATCGGGATCTGGCAGGCGACGGCCGGTGCGTCCAGGCGATCCTTCATGGTCTGGATTGCATGGAAGAAGTCGGCGCCTACGCGGTCGTACTTGTTGATATAGGCGATGCGGGGCACGCCATAGCGGCTGGCCTGACGCCAAACCGTCTCGGACTGCGGCTGAACGCCAGCGACCGCGTCGAACACGGCCACGGCGCCGTCGAGGACGCGCAGGGAGCGCTCGACCTCGGCCGTGAAGTCCACGTGGCCCGGGGTGTCGATGATCTGGAAGCGGTAAGGCTTACCGTCCTCGACGCCACCGGGGTAGTTCCAGAAGCACGTGGTGGCAGCGGAGGTGATGGTCACGCCGCGCTCCTGCTCCTGGACCATCCAGTCCATGGTAGCGGCGCCGTCGTGGACCTCGCCCACCTTGTGCGTCTTTCCGGTGTAGTAAAGGATACGCTCGGTCGTCGTGGTCTTGCCCGCATCGATGTGGGCCATGATCCCGATGTTTCGCGTATCGTGTAGATCTTGCTTTGCCATGGATGTTGAGACCTTCCTAGAAGCGGTAGTGCGAGAATGCGCGGTTGGACTCGGCCATCTTGTAAAGGTCTTCGCGACGCTTGACGGAAGCACCGGTGCCCTCAGAGGCATCCATGAGCTCGGCGGCGAGGCGCTCCTTCATCGTGTGCTCGCGGCGCTTGCGCGAGAAATCAACGATCCAGCGGATGGCGAGCTGGTTGGCACGACGGGAGTTGACCTCCATCGGCACCTGGTAGGTTGCGCCACCAACGCGCTTCGGCTTGACCTCGAGCGTGGGGCGAACGTTGTCCATTGCCTTCTTGAAGACCGACAGGGGGTCCTGACCGGTCTTGGCCTCGATCATGTCGAAGGCACCGTAGACGATGTCTTCGGCGAGCGACTTCTTGCCATGAAGGAGGACTTTGTTGATCAGCTGAGTGACCAAACGGTTGTTGTACTTTGCGTCCGGCTGAACTTCGCGGCGGACGGCTGCTGCACGACGCGGCATGTATGATTTCCTTTCATCCTGCGCGCTTCGGGGCTTCGGTTCTTCCCTCGCCCATTAGGCCGCTGCTACTTATATGTGTAGCGATCGGTGCGACCCGCGCGACTTACCTGTTGTTATTTGGGGCGCTTGGCGCCGTAGCGGCTGCGGGCCTGCTTGCGGCCGTCAACTGCAGCGCAGTCGAGGGCAGCGCGGATGACCTTGTAACGCACGCCGGGCAGGTCCTTAACACGGCCGCCGCGGATGAGCACCATCGAGTGCTCCTGCAGGTTGTGGCCGATGCCAGGGATGTAGGCCGTAACTTCCATGCCATTGACGAGGCGCACACGGCAGACCTTGCGGAGAGCCGAGTTCGGCTTCTTCGGGGTGGTGGTGTACACGCGGGTGCACACGCCACGCTTCTGCGGGTTGCCCTTCATGGCAGGCGTCTTGGACTTGTCGACCTGCTTCTTGCGGCCCTTGCGGACCAGCTGGTTGATTGTAGGCATTACCAATTCTCCTTATGTTCCGTACGGGGCTTCATGCGTCCAATCGGCCCCCTCTTTCTTGTTGACCTGTGGGCTTGCCATGTGCATCTGGCCGCTTGCAGCACCAAGCTTCCATCCGCTCTGACCTGCCGTTATAATCAACGGGTGATTCGTGTGCGTTCAGCTGATACGCGCACGAACTCACGCCTCCAGCACGAGACGCGAGGTGAAATACTAAAGCCCGCCATCAGGCTTGTCAAACGACACGCATCCGGGTGTGTCCATACCCCAACACAATTCGTTCACATGGTTTCGACGCAGATTAATCTGGCGATGGAAATGATTCCTCCAAAAGGGGGAAGACGGGGTTCTAAGGCGATAACGTGAAAGGCGGGCGCGTCCATGCGCCCGCCCTGTTTTCCAACTAACATGCGCTCGCACTTGCTGTGAAGCTGAGCGAGCACGGAACCCACAACATTGGTTGCAGGCTCCTGCTGGAATATCGAATACTACTGAAGCAGAATCGTGACCGTCGTTCCGACGTCAACCTGGGTACCTTGCTCGGGATACATCGCAATAACCGTGCCGTCTTCATCTCCAACGACATTGAACAGCAAGCCTGCGCTCACGAGCGTCGCTTCGGCTTCGCTCTTCGTGTAGGTGTAGCAGTTGGGAACGGTGACCTTATCGGAAGGCGCAGGACCGAGCGAAACCGTCAATGTCACGACAGTGCCCACATCAACCCACGTGCCAACCTCGATGTCCTGGGACATGACGATGCCCGGTTCGTCCTTGTCGCTGTAGACGTTAACCTGGTCGCACCCCAAACCGAGTTGGGTCAACTCATCACTCGCGCCCGAGAAGGAGTCGCCTTTCAGATTGGGAACCTCCACTTGGCTTTCTGCAAGAGCCGTCGAGAACGCCACCTGGGTGCCCTCATCGACCATGGCGCCCACGTCAATCGATTGCCAGCAAACCAAGCCAGGATCAACATCTGACGAGACAATTGGATCGTATTCGACGGCTACGAGACCGACTGCAGCAAGTGCGTTCTCGGCATCATATTGGCCCATACCAATCAAGTCGGGAACGGCAACCTGCGCCGGCGCCTGTTTGCCCTGGGAGATGGTAAACGAAACCTTCGTGCCCGCATCAACCTTGGTGAGAGCATCGGGGCTCTGCGCCATGACGCATCCGCTGGGAATGGTGTCGCTGTAATCTTGTGTAACGTCACCCACCGCGAGGCCAACATCTTTCAGCGCCTTCTCAGCGTCAGCCTGGCTCAGCATCATGAGATTTGGAACCTCAGCTTGGGCAGCCGCGCTCGAAGAGCTCGAGCTTGCGCTGGCGCTTGAACTCGCAGTTGCGCTCGTGCTCGCACTCGCAGAGCTCGACGATTGCGCCGAACAGCTGCAGCCCGAGATAGCAAGGACGGTCACTGCCGCCAGCAATCCCACGACTACCAACAATACTTTCTTTCTCATGGCATCTCCCTTCCTCGCCACCATCGCTGGACCAAGCACTTTAGTCCGCTAAAGTGAATTTTATCCTATACGGCTAGGAAACAACAGTCTGTTGCTGGTCGATTTTTCTTTTCGATGGAACAAAAATGCCACGACACTTCGCACGACACTTCCTGAGAAGAACGCATAATTCAACCAGGTTGAATTATGCAGATCAACCCCTAAGAAAAAAGAAATGGCACACCGCTCCCTGGGAGCGCTGTGCCATTTCGCAATTATCAGAACTGTCGGGTTATGCCTCGAGGATGCGGCCGGCGACTTGCTTCTTGCGCGACAGGATGCCAGGCATCCAAGTGCCGCCCTCGCCCGTGCACTCGATGTCGAACGCGCGATTGACGATGCGGCGGTTGCCCTCGCAGAGGAACTGGCTGCCCTCGGCGATGATGTCGGTCACCATGAGCAGCACGCAGATGTAGCCCTTGCTCTCGATGAGGCCGCG
>CACZAR010000043.1 GCA_902779135.1 uncultured Coriobacteriaceae bacterium | reverse complement strand
TCCCGTATTTTTCTTTGAGTTCTTTCAGCCGCGCGGCGTTCATGTCCACCACCGCGCCCAGATTTCCCATCTCATGCAGGGTGCGAATGTGATTCTCTCCCCATCGGCCTCCGCCGATCACACAGATCTTTTTCACGCTTAAAACCTCTCCCGGATGATATCGCAGATCTTTTCCGCGGCGTGGCCGTCGCCGAAGGGCTGATAGCCCGGATCGATCACCTGCTCGGCCGCCAGCTTTTTCAAAATGTCCTCATGGTCCGCTTTCGCCAACTGATTGCGGTTGCCGACCATCGTTTCAGGCCAAACGACGAAATCCAGCACGAAAACGCACTGCACGCCGGCGTAAAAGGCCTCGCACTGCAGCCCGCCCGAATCCGTGAGCACCTGCTCAGCATGGTTGACGAGCCAGACGCTCTCGAGGTAGCCGACGGGCTGACACAGCACGATATTCGCGTACTCCCTCTCCTGCGCGAACGCGGCAACCCGCATGCGGTTGCGAGGATGCACGGGGTAGACAGCCGGAAGATCGAGCCCTTCGAGCGCTGCAAGCAGCGATTCGAGTACAGCGTCGTCGTCAGTGTTCTCCTCCCGATGGCACGTTACGTAGTAAAAGGCTGGAGGAACGTCGATCGTCGAGCCGTCGACGATGCTCTCGAGTTGCGGCTCGCGCGCCAACTTGCTGTATTCCAGGAACGCATCGTACATGGGGTCCCCCACGAAATACGACCTCTCCGCGAGTCCTTCGGACGCCAGATTCGCAAGGTTCGCCTCGGTGCACGCGAGGAGCAAGCTCGCGACGTGGTCGGTGCAGATGCGGTTTATCTCCTCGGGGTTCGTCATCGAACGCGTGCGCGCGCCGGCCTCGACATGGCATATCGGGACGTGGAGCTTCGCGGCGGCGAGCGCCCCCGCGAGCGTCGAGTTCGTGTCACCGTAGAGCAGCAGCATGTCGGGCTCGCGCCGTAACAGCTCCTCCTCGAGCGCGACGAGCATCCGCGCCGTCATCTCAGCGTGACTGCCGCCCGCAATCCCGAGGTTGGCAGCGGGCTCGGGAATGTCGAGCTCGTCGAAGAACGCCTGCGACATGTTGTGGTCGTAATGCTGGCCCGTGTGGACGAGCTCCTCCACGAAGGTGCCCCTCCTCTGCAGCTCGTGCGAGACGACCGCAGCCTTGATGAACTGCGGACGCGCTCCCACGACGGTCATTATGCGATGGGCCATGGCTAGAGCACCTCTATATTCTCACGGTCCTGAACTGCTTTCATGGCGTTCTTCGTGTCGAAGATGGCCTTGGCGTGCCTTTGCACGAAGTCGTAGTCGACGTTGGTGTGTGCGCAGGCGACAACCACGACATCGGCGGCCTCGAGCACCTCAGCGGTGAGCTCCGGAATCGAACGGCGCGACTCCCCTTTGTACCGGTACACTGGCACCCACGGGTCGAAATAGCTCACATCCATGCTGCGGACCTCCATACGCTCGATCAAGCGCAGGGCCGGGCTCTCGCGGTAATCGTCGATGTCCTGCTTGTAGGCGACCCCGAGCACGAGAACCTTCGCATCCTTAGCGGCCTTTCCGAAGTCGTTCAGGATGCGGGCCGTGCGCGAGGCGCACCACTCGGGCATGCCATCGTTGACGGTCATCGATGCCTCGATCATCGAGGTGTGGAAACCGTACTCGCGCGCCTTCCAAGTCAGGTAGTACGGGTCGAGTGGGATGCAGTGACCGCCCAAGCCCGGGCCGGGGTAGAACGCTGTGAAGCCGTAAGGTTTCGTCTTCGCAGCGTCGATGACCTCCCAAACGTCGATGCCCATGCGGTCGCACAGCATCGCCATCTCGTTTACGAGCCCGATGTTGATGTTGCGGTAGGTGTTCTCGAGAATCTTCTCCATCTCGGCGACCGCCGGGCTCGACACGCGGGTGACGCCGCCTTCGAGCACGGCCTCGTAGACTGCCGCGATGCACTCGAGTGCATCCTCGCCAATTGCGCCGACAACCTTCGGGGTGTTCTTGGTCTTGTAGACGAGATTGCCCGGGTCCACGCGTTCTGGAGAGAAGCCTAGATAGAACCCCTCGCCGCACCTCATGCCGGAGCCCTCCTCAAGGATGGGCTTAACGAGCTCTTCGGTCGTACCGGGATAGGTGGTCGACTCGAGCACGACCATGCAGCCCGACTTCAGGTGGGGGGCAATCGCACGGGAGGACGCCTCCATGTAGGAGGTGTCAGGCTGTTGGTGGGCGTCAAGGGGCGTGGGCACGCAAATGGCCACGAAGTCACACTCTGAGACCCGGGAGAAGTCACCCGTGGCCTCGAGCATTCCTGCGAACACGAGCTGCTCGAGGTCTTCCTGGACGACGTCGCCGATGTAGTTCTCGCCGTGGTTCACCATGTCAACCTTCTCGGCCTGCACATCGAAACCCACAACCCTGAAGCCAGCCTTTGCCTTCTCGACCGCGAGCGGAAGACCGACGTAGCCAAGACCGACCGTGCCGCACACCAACTGTCGATTGCCAATTCTCTCGAGCAGTTCATCCTTGCTAATCATGATTCACCTTCCATGCAGCTTGAATTACCTCGTTCATTTGCGAAGCCAATACCTCGTAACTGAATGATTCAATATAATCCTGATTCGCATTACATGTAGTAATACCATCTGATAGCCATTCGTTATACAAATTCAGGATGTATTCTCTCAGTCCATATAAGCTTCTGTCGCCCACTGCCTCTTCGTAGCAAAAACCTGTACTGGACTTCTCAAGCATTGTTTTGGTCACAGAATCGGGAACATCGCCGGAACACAGACCAACGATGGGAACACCTGCGGCGAAATATTCGAATACTTTGCCCGTTACCACTCCGCCAGCATCTTTCGTATTCCATGTGGCAAGAACCAAACCTGATGCAGAACGCTGTAGCGCCAGCGCGTCGCCTCGAGGAAGCATCCCATATGACACGACAGGAACGTTCGGCGCCTTAGATGCTTGCATCCAGAACAAGTCCTCTGTTGGTCCAGCATATTCAACAACTAGATATTCGGGATCAACCAACTTATCAGCTATCAAACTTGACAAAACATCAAACAATGGACTCATATCTCGCTTGGCGTTGGTCTCCAAATAGAGCGCCCCCGTGTAGACAAGCCTGAACTTCTCATCCCTCTCGCGCTCCGTATTTGCTAAGTCCTCAGGGTCAAAGCCGTTCGGAATCACCACGTATTTTTGCCCACGAGGAAGATTTAGATTATCGATAACCCCCTGGGATACCGCAGTCACGCAATCTGCCAACGCAGTCCATCTCTTAGCAAACGATAAGTTTTTTTCTGTTGAAGTGTTAGCAGAATATGCAAGTGCATCGCGATAGTCGGCAATCCAAACAACATCCTTTTTGGCTCGCTTAGATTTGTAAGCTATTTTGTGCACCCAGTCAGGCCCAAATGATGAAACGACAACGTCGTAACGAGCCCAATCGACAGGCTTGCGGGATACGGATCTGTATCTTGATGCATTGAGCCTCCGCTGGAGGAAATCTGTAACTCGTTTTTTTGTTGACCTACGAAAAATGCTATCGCTGCTTGCGCTCGTTGACGCCTTCGCGCTGTCTCTGGATGAGCCAGAAGAATAGCTCTCCCTCGCACCGCGTTTGAGTGCGAGCCAGTATATGCCATTAATCAGCCGTTCTTCAAGACCTGGAGCAGCTTCAGTAAGATGCACGATGTAAGCACCGTCTTTCTCCATGCTTTTATCGTACTTGTACAGCGGATCGAACACTGTTTTTGGTGAATAAGACTTCCTATTGGTCAGAACATCGATCTCGTATCCTAAATCCTTGGTCAAATACTTGATAAGCTTCGTCCACCGAATGGAAGCAACAGCATTAACGGGAGTTAGGTACTCGGTAATCACCAATGCTCGCTTTGCGCCGTTATTCAAAGCAGGCATGTTAATCCAACCTCAAAACAGAATCTGATATGAGAGACAGCTTCCTTGATTGATCGTCTGAACTTGACGTCAATGGTAGCAACAATGTGCTGTGATGCCCTATGCTTTTGGATTTGGAATGAACCATAAAAGAGCTGAGTACCATTGGGAAAAACTGCGGGAACAAATCCGGATAGTAATCGACGCATCCAGCAACCAGGCAAAGGAACATGCAAGCGCTTAGGATATGTATTTCTGAACGGTCAATTGATATACGCAGCAAGCTCCCACCGGTATTCGAGACGCACATGAACAAGAATAGAATGAAACCGAAAAAGCCACTTTGGAATAACACCTGTAAAACAACGTTATGCGAATGATCGAAGCTCAACATGGCAACACGCGTTGTCTCGTCATTGAAGCCCACGCCAAATAAGGGGCTGTTCGACAAAGCTTCGATGGAGTTTCCCCATATTGTTTGCCTGAAACCAAAGGTTACTGCTTTTCCATAGCTGCTAACAGCACTTATTACCAAATCGCTACCAGCTAGCACGACAATCGCCGCAGCCAAAAAAAGGCCGATGAAAACAGTTTGACGCATAGATAGAAAAGCCCATTTTCCCTTTCGGCTACCGTCGCGAGCTAATGCAAAGCATACGAAAACTGCAAAGCACACAGACACGGTCATTGCTGCAGCTGACTTAAGATACACAAACATGACTATCGTCAGCACTAGCACAATGAAGCCAACCGCTTTGAACCGACGCGAGTATTTCGCCCCATAGAAGAAACAAGCAGCGGATAAAGGCAAGTAATAGAACACAGTCTCGTTATCGTGACCAAGAAAGTACCAATTCTGAAGCGTGGTATTGAGCCGCATGCCACTTGAACTATCTTTGAATATGACAAAGGTCACGTAGTTAACGCCACACATGACAAGGCCCCCCACAATGTATCCCAGGATGCATTCCCTGGGAGTTTTTGAAAGGCCCAAGCAAACCAACGACGCAAATCCAAAACCTCGAATGGTGTTGTAAAGAATCGAAACCATCCAGCCGTTTGAATCGTTTACGAGGCTCGAATACAAGTAGTAGACGAAGAAGAAGCACGAGAAAGACACCCATTTGGCATCTATCTTGCATTCAGCTAGGTAGATTATCGTAGCTATCACGCAAACAGCACATGTTACGACCTGCCACACCCTAAACATAAGCATGGGCAATGCGTACACAGCCGGAGAATAGAACAAGGCAAACCCCACACTGAAGAGCACAGCGTAAAGCGGATTCAGAGAATTGTGGCGGGTGTCAGAATTGGCACCGTCAATTATGTTGTTTAGAGCAAGGCGAGACGCCATTTTGAACACACCCTAGCCAGACTCATGCGAAATACAAGTCTCGGAGAGCCGCTGCAGTTCCGTCGACATCAAATCCAGCTTTAACAACCATATCTGATTGATCCTTCCTGGTTAGTCCTCTGAATTCAACGATTGCATCACGCCAAATTGAAATGTCTACATCAAGAGACAAGCATCGATAGTTCTCGGTGATTTTTGCATCAAGAGGCACGGTGTTCGAAGCGACAACTGGCAAACCGGCAGCTTGCGCCTCGATTGCCACAATTCCAAGACCTTCAAACACCGACGGGAAAACGAACACGTCCATCGCCTGAAGGTACGATGCCACATCAGAAGTGTTTCCAGTAAAAACCACTTTGTCCTCGATGCCCAAACGATGGGATAGCTCGCGTATTTCATCCATTGTCGGCCCATCGCCAACCAACAATAAGCGAGAATCCTCTGCCACTAAACAGACTTCGCTGAAGACTCTGAGAAGAAAATCATGATTCTTTTCTGGTGAGAATCTGCCCACATGGCCAACAACGAAGGCATGATCAGAAACGCCAATAGCGTTTCGCATCTTTTTCCTGATGCAGGAATCGTAACGGAACTCGTTTATATCAACGCCATTCTTTATTAATTTAAGCTTATTCATAACGTCATCGGTATACTTCACGCGCCCAGCCTGCTCCGAACACGCGCAATACTCATCTGGGAAGCGTCTCATTTCAAATGCAGCATATTCCCTGATTAGACGTTTTTTGAAGCTGACTCGTTCAACTGTAGCGTGCGAATGCACGATGACCTTCCTTGTTCCAGCTGACTTCGCAACACGTGAAGCTTTCGAGAGGAATGTGGTGCTTCCTGAATGGATGTGCACTACATCATATGATTTCGCGCCTAAAAAAGCTGCCAAAGGTTCTTCAACATTAGCTCTGCTTTTTCCTGGCTCGAAAGGCAAACCGAATTCGTACACTTCACCACCTAGCTTGCGGATTGTGTCACGATGGTTTTCGTTATCGCAGTAATACGGAGTACAACAATCAATCGCCAAATCAGTCATATCCATGTGGGTCAACGCCCCAATGACAAATGATTCCTGGCCT
The DNA here is from genome assembly GCA_902779135.1 of uncultured Coriobacteriaceae bacterium. GTDB lineage: Bacteria > Actinomycetota > Coriobacteriia > Coriobacteriales > Eggerthellaceae > UBA9715. The sequence continues at coordinate 6,533 of CACZAR010000043.1, read as the reverse complement.
CCATAGGATATCGGTTCACCAAACAATTCCAGCACGCGAATGGGACCTTCACAATACTCAACCGCAGGATGGAATCGAAGACCATTTGTTGTACCTCTAGCGATGGCGGTTAAACGCTCGCGTTTGTGATCGGCGCTGCTTATCAATGTTTTCCCAACATGGCTTGCGAGGCGCAGCATCTGATATGCCCTCGCAGAGAGGCCCGCTCCCCTATACAGATACATTTCGTTTCGATATGCCAATTCGTAACGGGGAATTCTGTCAGTTGAATCGTGCGCGATATTTGACCCATTGTTTGATGGGGATTTATGAACAACAACGCTTTGAGGCACGAAGTACGATAGGAACAACGATGAGAGCCTATGCGTGTATTCGATATCGTCTGCCCAAATGAAAAATTCCTTTATAGGCAAACCAACAGCTCTAACGGCCTCGGATCTTATGAGAATCGAGACGAAGCTCGCCATTTCTATGCGAGTTATCGTCGACGTCTCTGGCGACACTTTTTTCCAAAAGTCGACATGCTGGACATTCATTTTGCAAGGAGAACCGTCGAGCCACACCGCCTTGCTTGATAAAAACCCATAGTGTCCATCCAATACATCGTCCCAAACGAGCAGCTCCTCCAAAGCGTTTGGCTTGGGCATGCAATCGTCGTCCATCATCCATACCAATTCATACCCTTGCTCAACCGCATATCGAAGGCCAAATTGGAAACCACCAGCTCCACCGAGATTTTCACCGGTATTGAGGTTAATCAAATCTCCTGCAATTGCACGTTGGCTCAGGAATTCATCCGTGCCATCTGTGCTTGCATTGTCAACAACGATTATGTCCATAAGGCATGAGACAGTCTGAGAGAGGAGGCATTCTATGCACTCTTTAAGCATGTCAATGCGGTTATAGGTGACCACAACCGTCGCAATTCGCTTTGAATGGCCCATTGATCTACTACTTCTCCCTTATTCGGCGTCGAGCTCAAATGAAACTAGAAACTCGCAGTGTATTCTTTACCAAGGAATTTTGCGGCCATAAAGGATCCGCCCTTTTGTACCCAATTCACTGGATCCATGTCATGCAACGGGCATTCCGCGTATGCGATGGACTCTGTTTCCAACCATGTGTCCAACAGGAACTCCGAGAGCCTCCCCGGCATACGGGCCTCGTAAGATGACGCAGTTGAATAATCAACTCGCTTCTCTATTTCGCACACAATGGGAAACATCCACGAGCAATATGCGTCGAGCAAATCACGCCTCATGATGAACATGTTAAACATATGCATCCTGGTATCAGATAGCTTTCGATAGAGTGCAGGGATGCTATTGGGAGAACGATCTGCAACCACCTGCAACAATAAGTCGAGCGTTTCGGAACCGTGCGTATGGTCGAAGTGCGCTCCGACAGTCTCGATCATGTAGTTCCTTGATTTCGGCACCACAACAGGCGATTTTTTGAGCAATTCCTCAGCTTGTTCGTGCGTCAGAACCCCTCGTTTTCCCGACCCTGCAAACTGGCGACGATAATGCGAAAGCCCTATCGACTCCGCTTCCAAGTGTTTCCACGCCCAATAAAGAACTGTCAATTCGCTCAAATGAGGATTCAGCGCTGAAATGCCACCGTCGCCCTCGTCGTCACGCTGGTATCCTTCAATCGTCTCTTTTCCAATAGCGCCTGCTTGAACAGGCACATACATTGGATCATCTGGCATCCAATACGGTTTATGTGCAGCAACTGCTATTCGAATGCTTGGCCAGGAATGTTCCATTGCATTTACCACGTTTTCCCAAAGCGAACTTGGACAAAAACAGATAAGACCTTAGTCTGTTTACCGAGCTTTGCTTCTCTATGACTCAACAAGAACTATTCCAACAAGGTTTGCGTCAGCAAGCTTAAGCTCAGCCGCTGAACTCTCGAGATCCCGCATCGAGTCCTTCCATGCAGTTGCGACAAGCACTGCTGCATCGACCTCGCGCGCTGTATAAGCGGCTTTCATGCTTTTCGACAAGCTGTCCTCACATTTGATGACCATTTCAGAAGAATGTTGTTCGGTCTTTAATGCGTTTTCCAGCAGTTCGCGAATTAAGCAAACTGAGGAATCATCGTTCGCGGGAATCAAGCAAATGGAGCTTACTTCTTTGCGTTTCGAAGCGAAGCGGATATTCGCAAGAAGCCGTTCACCGCCATCACTAACTGGAATTGTTTCTAAGACAGGCAACTCGACCCTATCCTGAATATTATCTATGCTCCGAATTGGACGCCTCAGCGCATTAACTATCAGAATCAAGCAAACCGCTACAAAAAGCCCCGCTAGAATCGCGGCAGCTAAATATTTAATCAACGCATCCGTTGAGCCTGACATTGCGGCTTCCTCAGCAGGTTCAATCCTTCCATTGAAAGGGTCATCGGGATTATCCGGAAGGAAAGACCTGGATTCAGCAAGAACAGCTTCTGCCACTTCGTTTGCTATGTTAATAGACTGTTCCTCATCTGGTGAACTAACTATTATCGTCACTGTTTTCGCATTAAAGTCAACGCTCTGAGTGACATCTATTCCTTCATCTGAATTCGTGTACGCGCGCGCCTGACCCGCCGCTAATCCACTCACATCTGCAGCATGTGTAGAAACGACAATCCTTGATGAGGCCGTATAAACAGCATCATCAGAATGGCCGATAAACAAGTAGCCTAGACACGCCAATGCGAATACTACTGGCAACGCGATAAAAAGCGCGAGATTCTTTCTTATAAGGCGGCAGAAATCGAGAAGTGTCACAATACGTCCTTCCCTCTACCCAACAGTGATAGTTGTCGAAGTCATTCCAGAAATTCCGTCTGCAAAGGAACTGTAGTCATATGTATCGATAGCCGCCTGAATATCGCCGCCGTTCTCGACTGCATTCATCAAGTTAGCCCAACCATTGGGATCTGGGGTTACAAGCCAGAGACCCGTATCAGGATCGATATCACCTTCGAACGGGCCAGTTGTGCCGATAACCTCGAAGCTACCATTGCTGCCAAGCGTCTTTGCCCAAGCAACTTGCTCATCGAATGGAATATTTGTCTGAATATCTCCCTGGAAAAGTTTGAACAAAGGCTCAATCTGGTCAGTGCCATTCTGGTAGGCATACTGCATGAGCGTTGTCAGCATCTGACGATCGATGTATTGGCGCACAACCTCTTGATTGGGAATATCCTGATCACCATAACCGGTACGCGCACGAGAGATAGCCATCACACGCCAGGGAGTCAAAATTTGATCGCCCGCTTCGAATGTTTCGTCATCATAATCATTCGTGTAAAAGCTGTAGGTGATGTTGTAGGGCAAATCAACTTCCAAACCGCCATAATGCTCGACAATGTTCATCAAGCCATCGAATTTAATCATCACATAGTAGTCAATGGGCACACCAACAACTTCAGATACGGCTTTGGTCTGAGCCTCTACACCTCCGTGTGTAAGCATCTGATTCAATTTGTTGAAAGAACCGCCACCAAAATCATACTTCGTGTCGCGTGGCACACTAATCTCGTGGATAATCTTGTTGTCGAGATCGACGCGCAGCAAACACATCATGTCTGCATGCTCAGGCTGACCCTCCCAGCTGTCATTACCGACAACAAGAATGTACCGAACCCCTGTTGGCATAGCGTCAACACTAGGCTCGGCGGTCGGAGACGAGGCAAACGACTCGCTTGCCGTGCTGCGGCTCACCGATTGCGAGCTGCATGCCACAAGAGCCATCGCCGCCATCAGACAACACACCATAAGGACTGCCAGGACTGCTTTATTTCGATTCATCATGCTCCCGTTCCTTCCCTATTCCCTATTCACCTGCAACATTTATTACATCATCATCATAACTCACAGAGCTTGGGTCACCGCCGCTTACAACAACATCCATGACGCGTTTCCAGCCATCAGGATCTTGATAGCACAACCAAAGATTGCCAGCATGAGGACTCTCATCACCCTCATAAGGACCCGTGCCTGAATACATCGTCGGATTCGAACCGATAGCATTAAGCATACTCAGCAAATCAGTGGAGCTAAGATCGGTTGTCACGCACGCAGCGCACTCGGAGATAATGCTAGGCAACTCCCAAACAGGCTTTTTCTTAATCTCTTTCAAAATTTCGAACACAACTGTGCGGACCTTCGACTGACGGTTCATATCAGCAGCCGTGGCATACGAGTTACGCTCACGTACCCATACTTCTGCCTGGGCACCGTTTAGATGTTGAGTACCCGCTTCGATGGTCATGGGCTCGTAGGTGAGCGCTTCGTGGTATCTGATGGTTGTGGGTACATCTACGGTGATGCCGCCTACCGTGTCGACGAGCTGCATGAACTCTGACATGTGTATCTCGGCAAAATGGCTGATAGGAACACCGGTAAGCTCGCTCACCGCTCGAATTGACGCGCTTGCACCACCAATACGATAAGCATTGTTGAGTTTGGTCCATGTGCCATCTTCCATCTGCCACGGCGTATCGCGTGGAATCGAAAGCAACGTGACCTGCTTGTTGGTCTCGTCAACACGCGCAAGAATCATGACATCAGCCTGACCATCGCTGCCATCCTGGTCTTTGCCCGCCCAGTCAGCATCAGACCCTTCAACACCTTCACGAGAATCCGACCCTAGAAGAAGCACATAATAAGGTTTTCCATCGCTCGTGTCCGACAATGCGAACTCAATCTCTTCTTTATCGTCACCCAGCTTAATTAAGCCGTTGATGTGATTAAGATACGCAAACGCACCGATTCCCACACCCAAAACGAGCACTAGCAGTATGGCGCCGATAATGGTAACGGCCCTACGGCAGCCCTTTTTCTTGCCTCGATTCATGTCGAACTCACGGTTGCGCTGATCAGTGGCCCACTGCTCATAGGCTTGCGAGTGTGCCGTGGGTTGGCCGTAGGGCTGGTAAGCGCTAGCTGTCGTAGCTGGGCGCTGAACCTGCTGCATTGGTTGCTGATATGCTCGCGTTTGTTGATATCCTTGACCCTGAGTTGATTGCTGGTTAGGTTGCTGGCCGTATGCTTGACGATAGGCCTGCTCGTAGGCTTCGCGGCCGTTCTGCTGTGGCATCTGAGTCATCGATTGCGAAGTCTGCTGCACGCTTGCCGTGTTCATATTACCGCGAGCATGTTTTCCAATTTTTGCCACAGTTCCCCTTCGTTTTGCTAATTGAGCTAAGCTCTTCAATTATAGGGGGCATGCTGGCATTACATGAAAACTACGCCAGTAGGGCATGATTTGTGCATGGTAAACGATTGGATTTCACAGGCAGACGTTACATGATAGCGCGAGTTCAATAAAACGTATCTCTACGTTATATCCTTCGATAGAAACACGTTTGGTTGCCCGTGTGGCACGCTGGGCCCACCGGCTTTACGAGCGCGAGCAAGCAATCGGCATCGCAGTCGTAGCGCAGCTCGACGAGCTCTTGGATGTTCCCGCTGGTCTCGCCCTTGCGCCAAAGCTCCTGGCGACTACGCGACCAGAACCATGTCGTACGTTGCTCGAGCGTGAGGCGCACGGATTCGACGTTCATCCACGCCATCATGAGCACGTCTTTGGTCGTCGCATCCTGCACGATGCACGGGATGAGGCCTTCGGGATGAGACCTTGGTCGTTGAATGTCAGTTCACCAATGTTCATAGTCACTCTTTCTTGTGAGTCATTGGGACAGCCCCAATGACTCATCCTACAACCTCACAGGTATGCCTTGCGAGCGCATGTATTCCTTCACCTGGCGAATCGTGAGCTCGCCGTAGTGGAAGACGCTCGCAGCCAACACGGCGTCGGCTTCACCCTCGATGATGCCCTGGGCGAAGTGTTCGAGCTCGCCCACGCCGCCGCTCGCGATGACCGGGATGTCGACCGCACGGGCTACGGCGCGCGTCAAAGCGCAGTCGAAGCCATCACGGCTGCCGTCGCGGTCCATGCTAGTGAGCAGGATCTCGCCCGCACCACGCTTGGCGGCTTCGGCGGCCCACTCGACCGCGTCGATGCCGGTAGCCGTGCGCCCACCCGCAACGTAGACTTCCCACTTGTTGGGATTGTCGGCGCGCTGCTTGGCGTCGATGGCCACGATGATGGCCTGCGTGCCGAAGCGCTTGGCGGCCTCAGTGATGAGGTCGGGGTTCTTCACAGCCGCAGAGTTGATGGACACCTTGTCGGCGCCGGCGGCGATCATAGTGCGGATGTCCTCGACTGTGCGGAAGCCGCCACCCACCGTGTAGGGCAGGTGCAGCTCTTCGCTCGCACGACTAGCCAGATCGATGGTGGTAGCGCGGTCGTCCGACGTGGCCGTGATGTCCAGGAAGATGACCTCGTCGGCCTTCTGCTCGTCGTATCGTTGCGCGAGCTCGATCGGGTCGCCCGCATCGCGCAGGTTCACGAAGTTCACGCCCTTGACGACGCGACCGTCCTTGACGTCCATGCACGGAATCACTCGTTTGGTTAGCATGATTGCTCCTTAGACTCGAACGCTGCGCGGGGGGTGGCACACCGGCACCAGGTACC
>CACZAR010000042.1 GCA_902779135.1 uncultured Coriobacteriaceae bacterium | reverse complement strand
CTTTGCCACAACCATCATCTTCTGCGCCATCGCACGGCTCGACTTGCCGGGGTTGCTCAAACAGCCGCGCGCCTGGCGCTTCTTGGTGCCGGCCGCCCTCATCATCACGCTGAACTGGTCGATCTACATATACGCCGTCAACATCGACCACATCGTGGAAACGGCAATCGGTTACTACATCAACCCACTCGTATCGATCGTGTTGGGCATCATCGTTTTTCGGGAGCGGCTGTCACCGCTGAAGATCGTCGCCGTGGCGCTGTGCACCATCGGCGTTGGCTACTTCACCATCAGCTACGGGCAATTCCCTTGGATTGCAATTGCCCTCGCTTTGAGCTTCGGCATCTACGGCGCCGTCAAAAAGAAGGCGGGCTATCCCGCCACCACGGCGCTTGCGTTCGAGAACACGGTCATGGTCCTGCCGGCTATCGCGTTCGCCATCGTCTTCGCTCACATCACGGGCACGCATGCTTTCGCCGCGAACCTCGACACCGCACACGGCGTCTACCTCACAGTGCTGCTCATTCTTGGCGGTCCCGCCACCGCCATCCCGCTCATCCTGTTTGCCAAGGCTGCGAACTCGATCCCGCTGTCGCTGCTCGGGTTCATCCAGTACATCAGCCCCACCCTTGCGCTCCTGACCGGTGTGTTCTTGTTCGGCGAGCCGTTCACGCTTGCACACGGCGTGTGCTTGGGCTGCATCTGGACAGGCATCGCGCTCGTGACGTTCGACACCGTCCGCACCAGTCGATAGGGCTGTCCGCAAAGTCGACCTCAAATCCAGCCGATAGAACCATCGGCCCATGGACCAGCCGCAAGGGTCTCCGAACCCTCGAGTCAACCATTGGTTGATTAATTCAACTATAATCAACCCATGTTCGCTCGCCTGAAGCGTGCGCCCCGTCTATCCTAAAGTCACGGAAACGATTGGAGCAGCCATGCAGACCAACATCAACCTCGCGAACAACATCATGCGCATCCGCAAGGAGTCGCGACTCACGCAAGCAGACCTCGCCGAATTCCTTGGCGTGACGAAAGCGTCGGTCTCGAAATGGGAAACCGGGCAAAGCTATCCCGACATCGAAACATTGCCGAAGATCGCCACGTATTTCGGCGTGAGCATCGACGAGCTGCTCGGCTACGAGCCTCAAATGACAAAAGCGGGCATACGCGATGCGTGCGAACGCCTGAAGCGAGCCTTCGCGGAGCAGCCGTTCGAACAGGCGCATGACGCATGCAAAGAGCTCGTGCGCGACTACTACTCGTGCTATCCGCTACTCGTTCAAGTTGCGGCGCTGTACCTGAACCATCTCCCGCTCGCGGAGCCAGCAAAGCAACAGGCTTTTATCGAAGAATCGATCGACCTGTGCCGCCACATCCGCAAAAACGCCCAGTCATCGGCCACTATCAAACAAGCCGAATCCATCGAGGCATGCTTCTTTCTTGCAAGCGGAAAACCTCAACTCGCAATAGAGCTGCTCGAAGACACTGTGGAAGTCGAGATGGGAGCTGACGTACTGCTCGCCCAGGCGTACGCCGCCAGCGGACAACCCGACAAAGCCGACGAGACGTTACAGGGCACGTTGTTCCAATCGCTCGCGCTCGACTTGAACAGGCTGTCGAGCATGGCCATGTTGTACGTTGGAGATCCCGCAAAACTGGCTGTCATTCACCAGCGCGCCCTCGCTATCATCGATGCGTTCGAGTTCGAGAAGGTGTTCGTGAATACTGCCGCCATCCATGCATCGTTCGCAATGGCCTACATGGCAGGCGGCGACGCGGACCACGCGCTCGACTGCCTCGACGACTACGAGCGTGCATGCCGCTTGCTCGAGTTCCCCGTCAAACTGCACGGCGACGAGTTCTTCGACAAGGCGGACGCATGGGTCGAGAACGTCAACACCACAGGGACAAGTGCGCCGCGTGACGAAGCGCTCATCAAGCGCAGTTTGATCGACAGTGTGGTGGCAAACCCGGCTTTCACGCCACTCGCTGACAACCCCCGTTTCAAGTTGATCGTCAAAAACCTTAAGGAAATCGCTCGGTGATTTCAAACAATTGGTGGCACACGGTTCCCTGGGAGCGCTGTGCCACCTTTCAAACTTGTGACCAAAGGAACTGAACCATGAAGCGACTCGCCATCTACCTCATCGTCACGTTCGGCCTCACATGGGGGCTGCTGATTCCCGCAGGGTTTGCGCTGGGAACGTTCGAGAACGGCGAAACCTCATCCACGATTATGATTGCGTTGATTGCCGTGAGCATGTTCTTCCCCACGCTCGGCGCTTTGGCAGCGCATTTCGCAAGCAAACCTGAAGAGCGCATAGACCTGGCCTACAAGCCCCGAATCAAAGAGAACGTGCGTTTCTACTTGCTCGCATGGTTTGCACCGGCAGTCTTGACGCTTCTGGGAATCGCGCTGTTCTTCGCAATCAACCCCCAGCTGTTCGACCCGTCGATGATGTCGTTCCTGGAATCGACCGCCGCGGCGGCCGGCGTGCCAATCGAAGAGATCACGGCGGGAATGCCCGATGTCCGCATTGTGCTTCTAGCGGTTGTCTTCGCCTCGCTCACGTATGCACCGTTCATCAACATGATCCCCGCATTCGGCGAGGAGCTCGGCTGGCGCGGCATGCTGTTCCCCACGTTGTGCGAGCACATGTCGCAACGCGCTGCCGTGCTGGTATCGGGCGCCATTTGGGGGCTGTGGCATGCGCCGGCCATCGCCATGGGACACAACTACGGCATGGGCTATGTTGGGTTCCCCATCGCGGGCATCCTCACGATGGTCATCGCTTGTACGGCGCTCGGTTCGATGATGTGCTATCTGCGCGTGAAGACCGGCAGCGTCTGGCCGTGCGCGCTTGCCCACGGTGCCGTCAACGCCATCGCGAATATTGGTGTCGTGTTCTGCACGGCGGGCGCCTCGATTCTCGGGCCGAGCCCACTTGGCCTCGTTGCGGGCATCCCCATGATCGTCCTCGGCATCATCTGCTGGTTGCGCATGTCACCAGCCCGCGTTGCCTAAGCTGAACAATTTCGGCCTTGCACGAAACAAAGAAGCCGAGCCTCGGCCGATGCGGTTACCGAGACTCGGCTTCTTTGTTGCTGAAGGGTCTTTCCCTATCGCACGAAGTTCGTCATCTGACCGGGCTCGCGCTCGGGCAGGCCGTACTGCTCGCGAGCGAGTGCAATGCCCTTCATGAGGAACACCATATTGCGCGCGAGCGTGCGCATCTGCTGCAAGCCTTCGGCATCTTGCGTCGCCTCGCCCGGAAGTCGGCCATGGATGCCGTTCCAATATTGACCCGTCGCAATGGGCATGCCCGAAATGCCGAAGTATTTGTTCAGCTCGTCCCACGTCGCCGTCAGGCCACCGCGACGTGCGCATGACACTGCAGCACCGACTTTCATTGTCTTGTCGAACGGCGTGCTGAAGAACAGGCGGTCGAGCAGGCTCACCAGCGTTCCGTTGGCCGATGCGTAATACACGGGGCTTGCCACAACCAGGCCATCAGCCTGCTCGAACTTGGGAGCGATCTCGTTGACGACATCGTCGTAGACGCATTTCCCCAGCTTCGCGCACCCACCGCACGCCACGCATCCACGCACGACTTCCTTGCCAACGGACACGCACTCGACTTCGATGCCCTCTTGTTCGAACACGCCGATCATCTCGTCGAGCGCAATTTGCGTGTTGCTCTCTTTTCGCGGGCTACCGTTTATGATCAGAACCTTCATGGTTGCTCCTCTCGTCTGCAACGATTCGTTTTCTCGTCTTTTTTGGCTCGTTTCCAGTTTATCCGTTCGTCACGCTTCAGAGCCAGATGATTTGCATCCGGCAAAGCGTGCGCTTGACGCGCTCGTGTAAACTGAAAACGTTGATGTGCGACAAGGAGGAGCGTTCCATGAAAATCACCGTGTTGAGCGAGAACACCACGCGAGGCCCGAAAGTCACGCCGGAGTTCGGCTTGAGCCTTCACATCGCGTGCGGTTCCCAGTCGATACTGTTCGACTCCGGCAGCAGCGACAACTTCGCGCGAAACGCGCGTGTGCTCGGCATCGACCTTGCTCGCGTCGACATGGCTGTGCTCTCGCATGGGCACTTCGACCACTCGAATGGGTTCGGTGCGTTCACGGCTCTCAACGACCATGCTCCCATATACGCCCACGAGGGCTTCGACGGCGAGTATTTCAAGGGGAATGACGAATACATCGGCATCGCTCCTGAGCTCAAAGGCAACGATCGATTCGAAGCTGTCGACGGAATTCGCGAGCTCGGCGAAGGCTTGAAGCTTTTGAGCTACGACAGCGCGACGGCGCTTCATCCAATCGTGTCGGAAGACATGCTTGTGAAAGACAGCGATGAGATGAAACCTGACGTTTTCGCGCATGAGCATTACCTGCTCGTGTGCGAGGGCGACGTGCGCATGCTCGTCACCGGCTGCTCGCACAAGGGCATCGCGAACATCATGCACTGGGCGAAAGCCGAACAGGTCACCCATGTGATTGGTGGGTTCCACCTCATGGGCGTCCAACCAGGCGATTACGCGAAACTCGACGCGCTTGCCGACGAGCTGCTCGATTACGGCGCCATGTACTACACGGGCCATTGCACGGGCATCGAGCAGTACGCCTATCTCAAGAGCCGCATGGGTGATCGCGTGAGCTATATGGGAACTGGCCAGACACTCGAGCTTTAAACGGCGTGTGCTAGAATCGCGCCATGGGAAGCAGGAAACCGTCAGCGAAAGCAAAGCAGGTCGAAGCGTTCAGGTCGCAACTCGGCGGCATGGACGACCTGTTCGCGCGCGAAGAAGCGCGCCGCGAGAACACGTCAATGCAGCGGGAAGCCGCGCTTCGCAACAAAGCCTGTGAATCGAAGAACCGCTACTCGTCGCGCGCGGAAGCGCAGGAAGCCATACGCGCCTGCGAGGCCCACGGCAAACGCGGCTTGCATTCCTACCGCTGCCAGTACTGCAACGGTTGGCACCTCACTTCAAAACCCATGCGCACCGACTCACTCGTGTACACTACACTCAAGCAGTGTGAATGTCGCTTACAACCAAGGAGGACCCTATGAAGCTCGACGATTGCCGCTACGATGGATCCAAAAAGTTCGACCTCTCCAAGTACCCCACCTCGGCGAAAATGAGCAAGAAGCTCAAGCCGGAATACGCCGAGCTCACCGCCGCAAACACGGCTCGCATGGCCGAATTGCAGGAAAAGCTCTACGCCGACGGGCGCGAGGGCGTGGTCATCATGCTCCAAGCGATGGACGCCGCTGGCAAGGACTCCACGATCAAGCACGTCATGAGCGGCGTGAACCCGCAAGGCTGCTCGGTCTACAGCTTCAAGACGCCCTCAAAGGAAGAGCTCGCCCACGACTACCTGTGGCGCGCCATCAAGAACCTGCCGGAGCGCGGCAACATCGCAATCTTCAACCGCTCGTACTACGAGGACGTGCTGGTCGTGCGCGTGAGGAACCTGCGCGAGACCTACGCGATGCCCGACCGGTTCTTCGAAGGCTCCGATGACGAGTTCTTCGATGCACGCTACCGTCAAATTCGCGAATTCGAAGAGTTCCTCTACGAGAACGGGTACCGCCTGCTCAAGATCTTCCTGCACGTAGGCCTCGACGAACAGCGCGACCGACTTTTGGCGCGCATCGACGAGCCGGCGAAGAACTGGAAGTTCTCGTCGAGTGACCTTGCCGAACGCGAGCTCTGGCCGCAGTACATGGACGCGTTCGAGAAATGCATCGCCGGCACCTCCTCGAAGCACGCACCGTGGTACGTGATTCCCGCCGACCAGAAATGGTACGCGCGTTGGCTCGTGAGCGAGGCGGTCGTCAAGGTGCTCGAGGATTGCGACCCGCAGTTCCCCACCCTTTCCGACGAAGAGCGTGCCAAGATGGCCGAGTGCCGCGAACGCCTGATCAACTGGCCCTCAGAATAGAACGCAGCGAATAGAAGCTTGATATGCGCCTAGATCCACGCACGATAAGAGCAAACGCACGCAATCTTGCAAAAGAAGCCCTGATGACACCCGACGAGCGCACGCCTGACGAACGCCGTGCGGCTGGTGAAGCCCTGCGCGAGAAAGTGCCGCACAAGGCCCACGCCACCTGGGAGGCTCTAGCAGACCGGCCTGATCCGGTCGCGTTGTTGAAAGAACAGGGAACCTCGCGCGTGCAGGCTCTGCTGCCCGTGCGCTACGAGCGCATGTCGGTCTCGGCCTTTACGTTCTACCGGGGCGGCGCGCTCATCATGGCAAGCGACCTTTCTCACACCCCGTCAACTGGAATTGTCGTGCAAGCGTGTGGCGATGCCCATATCAGCAACTTCGGCCTGTTCAACAGCCCCGAACGACGCACCGTCTTCGACATCAACGACTTCGACGAGACGGCACCCGGTCCTTGGGAATGGGACGTGAAACGGCTTGCAGCTAGCGTCGAGATCTGCGGCCGCGACCGAGGCTTCTCTAAAGCCGAGCGAAAGACAGCCGTACGCGCATGCGTGCGCGGCTATTGCGACGGCATGGCGAAGTTCGCCAGCATGGGCACGATGGACGTGTGGTATGCACACCTCGACGTCGAGGAATTCATTGCGAAGTTCCCGAACCTTGCAACAAAGAAACAACGCAAGCAGCTGCAAAAAGCACTCGACAAGGCAAAGAGCAAAGACAGCACACGCGCAGTTGGCAAGCTCACCGAAGTGGTCGACGGAAAGCTTCGCATCGTGAGCGATCCGCCGATCATCATCCCGATGCGCGACGAGGCTGAACGCATAGCAGCTGCGGATTTGATCGACTCGATCGGCATGGAGCGCATCGTCCGCCTCGTGCTCGCCAACTACTGCATGACGCTCACCCCCGACAAGCGCCACCTCATCGAGCAGTATCACGGCGTCGACATGGCCATGAAGGTCGTGGGCGTCGGCAGCGTGGGCACGCGTGCGTTCATCGTGGTCATGGAAGGCGCCGGGCGCGAAGACCCGCTCGTGCTCCAGATCAAGGAAGCGCAGGAGTCGGTGCTCGAGAGGTTCTGCGGCAAAAGCGAGTTCGAACAGCATGGCCAACGCGTCGTCGTGGGGCAGCGGGCAATTCAATCAGCAAGCGACATGCTGCTCGGTTGGTGCAGGCTTATCGGCGAAGACGGCCTGCCCAAGGACTACTACGTCCGCCAGCTCTGGGACGGGAAGGGTTCGCTCGATCTGACGGTCATCGACGCCGAAGGCCTGGCCGTGCTTGCCGAGCAATGCGGATGGACGCTTGCGCATGCCCATGCACGCTCAGGCGATCGTTTCAAAATCGCGGGTTACCTCGGCGACGGAACCGATTTCGTCAAGGCCATTGGCAAGTTCGCCCGCGCGTACGCCGACCAGAACGAAGCCGACTTCGCACGTTTCGAAGAGGCACTTGAAGCCGGCGAATTGTAAAGATAGCCAGCCGCGAGACCGGCAAGCAACAAGAGCATAGCGTTGGAGGAGGGAGTGGGCATGGCAGCAAACGAGGGCAATCTTGGGTTCGGCCTGATGCGGCTTCCGCGCCGCGGGGTCAAGATCGACGTCGACCAGGTCGCGCAGATGGTCGACTTGTTCCTTGATGCAGGGTTCACGTACTTCGACACAGCGCGCGTGTACCCTGGCTCGGAAGCCGCCACGCGTAAAGCGCTCGTGAACCGCCATCCACGCGATTCCTTCACCATCGCCACGAAACTCAACACGATGATTGCGCCCACGGCCAAGCTGGCGCGCAGGCAGTTCGACACGAGCTGCCGCAGCCTCGGCGTGAGCTATGTCGACAACTATCTGCTGCACAACCTGACAAACGGCACGTACAAGAACTACGAGAGCATGGGGCTGTGGGATTACGTCCGCGACCTGAAGCGCCAAGGCAAGGTGCGCAATTTCGGGTTCTCGTTCCATGCGGGACCTGCGCTGCTCGAAGAGGTGCTGAAAGCCCATCCCGACGTCGATTTCGTGCAGCTGCAGATCAACTATGCCGATTGGGAAAACGACCGCATCACGTCGCGCGCGAACTACGAGGTGGCGCGCGCCCATGGCAAGCCCATCGTGATCATGGAGCCCGTGAAGGGCGGCGCGCTCGCCAAGCCTGCGCCCGAGATCCGCAAGCTCATGGACGAGGCGGCTCCAGGTGCGTCGTATGCATCGTGGGCTATCAGGTTTGCCGCCGGGCTCGATGGAATCATGGCGGTGCTCTCAGGCATGTCGAACGTCGAGCAGATGGTCGACAACCTCTCGTACATGCGCGATTTCAAACCGCTCGACGAGCGGGAGATGGCCGTAATCCAGCAAGCACGCGAGATCTTGGGAAACGCACGCAACATTCCCTGCACGGCGTGTCGCTATTGCGTAGACGGATGCCCGCGCCACATCCTGATCCCCGATGTGTTCGCAGCCATGAACAAGCAGCTTGTGGGCGGCCAGCTCGAGGAGGCGCGTGCCGATTACCGCGCGGCAATCGACGCCGGCAACTTCGCGAGCGCCTGCATCGCTTGCGGCCGCTGCGAGGACGTGTGCCCGCAGAACATCGAGATCATCTCGCAGCTCCGCGAGTGCGTGACCGCCCTCGAGCCCTAGTGAACAGGGGACAATCTGTGTCAGGGAGATTGCCCATCGATCGCGGGAACAAGCTCGAGTCTGCGCCCTAGCCCCCGACTCGCTCCCGCTTTATTTCAGCTCGGCGCGACAACAGGCTGCGCCTTCGGTCAGGCGGTAATTGAAGCACAACGAGCCTTCGATACCCATGATGCCGCACAAGAACCCCTCGTCGAACGCCGACATGAACCAACAGTCTTCCGGCGTATAGCGCTCCGAGAAAAAGCAAGGGCCGAACTTCAGGCCTCCTGATTCGTCGGCCGTCAGCTCGATGCCAATACCACGGTAGAGAAACTGCGCGAAAGCGAACGAGCTTGAAGCCCGCACGTTCAACGTGGAGCGCAGTTGCGAACCGATCCTAAACCCACCTTCGCGGAGACGGGCGCGATACATGGCGGCAACCTGTTCGTCCGCGAGCGCAGCCTCCATGCAAGCAGCTGCGAATTCTCGGAAAACGGGAAGGCACTCCTCGACCGGTCGGTCCTCCAACGCAGGCGGATCGACATCAAAGGCCTTTGCAAAAACCCCCAGGATGGCAGCGACCTCAACCTTGCGCACCCATGCGGGCGGCGGCCAACCGAGCATCTTCTCAAATGCAGCGAGTATCATGACATCTCACCCCTAAGCAATTCAGCGTGAACAAGGGACGGTAGATGGAACGAGTTCGGTCTGGCTAGAACTGCTTCGCCAGCTCGGCCGCACGGTCGCAACCGTCGGTGTTCGCGATTTCGCCAACCTTGCCAACACCAGGCACAAGCACGTTTCCCACGAACTCCCAACCCATGAGCGCGCCACCACGCTCGAACGGACCGACCGCATGGTCGAACACGGTCATGTCGTTTTCCTCGCAGCACGAGATGAGCGCAACCTTCTTGCCCTTGCAGCTCTTGCCGCCAACAGCGAACGAGAAGATGTTATCCAGGATGCACTTCGTCTGACCAGGCATCGTGTACCAGTAAATCGGAAACGAGAACACCCAGCCGTCGGCTTCGAGCAGGTCATCGGCGATAGTGTTGAAGTCGTCGTCATGCGTACACGCCTTGCCCGACTTGAAACAGGTCATGCAGCCATGGCAACCGTTCAGGTTCATCTTCGTGGCGTTGCATTCCACGATTTCATGGCCAAGGCCCTTCGCCGCCTCGATGAACGCGTCGGCCATCGAGTTGCTGTTACCGCCTTTGCGGGCGCTGCCTTTGATTACGACTATCTTGCTCATGGGTTTCCCTCTCTCCTAGCGCGACCAAAGAACGGAGGAGCGTTCACGCACCGAAGTCTGACACGCGCCCATCCGTCTGGCGCACGCCCATTCTCGCCTGCGCGAGCATTCCTCCGTCCCCTGTTCACGACATTTCGAAATAATTCTTCTGACATTGTACGCTCAGGAGCGAGCGATAATCGCAACCAACCGTTTGGAGGCTCGCAAGTTCGCATCTAAACAACTTGGTACACTGAAATAGACATACATGGCAGCCGACTGGAAGGATGCTCAATGACGACGTTTGACAACATGTACCTGTACGTGAAGCCCGGATGCCCCTACTGCATGAAAGTCGACCGCTTCCTCGACCAAGCGGGCATCGAGCTCGAACACCGCAGCGTGACCGAGGGGACGAATGCCAGCGACTTGCGCGCTATCGGAGGCAAGGTGCAGTCGCCTTGCCTGATCATCGACGGAAAAGCGATGTACGAATCCGATGACATCATCGCCTACCTGCGCGGATTGTTGTAGAAACGTGATGCGAAACCGTTCGAGCGAACAATCAAACGCCTTCTGGAAATACTAAGGGAGCCTCCAATCGTTTGGGAAGGCCCCGAATGGTTGAAGGCAATCGCGTACGAACTTACGCCCGATTGGCTCCACTCTACTTTGCTCTACGCTTGAAATCGAGCGACCTGTTGCGGAAGAATACCGCCCAATTGACGATCAGCGCAACGAGATTGATGAAGTACACCGCAAGCACCCAGTTGATCGTCCCGCCTGCGAACTTGGCGGCTATGCCTGCAAGGTAGCCAAACGTGATGAGGGCAAGAAATGTCCACGAGGTGCCGACTGCCGTTCGCGACTTCCATGCTTTCAGCGCGTTTATCGGCCAAGACAGGCCGAAACAAACCAACATTACCGCTTCCAGAACCGCAGACATCCTCGCGTGCCTCCATCGTAACTGACCCTTGAATGAACCTGATACGGTATAGGGCCGCCGTTGGGCGATGTCAACAACCCCCCGAGATTCCTTGCAGCTTAACCACGCGCGACAGGAAGCTTCCTTGTCGCACCCTGTCCTTGTTGCGCCCTATCATTGCTGCATTCCATGGAAGTGAGCAAACGCGCGCCGAATGTTCAGATTTCGGTAGCTTCCGCATTCCGGCATCTTTGGCAGAAGGCCTCATGACGGCCAAACATTCGACCTGCGTGTTCTGCGACGGCGACGATGGCCTCACGATCGAACGCCGAGATGATGACCTCTTTATCTATGCTGTTCCTCCTCTTCTCCGTTATGTGTCACAAAATCTGATTTTTACAATTTTGACTCACATTTTCGAGGTATTTCGGGATGTCACAAACGACGCTGTTACATGTTTTCCCAGCTCGATGAAAACCCGGCTTAGCGTATGGCGTCCAAATAATTGTAAAATCTCATTTTTATGACATTTCAACAACGATATTTCAAAAACTAACCTCTTGGATTACGGATAGGTCATGCGGCCATCGGCCAGCTTCGCCGAGAATCCTAAACTAGCCTGGTATTGGCCTGCACGAACGAACCCCTGCCCTACGTTCACGCCTATATGTATTGTTTTTTGCAGCCCAAACAGGTCATATGACACTCAATCGGCATCCAGGCTTATAGACAGAGCAGGGGGTACGCTCCAGCCATCCCTACAGGAAGCGGTAGAGCTCCTCGGAGGATTTGCGCTTGAAGTGCCAGTTCGATGGCTGGGCGTTCTCCCCTAGGTAGCCCATCAGCATCATTGCCACGATTCTTACAGCGTCGTCTTCATCGCGCGGCGGCGTGCCATGCGCTCCATGTCGCCGTGGTCGATCTCGTCGCGCAGAGCGGCCACGATGCGCTCCTTGCGGCCGAGGAAGTCGGGGCCGGTCAGATTCGCGCCGCCGACGGTGTGGTGCGTTATGAACGAACAGTCGCACTCCAGGTTCTCAACAAACAGCAGAACTTCCTCGAGCAGGCCGCGCTCGTCGAGTGGGTCGAATTCGCCGCGTTGCGCCTCCTCGAGCAGCGGCGTGCCCGGGAACAGCGTGAGCCCACCCGTGCCCACGACCATGGGGTTCGTCTGGCTGAACACCTTCGCGGAGTTGATGGTGTGCTCGCGGCTGTGCGATGTGCCGGCCACGCCGTTCAGGAACGTGTGCCAGTAGCGAACCCCCGCCTCGTCCAGCTTGGCGCACTGCTCCAGGATGTCGGCGGCATGGTAGCCCTTGTTGATGCGCTCGAGCCTGATCTCGCGCATGCCGAGGTCCCTCAGCGCGCGCAGCTGCTCGACGGTCTTGTTGCGGAAGTCGGTCACGCGCCCCGCGCCATAGATGTACTCGATCTCGGGCAGGTACTCGTTGATCTTCTCCAGGATGGGAGCAAGCCTGTCGTACGGCAGCGCGAGCGGGTTGGCGGAAAGCAGCTGAATGGTGCGCGCGTGCGGGTCGGTCGCGGCAAGCTCTCGCAGGTCGGCCTCGATGGTTTCCATGTCGGGCACGCCGAAGCGCACGCCCTTGTACATCGTGCAGAACTTGCACTTGTTGTGCGTGCAGCCGCGCGTGATCTCGAGCAGCGGCCACGTGGGCCAATAGGGATTGCGGTAAACAGGTTCGGTGAAATGCATGGTGTCGTCTCCTTCTCGTCGTGTTTTCTCGACTGAAGGATAGCGCTGTGTACCCATTAGTTATCCGTACATTTCTCTATTATGTACGGTATTATTAATTTAGCAAATACGATGACACATAGGTACCGGGTACCAGTGTGTCAAAAGGAGGATGTATGCGCACGATGCGCGACACGAAAGGCATGTTCGCCGACGCGCTCGAAAACATGATGGAGCAAATGCCGCTCTCGAAAGTGCGCGTGGCCGACCTCTGCGCACGCTGCGGTGTGGAACGTCGCGTGTTCTACTACCACTTCAAGGACAAGTACGACCTGGTAGCGTGGATGTTCGAGCGCGACTACAGCCAAGCAGAAGAGGCGGGTGAACCCTACTCGGTCGAGCTCTATGCGCAAGCCCACCATCGGCTCTGGGGACGACGCAGCTTCTACCGCCGCGCATTCAGCGAGGACTCGCAAAACTCCATCTACCGCTATCTGCTGCAGTTCAGCATCGAGGCAAACGAAGCTGCTCTCAAACGGCATCTGGGAGTACCGTCACTCGCCCTCCCCTATGCGTTCGAGGCGCGACATTTCGCGCATGCCAATGTGGGATGCCTGGTCGACTGGCTAAACGGTGAAATCGACGCGACGCCTGAGCAGCTCGCGCGCCAGATGTTCGCCTGCATGCCCGCTACGCTTCGCAAGGCCTACGGGCAATCGTCCTGAGCATAGTCGTCTCTTGTCAGAGAGGACGCGAACGCTGCCAAGCGCATCCCCCCTACAGGCCATACACAGCTTCGATGCTACGCCGCATGCGTTGCAGGCGCATTTCCAACCATGAAGAAGCCCCCTTTCTTCGCAACAGAAGAAAGGGGGCGATTCGTCATGTGACACATGTTAGCGAGCGCTACACGCCTACAGCTGCATTAGAACGATATGCCAACCGAAATCTGCAGCGCGTAGAAGACGAGGCGACCGGCGAACACGCCTGCGAGCGCCAGGACGACAGCCAGTGCGCACGCCGCCTTGCCACCTTTGCCCATGGCTGCAGCTACAGTGCAAGCGCACGACAAGACGAGGCAGGCGACGGCAGCGAACAGTGCGCCTTGAGCACCTGCGGCAAGGGTCGTTCCGTTCACGATCAGGTTGGAAACACCTGCTGCCCCGGAATGCATGAGCACCAGGCCAGCGATGGAGATCACCGCACCGCACACGGCCAAAACGATGAGTACGGCCTTGAACGAACCCTGCAGCGCATCGTCGAGCACGCCGGCGAAAGCTAGGACGCATGCGCCGAGCGCAGCACCGCCGAGCAGGGCGTACCCCAGCATCTGGACAACCGGGTAAGGCGTCGACCACGTGGGGACGGTAGGCAGGTTGTAAGCAAGGCCCATGAACACGGCGAACAGTATCGCCAGAACGGCGCAAGCCGCGACGAGCCCCTTGCGCGCTCCGCCGAGCTTGCCGGCGAGCCCCATGATCACATACACCGCCATCACAACTGCGAACAGCACCGCAACGGCAAGCTCGTTCGACATTGGCGAGCGGCCAAGACCGCCAAACACACCGAACGCAGCCATCGGATTCGCAAGATGGAAGAAGGCCGCGATGAAACCGACAATGACGAAGATGGCTGGCACGAGCGCGAGCTTGTCGATTCGCGCCAAGACCTCATCGTCGAACTTCGTCGTGAAGAACGCCACGGTTAACGTGATGAATGCACCCGCGCCGATCGAAGCCAACGTCGTGAACAAGGCGAGGGGCAGTTCGTGGAACGCAGCAGCCATGCTACATCACCTCCAGGATATTCGAGATCTTCGCAGCAGCGTCGGCCTTCTCCTGCATAGCCGCGCATTCCTTCAGGTATAGGTTGGGGCCGGTCAGGCTTGCAGGCGGCAAGGGCGCCACTTCGGCACGCTCGTCGGTGTTGGGCAGCTCCTCGAGCGGCCCGAAGAACAGAGCGCGACCCGAGCAAGCCTCCACGCATATGGGCAGCATGCCCTCGGCGATTCGCTCGGCACACCCGTTGCACTTGGCGCTGTGCCCAATTTCCTTCGAAACCGTCGGCGCGTCGTAGGGGCACGCCATCGCGCAATAACCGCAGCCGATGCATTTCGTCTCGTCTACCGAGACAATTCCATTGTCGTCCTTGTGCATGGCGCCCGTCGGGCATGCCTTCGTGCAGGCCGGGTCATCGCAATGATTGCACGACATCGACAGATAGTACGTGTAAGAATCGGTCGTCCAGAAGCCAGCGTCGTCTTTCTGCCAACCGCCGCCCTCGACCTCGTACACATGGCGGAACGAGAAATCGACCGGAAGGTTCTTGTAGTCCTTGCACGAGAGCTCGCACGTCTTGCAACCCGTGCAGCGCGTCGCGTCGAAGAAGAATCCGTATTGAGTCATGGCTTATGCACCCACTTTCGTCACTTCGCAGATGCTGCTCTGCTGGCCGGTGCCCTTCGAGATCGGATTGATGCGGCGGCTCACCAGCGTGTTGATGCATCCGCCCTTGTCAACGCCGTCGGCTGTCGGGTCATACCAACCGCCTTCGGGCAGCGCCACGGCACCCGGCACGATGCGGTTCGTCACTTTAGCCAGGATATGCACTTCGCCGCGGTCGGTAACCACGCTGACCGTGTCGCCGTCCGCGATGCCGCGCGACTCCGCATCGGCGGGGTTAATCCACAGCTGATGTGACGCGCTCTTCTGGATGACCTCGTTGTTCGCGTAGGTCGAATGGGTGTGCGCACGATAGTGGAACGAGAACAGCTGCAGCGGACGTTTGTCGGTCTGACTGCCAGCGCCTTCGAAACCGGGCACGTAGGCGGGGATGGGGACGATGGAATCGCCCTCGGGCAGCTCCCACTCATCGGCAAGCTTGGCAAGCTCGGGTGAGTACACCTGGATCTTGCCGGTCTCTGTTTCAAGCGGGTTGTTTTCTGGGTCTTGGATGAAGGGGTCCACGCTGGTGTCGATCTCGACCGTGCGCTTGTACATGCCCATGGCCACGCCCTCGTCGTACGTGGGTAAGCCGTCGACTTCCTCGCGCAGCTCGTCGTAGAGCTTGCGGCACCAGTCCTCGCGAGTCAGCCCGCCCTCGGAGTACTCGTCGTAGACGCCGAGGCGCTTCGCCAGCTCGCCGCACACCTCGTAGACCTCGCGACGCTCGTACATCGGCTCGCGAATGGGCTGCCCGAACCAGATGCCCAGACTGTCGTTCATCTCGCCGGCAGCAGAAAGCGAATAGGTCTCCTGCGGAGTCAGGTCGGGCAGGATGATGTCGGCGAACTTGGCCGAAGGCGTCATGAACACGTCGTAGCACAAGATGAACTCGCACAGCGACTCGTCGCGCAGAATGTCGGTGGTGAAGTTGATGTCGCCATTCTGGCCGGCGGGCATATTGTTGCCGTAGTTCACGAGCATCTTGATGCTCGTCTTCAGCGCATCGGCACCCTTGATGCCGGCGTTCTTGGCCGTGAGCGACGGGCCGTCCTTGATGGCTTCGGGCCACAGGTAGTTGGGGAACTTCTCGGCAATGGGATTGTCGCCGGTAGGAAGCGTAGGCAGGGGGAATCCCGTATTGCCCTCGTGCGTACCAGCGTTGGTTCCGGGCTTTCCCACCTGGCCGACCAACTGCGGCAGCAGCATGACGGCGCGGGCCGCGAAATCGCCGTTGGCATGGCGTTGCATGCCCCAGCCCTGGGCGACGAACAACGGCTTGGCCTCGCCGATCTCCTTGGCGAGCTGCTTGATACGCGCCTCGGGGATACCGGTGATCTCGGCTGCCCAAGCAGGCGTCTTCTCGACCTTGTCGTAACCCGTGCCCATGATATAGGCGTAGTACGACGAGTTCTTCGGCGCTCCCTCGGGAAGCGTGTCTTCGCTGTAACCGACGCAGTACTTCTTCAGAAAATCGTGGTCAGTGAGGCCGAGCGTTTCGAGCTCGTGGGCGATGCCGGCTACGAGCGCGGCATCGGTGCCCGGGCGGATGGGAATCCACTCGGCGCCCTTGTTGGTGGCAACCTCGTTGCGACGCGGGTCTATCATGATGACGCGCACACCCTGCTTCTCCATGGCAACGTTCAGGTCGTAGCCGGCACCGTCGCCACCCATGCGCATGTCCATGACCGAGTCGCCGAACAACACGACCAGCTGGCCTTTTTGAAGCGATTTGAACGAGCGGCGGCCCCATCCGTCGCCGTAGGTGAACGGGTTGGACCCGAAGTTGATGGCAGCATTCGAATAGTTGCCGTAGCGCGTCACTTCGCCGCCCAGCAAGTTGAAGAGGCGGAAGAAGGGGCTGTTCATCATGATGTTCTGCTCGACGCCCGAGCATTCCTGGATGAAGATGGACTCATTTCCGTAGGTTTCCTTGATGCGCGTAAACTCGCTTGCGATGGTATCGAGCGCCTCATCCCAGGTAATCTGGTCGTAAACTCCCTCGCCGCGTTTGGTGCCCTCTCGGCGCTTCAGCGGGTAGTTCAGGCGGTCGGGGTGGTCAATCCACCTCCTGATGGAGCGCCCGCGCAAGCAAGCCCTCATCTGGATGTCGCCGAACTCGGCACTGCCGGTGTTGTCGGTCTCGACGTACTTGATTTCATCGCCTTGCATGTGGAAGCGCAGCACGCATGCGCCGCCGCAGTTCACGTGGCAATGCGACCAGACGATACGCTCCTCCTGATCTGCATGCGCAAGCTCAGCTGATCCGGAAGCAAGCGATCCGGCAAAGGAAACGCCCGCTCCAGCTGCTGCCGCAGTGCCGAGCGCTCCCGTCGCCTTCAGGAACGTACGCCTCGACAAGTCGGTCTTTGACATGTATAACCTCCCTCTTATGTATCCGATACATTTTCCGTACTAATGATGGTGACGGAAACCAGGAGAGCTGACAAGAACGCAGAATTACTGGACCTGGTACGATATTCCGTAGCAGGTCATACGGGCAGAAGTCACTCAGGGTTCTAGTACCCGCCGATTCAGGCTGGTTTAGTGTTAAACCGCGGCACGCCGGCCTCAGGCCGGTTTCGTACCTTGCCCCGGAGCTTTGTTTAGTTGAAACCGATTATTACGCCAAGCGTCGACGCTTAGCGCTTGTAGTAGAGGTGCGGCTCGTAGGCGACCATCCAATCGCGGAATTCGTCCAGAATGGGCACGAGGCTCTCGCCGGCTTCGGTTATCGAATAGTCCACGCGGACGGGCATGGTGTCGTGAATGGTGCGCGATACGAGGCCGCTCTCTTCTAGCTCGCGAAGCGAGCTCGCCAACATGGTGGGACTTATGCCGGTCACCATGCGCTTCATGTCGCTGTAGCGCAAGGTCTTGTTGTAGTGCAGGGTGCAGAGCAACTTGAACTTCCACTTGCCGCCGAGATGACGAAACATCGCATCCGCAGGACATGGGTCGATGCAAGGACAGTCGTCTACGATCTCGGGCTCCATTTTGCGCTCGCTTTCTCTTAGCCTACGCCGCAGTTTCTCGTATTGTACGCAAATTGTAGCGAATATGGTTTTGGTATTTCAAATCTAACCCCGGCAGCGGACCGCACTGGAGCGTTAACGCGCTAGAGAATGCGCTGCATTCGTCACGCTCTGCGTAAAACCCGGGCGGCATTTCGCCCAACACCTGTCCGAACCGCTATGAGCCGAGCAGGTACGCCTTCATCTCGTCGAGGCGCTCGTTGCAGTCGTTCCAGCCGAGCCAGTAGAGGTCGCCGAGCTTCTCCATGTCGCCTTCGAGCCGTGCCACGTCGACCGGCTCGGACGGGGCCATGCGCAAGAGCCTACCCTCGGAATGCAGCCATTCGATCTCATCGCACTGGTGGTTGTAGTCGATGTTGCTCCTTGCAAGCCGACGGGCGAACTCGGGATGCTTGCGGTACACCGTCGAAGCAGCCCCGTGTAACCTGTCCTCCTTGCGGAAGTCCTTGTCCCTGGTGCGGATGACGATGATCTTCTCGTAGCCGCGCGCGAGCGCCCACACGTAGGGGATCTTGCAAGCGCAACCGCCGTCGAGATACGGCACGCCGCCGATCTTCACCATTGGAGAAATGTAGGGCATAGTTGCCGAAGCACGCACGGCGCGCACGATGTCGGGACACTTCCCCTTCTCGAAGTACTCGGGCTCGCCGGTCAGGCAGTTCGTCGCCACCGCGACGAACGTCCGCTCGGGCTGGAAGAAGCGCGTTTCGTCGAAAGGCTCCAGAATGCCGCGCTCCTCCACCAGGAAGCTGATGTCCAGCAGGCTGCGGCTGTGCAAGGCTGCTTTCGCCCCGACGTACCTGCCATCATGACGATGTCCCAAGTTGATGCGCGCCGAACGCCCAATCTGTCCGGAAACGTAGTTCATCCCGCCGAGCGCCCCGGCCGAAACGCCGATGACGCTGCTCATGTTCAAGTCGTTCTGCATCATGGCGTCGAGGAAACCCTGCGTGTAAAGCCCGCGGAACGCGCCGCCCTCGAGCACGAGGCAGCCATCGACAATTTGGTTCGAAGCGCTTCCGCGTGGTATGTCGGACAACCTCGAGTAAACCGTTTCCTGTTTCGTTCTCTGCTTTACAAGCCGCATGATGCGCCACCTTACATGCTTGAGGCGCGCTGAACGCCCTGATGAGCTGCGTTGCCTTGCGCGCCTTTTCGTTCTGCGTTGAAAGCTTCGATGCCGCTTTCAACGCTAGTTAGTGATATTCCTTTGTTGCTATACGATTATACATGCGCAAACGCTATTGAAGGCACCCGCCACAAGCTGAGTGAAGCCTCGCAATGCTTACCTGTGCCCAATAAAGCCGTGACAGCTCCTTTCAGAAGTCTTTAAGAATTGGAAGGTATGCTGCATGCACACTGAGCATGATGTGCGGATGGAGGTCCGCGATACAAAACACCCCACCGAAAGAGAGGACCTCATGACATCCAACGTCGGGAAGAAGTTTGCGCTCGTCGCCTGCGCCGCGGCAACGGCGCTTGCACTTACTGCATGTGGGGCGCAGTCAAACAGCGCCTCAGCCACAACATCTGAGACATCAAGTGCCATTTCAGCCGCAGCAACCTCGACCGCATCAGCAGCATCAACAGAAACCAGCGCATCTTCGGCAAGCACATCAGCAGCAACCACGCCAACGTTCGGCGCAGTTGCCAACACGCTCGCACAAGACGAATCAGCCTTGGTGAGCGACATCGCGCCCAAGTTCACGCAAGAAACTTACACTGATCCCGACACAGGTTTGTCGGTAACCTACAACCTGTTCCTCCCCGAAGGCTACGACGCTTCGCAGAGTTACCCCATGGTCGTGTTCATCGCCGACTCGAGCTGCGCGGGTTCCGATGCCGAACGCTCGCTCACCCAAGGACTCGGCGCGCTCGTATGGGCGTCCGACGAATGGCAAGCCTCCAACCCGTGCATCGTCTGCGTCCCGACTTACCCTGAGACAATCCTAGACGACCACGGCGCCTACACGACCACCGAATACGTCGAGCTGACTGCGCGCCTGATCAACTCTGTTTCCGACACCTACGCGGTCGACACCAACCGCATCTACGGCACCGGTCAATCGATGGGCTGCATGACAACGCTCATCTTGGCATCCGAGTATCCCGACCTGTACGCGGCATGCATGTTCGTCGACGGACAGTGGGACGTTTCAACCTTGCAAGGCCTTGAGAACGAGACGTTCGTATACTTTGCAGCCGAAGACGACGCCAGCGCGTTTGCCGGCATGACCGAGGTCATGGGCATGTTCGATGCCGATTCGGTCAGTTACGCTTCTGCGCAGTGGGACGGTACTTGGAACTGCGATGAGCTCTCGAGCGCTGCCGAGAGCCTGTTCTCTGCCGGCAAGAACGCCCTTG
>CACZAR010000041.1 GCA_902779135.1 uncultured Coriobacteriaceae bacterium | reverse complement strand
GAGGAAGAGGCTCTGCGACGATTCGAGCGCCCAGAAATCGAGATCGATATCGATCTGGGCGCAGGCACGGCATCAACCACCATGTGGACGTGCGATTTCTCGTACGACTACGTAACGATTAACGGAGATTACCGCACATGAAACTCTCGAAAGACACACGCCCCAACGGCGTCACCGATAAGGAATCCGCACAGCTTATTGCCGAAGCGCTGCCGTGGATCAAGAACATCACAGGAAAGACGATTGTCATCAAATACGGCGGAGCAGCAATGGTCGATCCCAAGCTTCGCGCAGATGTCATGAGCGATATCGTGCTTCTCAAGACGGTCGGCGTGAACCCCGTCATCATTCATGGAGGCGGCAAGGATATATCGAAAGCCATGGAAGATGCCGGTATTCCGGTCGAATTCAAAGACGGTCAGCGCGTCACCACCGAAGAGGGCATGGATATCGTGCGCACCATCTTGGCCGGTAAGGTCAATCAGGAACTCGTGCGCGCGCTCAACGAGCACGGCAACATCGCTGTCGGTGTCAACGGCGTCGATGGGGGCACGGTCATTGCCGAACCAGTGTCGGAAGAACTGGGTCGCGTCGGCAATATCAAGCGCATCAACGGCGCTTTCCTGCAAGATCTCATCGATGCCGACTACATACCCGTCATCGCGTCGATTGCCATTGGCAACGACGGCGGCTACTGCAACGTGAACGCCGATGTCATGGCGGGCCAAATTGCTGCAGCCACCGGCGCGGCGAAGATTCTGTTCCTCACCGATGTGGATGGGTTGTATCTCGATTTCGACGACAAGGACACGCTCGTTTCCCAGCTTTCGCTTGAAGAGGCGCGCGACCTCATCGACAGCGGCACGTTGTCGTCGGGAATGATTCCCAAGTTGCGTTCGTGCGTGGCTGCACTTGAAGGGGGAGTGCCGAGCGCATACATCGTAAACGGCACCATACCGCATGCGATTCTGCTCGAAATGCTCACTTTGTCCGGTGTTGGCACTGCTGTCTACGCCGACAGCGAAGATGCCACAAATGCTTCGCGTGGCCCCATTGGCAACTTTGCCTCTAAGCTTCTGGAAAACAAGTAAAGCTAGCAAGAAGAGATAGTCTTCTTTGGTTAGCTCGCGATAGATCGGAGCAAGCGATGACTCTTGAACAACAGCAGAAACTTGAAGAAACCTATGTCATGCACACGTTCGGCCGCAAGCCGGTCGAGTTCGTGCGGGGCGAGGGCATGCGTCTGTGGGACGACGAGGGCAAGGAATACCTCGACTTCCTCAGCGGCATCGGCGTTATCAGCCTCGGGCATTGCCATCCGGCGCTTGTGAAGGCGTTGCAGGATCAGACTGCCAAGCTCATGCACGTGAGCAATTACTACTACATCGAGGGCAGGGGTGAGCTGGCCAAGAAGATTAACGACTTGCTGAAGATGAACTTGTCCTGCGCTCACGCGGAGGATTGGCAGACGTTCTTCGCGAATTCGGGTGCCGAGGCCAACGAATGTGCCATCAAGCTGGCGCGCCTGTATGCGCGCCGCAAACAGGAAGCAGCAGGTTCTGAGAAGCGCCCGCAGCTGATCATCACGCTGGAGCGTAGTTTCCACGGTCGCACCTGCGAGACGCTTGCCGCCACGGCACAGCCCGTGAAGCAGGAGGCGTTCAGTCCGCTGCCCACTGAGAAGCTCTACGTTCCCGTTCCCGCAAACGATATCGAAGCGCTCGAGCGGACGTTTGCCGAGCTGGGTGGCGAGATATGCGGAATGCTAATCGAACCCGTTCAGGGCGAATGTGGCGTGTACCCGTGCACTGGAGAGTACCTGAAAGCGGCTCGTCGTTTGACCAAGGAATACGGCGCCGTGCTCATGTTCGACGAAGTGCAATGCGGTATGTATCGTTGCGGCACGCCGTTCGCGTTCCAGCAGTTCGATGTAATGCCCGACATCGTCACCATGGCAAAGGGCATCGCTGGAGGCGTTCCCATGGGTGCATGTGCGGCGCGGACCAGCGTGGCGAAAGTGTTCGAGCCCGGTATCCATGGCTCGACGTTCGGCGGCAGCTGCCTGGCTATCACGGCAGCCAACACGGTGCTTGACACCATTGCAGCCGAGGGCATTGCCGACAACGTCACCAAGGTGGGCGCCTATTTCCGCGAGCAGCTTGCCGAGTTGTCGCAGGTCATAGAGGTCCGCGGGGCGGGTCTTATGGTGGCTGTCGATTTGGCTGAAGGTCTCGACGCGAACGCCATCGTGCTCGCCGGTCTGGAAGCGGGTCTGGTCTTCAACGCGACCGGTCCGCATACGCTGCGCTTCCTGCCGCCGCTTGTTTGCACGCAAAGCGATGTCGATTCCCTCATCGCGCGATTGAGCGAGCTGCTGTAGAATATCGGTTACGTCTCTTTGCCGTGATAAAGCACGGTTGGATCAAATAGGAGGAAAACATGGCAGATAGGGAAAAGGTCGTACTCGCATATTCGGGTGGCCTCGACACGTCCATTTGCATCAAATGGCTCATGGACGAGCACAACATGGACGTCATTGCCGTCGTCGGTGAAGTTGGACAGGAGCACGAAGGCCTCGAGGCTGTTCGCCAGAAGGCCCTGCGCACCGGCGCCATCGAAGCATACGTCGTTGACATGCGCGAAGAGCTCGTTGACGAGTATCTGACCGATGCCATCCGTGCAAATGCTCTTTACGAGAACAAGTACCCGCTGCTCAGCGCCCTTACGCGCCCGGTCATTTCCAAGCATCTCGTACGCATCGCTCACGAGCATGGTGCGAAGTACATCGCGCATGGCTGCACGGGCAAGGGCAACGATCAGGTTCGTTTCGAAACCAGCGTTTGGCTGCTCGATCCGTCCATCAAAATCATCGCTCCTGTGCGCGAGTGGCCGTTCAAGACTCGTCCCGAGGAAATCGAGTGGGCAGCCCAGCATGGCATCGACGTGCCCGTCACCAATGCAAAGCCGTATTCCATCGACGACAACCTGTGGGGTCGCGCCATCGAGTGTGGCGTGCTCGAAGATCCATGGAACGAGCCGCCCGAGGATATCTACACGATGACCGATTCTCCCGAGAACGCTCCCGACAAAGCCGAATACGTCGAAATCGGCTTTGAGGCAGGCGTTCCCGTTTCTCTCGACGGTCAGCAGATGAGCTACATCGACATCATCTACAAGCTCAACGAGATTGCGGGTCGCAACGGCTATGGTCGCATCGACATGATCGAGAACCGTCTTGTGGGTGTTAAGAGCCGCGAATGCTACGAACAACCTGCTGCTCTCACGCTCATCACGGCACACAAGGCGCTTGAAGATATGTGCCTCGAGCGCGAAGTGCTGCACTACAAGCTCGGCATCGAGCATAAATGGGCTGAAGTTGTCTACTATGGCCAGTGGTTCGCGCCGTTGAAGATGGCTCTGGATGGCTTCATCAAGGCAACGCAGACGCATGTCACCGGTACGGTGCGCGTCAAGTTCTACAAGGGCACCTGCACGGTTGTTGGCCGCAAGTCCGATTACTCGGTTTACGACTACGCATTGGCCACCTACGACAAGGGCGATACCTTCAACCACGAATCGTCTGCTGGCTTCATCGAGTTGTTTGCTCTGCCTGCAAAGACGTGGGCTCAGAACCGTCAGCTCAACGCCGACAAATAGCGGCAAAGAAAAGACCAATTATGACGCGACCCGGGCTCGACCTGGGTCGCGCCGTTAGAAACGAGGGAGTTTATGGCACTGTGGTCAGGCCGTTTCACCGAAAACGTGAGCGAATTCACGCAAAGATTCGGCGCATCGTTGCCAATTGACAAGCAGCTGTACGCCCAGGACATCGCTGGTTCGAAAGCACATGCACGTATGCTCGGCGAGCAAGGCGTGATCAGCAAGGAAGATGCCCAGGCGATTCGCGACGGGCTCGACCGCATTCAGCAGCGCATCGAAGCGGGCGAGTTCGAGTTCGACATCAACGATGAAGACATTCATATGTCCATCGAGAAAGCCCTCATTGCAGACATTGGAGAGGCGGGCGCTCGCTTGCACACAGGTCGTTCGCGAAACGACCAGGTCGTCACTGACACGCACCTTTTCGCCAAGCAACGTTGCACCGATCTCATGCATGCCAATCTCGAATTACGCCGCGCTCTCGTCGACCAGGCAAACAAGCATTTCGACGTCGTACTGCCCGGTTACACGCATATGCAACATGCACAGCCGATTTTCCTTTCGCATCATTTGCTTGCGTACGTATGGATGCTTGGCCGCGATTTTAAGCGTTTGGCCGCCGCTCGTGACGCAGCAGATGTTAATCCGTTGGGTTCAGCTGCGCTGGCAGGGACAACGTACCCGCTCGACCGCCACATGACGGCTGACGAGCTCGGTTTCGCGTCGGTCACACCCAATTCCCTCGATGCAGTGTCCGATCGCGATTTCTTGCTCGATCTCTCGTATGCTGCAAGCGTTTCGTGCGTGCATCTGTCGCGACTGGCAGAAGAGATTGTGCTGTGGTCGACATCCGAATTCGGATTCATTACGCTGTCCGACTCGTTCTCGACTGGGTCGTCAATCATGCCGCAGAAGAAGAACCCCGATTTTGCAGAGCTCATTCGCGGCAAAACAGGCCGAGTGGTCGGCGATTTGGTAGCGCTGCTTGTGACGATGAAAGCCCTCCCGCTGGCCTACAACAAAGACTTGCAGGAAGACAAGGAAGGCGCCATCGACGCTGCACGTACACTCGAAGATTGCTACACCTGCATGGCGGGCATGATCTCGACGATGACCGTGAACGAACAGGCGATGGAGCATCAGGTTGGCAAGGGCTACCTGGCCGCAACTGATTTGGCAGATTACTTGGTCAAAAAAGGTTTGCCGTTCAGGCGGGCCCACGAAGTTGTCGGTCATCTCGTGTTGTTGTGCGAACAGCGTGGCGGTTGCCAATTTGAAGACCTGTCACTCTACGATTTCAAGAACGAGAGCGATTTGTTCGAGCCTGATGTTATCGAGTTGCTCGATTCCCGGGTTATTGCCGACGCGCGCACGACCGAGGGCGGTACGGGCCGTGCCGCCATTCGTGAGCAAATGGCGCTCGTTGAGCAAGCGATGGAAGATGACGAACGACTTCTCGAGCAAATCGGCTAGTTGTTATTCAACGGTTTGTTTGGTACGAATTGTGGCGATGTACAATATGCGCGGACAGGTAACGCGTTAAACGCAGTTAATGAGAGGCAAACGTGAGTTCCCGTTCCATCAAGAGAAGACAAGGTGTCAATAAGAAGCGGTCGCTGGCCGGCGGCCTGAGCATTCTGGCTATCGTGCTTGCGTTCGTCGGCATGCTCGGCATTGGCGCTTGGGTGGTTCTCAGCTCATGGTTCGAAGACCTTCCCGACTACAAGAGCTCCGATGCGTTCAACATTGCCATGCCTACGTATGTCTATGCGTCTGACCGCGAGACGGTCATCGCTCGATTGCAGCTCGAGTATCGTGAGCCGGTCGAAATCGGTCAGATTGACCCGAAGCTCATCAATGCCATCATCGCAGTCGAAGACGCGCGTTTCTACGAGCATTCAGGTGTTGATTACTATGGCGTTATGCGCGCACTCATCAACAACCTCACAGGTGGTCGCCTTGAAGGCGCTTCGACTATCACGCAGCAGTTCGTGCGCAACACCATTCTTGCAAATGAGATGGACGAGATTTCGATCAAGAGGAAAGTTCGCGAAGCCTATATCGCCACTCAACTCGAAGACATGTACTCGAAGGACGAAATCCTTCTCATGTATTTGAACACGGTCAACTTCGGTGCTGGCGCATACGGTGTCGAGGCTGCTGCGCATAGGTACTTCTCGAAGAGCGCCGCTGATCTGACGCTTGCAGAAGCAGCGATGATCGCGGGTCTCCCACAGTCACCGACCTATAACGACCCGATTCAATATCCCGATCATGCTTTCGAACGTCGCAATATCGTGCTTTCACGCATGCTTGGCGAGCACATGATCACCGACGAAGAATACGAACAGGCCGTTGCAGAGCCTATTGAGCTACATCTCACGAGCATCTCTGACGACGGTCTTATCGCTTATCCGTATTTCGCGAGTTATGTGCGCTACCTGCTCTACAACAACTATGGGTTGTCCGAGACCGATATCCTCAAGGGTGGTCTAAAGGTTTACACGACACTTGATGTTGCAGCTCAGGAGTTTGCAGAGGAAGCTTGCGCCGACAAGCGCGCATCGCTTTACGACAGCATGGAAGTTGCGATGGCGGTTGTCGAGCCCCAAACTGGCTATGTAAAGGCGCTTGTGGGCGGCTCCGACTACGATGCCAGCGAAGTGAATCTTGCAACCGGGCAAGGCGGCGGTGGTCGTCCGTGCGGTTCGGTGTTCAAGGTGTTCACGCTGGTTACGGCCATCAAGATGGGCATAGATCCCAACACGACCTACGTCGATTGCACGTCACCGGCCACCGTCGATGGCTATACGCTGCAGAACATCAACAATGTCAGCTACGGTACCCGCACGTTGACGGGCGCTTTAACCGTGTCATCCAACACAGGCTTTGTGCGCCTCATCACTTCGATAGGTCCCTCTGAGGTGGCGAAGACGGCCCATGAAATGGGCATTACCAGCCCCCTATACGAAGAATCGGCTTACTCGACGCTCACGCTCGGCGTCGAAAACGTCACACCGCTTGAAATGGCAAACGCGTTTTCGACGATTGCCAATGGTGGTGTGCACCATGATTTATGCGCTATTACCACAATCGAAGACCGTCATGGCAACGTTATCGTTGACGACACCGATCCCACAGCACGCGCAACGCAAGTGCTCACGACAGAGCAAACTCGCGCTGTAACAGATTCCATGGAGACCGTTGTGACGAGCGGAACGGGTACGGCCGCAGCTTTGTGGAATGGCCAGCCGGTGGCGGGCAAGACGGGTACATCCGAGAATTACATGGACATCACGTTCGGCGGCATCACGCCTCACGTGTCGGCGTTCATCTGGGTGGGCGACCCTACAAACCAATCGTCGGTTCCAACAGGGTCATGTGCCGAGGTGTTCAGGCAGTTCACGACCAACTACATGGACTATTACGGAATCACGCCCGAAGACTTCCCCTATGCCGAGTATCCTGCCTTCATGCCGTATGACGATCCCGATCGTCACATCCACAGCTCCTATGTCTACTACGAGAGCGAAGCTGAGCGCCAGGAACGCCTGAAGAAGGAAGAGGAAGAAAAGAAGAAGAAAGAAGAAGCGGAGAAGAAGAGCGCCGCCTCCGCCAGTGCCCCCTAATCCCAGCAACAACGATGCATGTTCTCTGCCTTGCGAGAAGGTAACAGGACGGAGTATTCCTATGCGTTTTCGCATGGTTTACGGTTGTTCGCCGTCAAACGATGATAAGGTTGATGCGAAAATCGATAGTAACCAGCATCCGATGATTCGAGGAGTCCAATACATGAAGAGCGGTGTTATTGCAAAAATCGCTTCTACAACCTGCGTCGCTGCGCTTGCAGCATGCTTGATGACGGGCTGCTTTGGCGGTCCGGCGGCAACGATGAACGAAGAGCAGCAAGCTAATCGTGCTTATATGTCGCAAGTCAACCAAACGATGGAAGAGCTCGATAGCAGTCTTGACGGTTTTGTCGACGCTGTCTCACGTGGCGATGTCGTCAACATGCGCTCCCAGGCAGACAACGCATACAAGACGCTCGACAAGCTCGAAAGCATCGAAGTGCCCGATGCTATGGCAGATATCCAGGAGAGTTATGTCGAAGGCACTTCGAAATTACGCGAGGCGCTTGATGGGTATATCGAACTTTACACGGACGCAAGCAACCCCGGTTTTGATTGGTCGGGATACGATAAACGCATAGCTGAGATTCAGAAGCTTTACGATGATGGCGTCGCTGCACTTGAGGCTGGCGACGAAGCTGCAGCTCAAAAGTCGTAAGCTCCTGTTGCATACATAAACACAGCACGAGAAAGCGCCCGAAGGGAATGATCCTTCGGGCGCTTTGCATCTCTTGCTTGCGGTTGCTGAAGTTCCTAGTTGAGCAGACTATCCTTGGGCTTGCTGTTCTGTCGCATTATTGACATCCGTTGCTTGATTCGCGGTTTCGGTTGCAGTGTTGTCTCCTGTTTGCGTACCGTTCTGAGTTGTGTCGGTTTGGGTTGTGGTGGTTTGGGGCTGGGTGGGCATCGTTTCAGACAGGTTGGTATACGTCGGAGTTCCAGCGTCGGTGAACGATTGGATTGGCGTTCCAGCAAGTGCGGCAGACATGAAGTTCTGCCACAGGTTGTTCGCCTTGAGATACTGCGATGTTGACGAGTAGTCGCGGCTGCCGATCCATACCGAGCATGTGAGCTGCGGGCAGTATCCAACGAGCCAGTGATCGCGGAATTCTTGGCCAGTACCGGTCTTGCCGGCAACGGGCTGGCCGTTTGCGGGGCCAGATCCGTATGCAGTGCCCTCGGCGCGCTCGAAGACACCACGCAACACATTGGTCACAGCAGAGGCGACTTTCGGGTCGAGCGCTTCGTCACTTGTATCCTGCGATTCGAAGAGCACATCGCCGTTCTTGTTCTCGATGCGCGTGATGACCACCGGTTCATGATGGATGCCGTTTGTCGCGAGCGTGCTGTAGGCCTCGGCCATCTCGAGGGGCGTGACGTTTTCGGTGCCCAGCGTGATGATGGGGTAGGGCGAAAGCTCGGAATCGATGCCCATGCGGTGCGCCATCTCGATTGTCTTATCCGCACCAAGGCGTTGAGACAGACGGTAAAAGCCTGTGTTTGAAGAGACGGCGGTTGCACTCGCCAGCGATCTCACTCCATAGTTGATGCTATCGAAGTTGTGGAGCTGGGAACCGTCGGGCAAGATGAGCGGGTCGGTGCAATCGGTCATCGTGTTCGGGCTGATGCCCGACTCAATTGCGGCTGCAAGTGTGAACACCTTGAACGAGGATCCAGCGGGGCGTCCACCTTGCGTTGCGATGTTCCATTGGTCTGCGTAGAAGTCACGTCCGCCAACAATGGCCAGGACGTAGCCGTTGGTCGGGTCCATGGCAACGAGCGCACAATCAAGCCCGTCTTCCATGGCTTCGTATTGCTCCCAACATGATTCTTCGGCAATCGTCTGCATGCCCGTGTCGAGCGTCGTGTAGATTCTCAAACCGCCTTCGAACAGGTCAGCATATGAGCAGCCGTAGATGTTGTCTTCCTTCATCAGCTCGTCGCGGACATAGCTCGTGAAATAGGGATATGCGTAAATGCCCTGAGCAGGCTCGTCGGGAGCGGGGTTCAGCACCAGATCTTCCGCAACGGCGGCATCATACTCTTTTTCGGTGATATCACCTGCTGAATACATGCGTTCAAGCACGTGGTTGCGGCGCTCCTTGCAAGCTTCGGGGTTCTCTTTGGGGTTGAGCCTCGTTGGCGATTGTGGAATACCTACCAGCGCGGCAGCTTGCGCGAGCGTCAAATCCTTTGGAGATACCTGGAAGTAATTCTGGGCAGCTGCACCGATACCGTAGCATCCATCACCGTAATTGATGGTGTTCAAGTACATGGTGAGGATTTCTTCTTTGGAGTACTGGCGCTCCATCTCGAGAGCCAATTCCATTTCGCGCGCTTTACGCTCGAAAGTGATCTCGTTTGCTTCTTCCGATAGCGTCGTGTTACGCACGAGCTGTTGGGTGATCGTCGACGCGCCTTCGAGCTGCTTGCCCGTCAAATTGCTGACGACAGCACGAGCAATGCCCTGAGGATCCACTCCATTGTGAGCGTAATAACGGACGTCCTCGACGTCGATCGTGCCCTTGATCACGTAATCGCTGACGTTGTCAAGCGTAGTCGGGTCACGTTTCTCGAGTTGGAAATGGGCGAGAACGGTCGTTCCGTCACTCGCGTACATGTATGATTCCTCAGCGTAGTTGAACGCTTCGCTGTTGATGGCGGGCAGGTCGGCAATCCAACTGTTATAAATAGAGACTGCGCTTGCAACTCCGCGATAGGCGACAAATCCCAAGCCGATGACGAGGATAAGCGCTACCCATGGGATGGCGTGGCTTTTCGCTTGGCGGAACTTGCGTCGTGCTTTCATGGTGGGTGCTCCCGTGTGTTTCGGTTTCAGTGCATACCCATCTATTATACTTCAAGGGGTTTTTCACTTGTGGAGGCCTGGGGGAGCGTAGGTAACAAGGGGGTTGCCTTTGGTGCTCCTAGATATAAAGAAAGGGGCGCTGAGGTGGCCTTATCGATAAAGCCTGAACTGCTGGCACCTGCTGGGAACGAAACATGTTTGCATGCTGCGGTTTCTGCGGGAGCTGATGCGGTGTATCTCGGGCTCGACGAGTTCAATGCGCGTCGCAATGCGGACAACTTCACACTCGAGACGTTGCCTGGCGTCTGCGAATATGCGCATCTGCGGGGCGTGTCGATTTACGTCACGATGAACATAGAAATACTTCCAAGCGAATTCCAGCGAGCCATCGATCTTGCGCGTGGCGTACACGATGCCGGAGCAGATGGTGTCATCGTGCAGGATGTAGGCCTTGCCGCCGAGATCAGGCGCGCTGTTCCCGGACTTCCCTTGCATATCTCGACGCAGATGAACACCCATTCTGCAGCAGGAATCGAAGCAGCAGCCCGGCTCGGCGCGAAACGCGTTACCCTTGCTCGCGAGCTTTCGATTGAAGAAATTGCCGAGTTGGCGCAAATCGCTGCAGACTTCGGCATGGAAATCGAAACGTTCGCACACGGGGCTTTGTGCGTTTGCTATTCGGGACAATGCCTTATGTCGTCGATGATCGGCGGGAGGTCAGCCAATCGCGGGCTTTGCGCTCAAGCATGCAGGTTGCCTTACGAGCTGCACAGCGACCGCCGCGAGGGCGCACTACCCGCACAAGGCGAGCACTTGCTCTCTCCGCGCGACTTGTGCACGATTGGCATACTCGACAAGCTTGCAGAGGCAGGCGTTGCGTCTCTCAAAATCGAGGGTCGCATGAAATCCGCCGATTACGTGCACGAGGTCGTGTCGGTTTACCGTGAGGTTCTTGATTCGAACATGCCGGCAAACGAGACGCATCGCTCTCGTCTCGCCGAAGCGTTCTCACGCGGTTTCACGACCGCTTATCTCGAGGGGTGTCGCGGCAATGACATCATGAGTTATGGGCGCCCGAACAACCGTGGCGTTTTTGCAGGGCGCGTCGCTCGTGCTGAGGACGGTTTTGCTGAAGTAAAGCCCGAGATTGAGCTCAACGACGGCGATGTTCTCGAGTTTTGGACGAACAAGGGGCACTTTGCCGCAACGCTTGCAAGTGCAAAAGCTTCCAGCAACGGAACGGTCAGGATTGCAGTTGAGCAGCGTGTTGGAAAGGGCGATCGCGTGTTTCGCGTGAGGAATGCAGCGACTGCGTTCGTTGACGACGCTATGGAACCGCGCATTCCCGTGCGTGGATCTGTTGAGCTCAACATCGGCTGTCCTGCGCACGTTGTCTTCGAGGCGGTGGCGCGTGATGGTGCGAAATGCAAAGGCGAAACGTGGGGCGACATCGTCGAAATGGCCCGCACCCGTCCCGTTTCTGAAGAGGATGTTCGAAGCCACATTGACCGCATGGGCACAACGCCATTCTTCCTGGAGGACGAGGCGTCACTCACGGTCGAAATGTCCGATGGAATCGGCATTGGCTTCTCGCAGCTTCATCATCTGCGCGCCGATGCTCTGGAGGCGCTCAAAGCCAACATGCTCGAATCGTATGCTGCTTCGTCTTCGGGGGAGAGCGAAGCCGCTTGCGCAGGCACAAATATGAATACGCGTAGTTTTAGCCGAGCAGCCGTAGGCGAGATCTCCCCTGAAGACGAAGGACTACGAAAAGGTGAGTCTTTCCCAGCGGCAGGGCGACAGTCCTCGGTGACTAGTGAACGCACCTGCAAGGTTGTGGCATGGGCGACGAACCCGTCGTGCGCCCGTGCAGCCAAACGTGCTGGGGCCGATGCCGTCTACGTGCCGGTTCTCAATTTCCGTCGCGGCCAATCGGTTTTAGCGGGCATTCGGCAGGACGACCCCGAGCAGGCCGGCTATCCGAAGCAGTGCGTCATGGCATTGCCCACCATCGATCATGATCCGTTACCGTCGGTTCGCGAATACCAGCTGTCGTTCGATTTGTGGGACTATGTACGTGAGGGCAAGCTCGTATACGCTGACAGCCTTGCTTCGGTGATTCGCGCAATTGACTGCGGTGCAAGGGTTGAGGTCGGCTCACATGTTCCCATCACGAACGCCGCTACGCTTGCGGTGTTCAATGACCTGGGCGTGGAGCGTGCATGGCTTTCACCTGAGCTCACGCTCGGCCAGATCGACGACATTGCCCGTGCGTCTGCGGTCGAATTGGGTGTGACTGTCATAGGTTCGCAAGAACTCATGATTACCGAACACTGCCTCTTGATGAGCCAGGGTCCTTGCAACGAGCAATGCGAGGCATGTCCGCGCCGTTCGACG
>CACZAR010000040.1 GCA_902779135.1 uncultured Coriobacteriaceae bacterium | reverse complement strand
GGCCGCCTTATTCGTGAACGTGATGGCAAGAATCTCCCACGGCGCAGTGTCGGTCGACTCGAGGATGTGCGCAATGCGATAGGTCAGCACGCGGGTCTTGCCCGACCCAGCGCCCGCGAGCACAAGAAGCGGCCCTTCCGTGCATTCGACGGCCTGTCGTTGAGGGTCGTTCAAAGTTGTCAAATCTAGTGCCATAGAGCCCTCTCGGTAAAATTCTGCCAATTCTGGCGAAAAAACACGCAGCGGCCGCTTGGGCCAAAATACAACACCGCCCCACCCAATACGGACGGGGCGGTGCAAGCGTTTTTAAGCGTTGGCCTTCTCGAATTCGTCCATGAATGCGACGAGAGCCTCGACGCCTTCGCGAGGCATGGCGTTGTAAATCGATGCGCGCATGCCGCCAACGGAGCGATGGCCCTTGATATTCGCAATGTTGTGGTCGGCAGCCTCGGCAATGAACTTGGCGTCCATGTCGGCATCGCCGGTGATGAACGGCACGTTCATGATCGAGCGGTCTTCCTTGCGGGCAGTGCCCTTGAACAGCTTGGACTGGTCGAGGAAGTCGTAAAGCAGCGCAGCCTTCTCGTGGTTGCGCTTGCCGATGCCCTCGAGGCCGCCCTGCTCCTTGAGCCACTTGAAGACGAGGCCGCAGATGTAAATCGTGTAGCAAGCCGGCGTGTTGTACAGGCTGCCAGCATCGGCCATGGTCTTCCAACGCAGCAGCGTCGGGGTGAAGGGCAGCACGTCTTCGCGGATGAGGTCCTCACGGGCGATGACGATGGCCAGACCAGCAGGACCGACGTTCTTCTGGACGCCGCCGTAGATGACGCCGTACTTCGAAACGTCGATCGGCTCGGAGAGGAAGCACGAAGACACGTCTGCGACCAGGGGTACGTCGCCCGTCTCGGGCAGCTTGTGGTAGACGGTGCCATAGATTGTCTCGTTCTGGCAGATGTAGAGGTAGTCGGCGTTCTCGGAAACCTTGATGGCGTCGACGTCGGGCACGTAGCTGAACGTCTCGTCCTCGCTGGATGCCAGGCAGTTCGCGGTGCCGTACATCTTCGCTTCCTTGAAGGCCTTCTTCGACCAGGAACCAGAAACGATGTAGTCAGCCACGCCGCCTTCTGCCTTCATGAGGTTCATCGGAATAGCGGCGAACTGCGTGGTGGCGCCACCCTGGAGGAACAGCACCTTGTAGTTCTCGGGAATGCCCATGAGGTCGCGCAGGTCGGCCTCAGCGGTGTCGATGATGTTCTGGAACGGCTTAGAGCGATGGCTCATCTCCATGACGGACATGCCTGTGCCCTGGTAGTCGAGCATTTCGGCTGCAGCCTGCTCCAGAACAGATTCAGGCAGGACGGCGGGACCTGCCGAAAAGTTGTAAACCCTGGTCATAGATACCTCCTTGCTGAAAAATATGTCGTTACACTATAGCACCAGACGCAATTGACCACAGAAGCTCCCACAGAATCATCCGATTAGCACTAATGTGGGCGCTGCATTACGTTAAAATGAATCGTGCACGTATTTATACTGCACTCTTCGAAGGAGCACGATGGATCTCTCGCTCATGGGCATCCTCACTCAGGTTGCCGCTTATCCTTCTCTTGCTGTAATTATTATTCTCGTCATCCTTGTCACCATCATTTCAGGTGCCACCGACGCGCCCAACGCCATCGCCACGGCCGTGTCGACCCGCTGTCTGACGCCCACCCAAGCGCTGTGGCTTGCGGCTGTGTTCAACTTTGTCGGCTTGGTCGGCATGACCTACATCTCGACAGCCGTTGCGCACACGATGTTCAACATGGTCGACTTCTCAGGAGACACGCACCAAGCGTTAATGGCGTTAATGGCGGCGATGATAGGTGCCATCATCTGGGGCATCTTCTGCTGGTGGCGTGGTATTCCAGCATCGAAGTCGCACTCCCTAATTGCTGGCATCACCGGCGGCGCCATCGCCATGAACGGGTTCGGCGGCGTCATCATAGGCGAATGGATGAAGGTCATCTACGGCATGGTGTTCTCGCTCGTCGCAGGCTTCTTGCTGGGATGGGTGCTCGTACGGGGCGTTGAGGTCGCGTTCAGCCATGTGAACCGCCGCAACTCGCGCGGCGTCTTCGTCGTCGTGCAAGACATTTGCGCAATACTGCTATCCTTCCTGCATGGCGCGCAGGACGGCCAGAAATTCATGTCAATCGCCATCTTAGGCATCGCGCTTTCGTTCGGCATGGAGTCGGCCGACCAAGCAGGCTTCCCGCTGTGGCTCATGATCACATGCTCGGTAGCCATTTCGGCGGGCACATTTCTAGGCGGCAAGCGCATCATCAAGTCGGTGGCCATGGACATGGTCAAACTCGAGAAGTACCAAGGCGTCGCAGCTTCGCTCAGCACGGTTGTGACCCTGTTCGTCTCCTCGATCACCGGCATGCCCGTCTCTACTTCGCACTGCTCGACTTCGGCCATCATGGGTGTTGGCGCATCCAAGAGCGTTAAACGGGTTAATTGGGACATTGCGAAGAGCATGGTGACAGCCTGGG
The DNA here is from genome assembly GCA_902779135.1 of uncultured Coriobacteriaceae bacterium. Lineage (GTDB taxonomy): Bacteria > Actinomycetota > Coriobacteriia > Coriobacteriales > Eggerthellaceae > UBA9715. Next base: position 9,978 of record CACZAR010000040.1, on the reverse strand, counting down.
TGCTCACGTTCCCGTGCTGCGGCCTGATCGGCTTTGCGCTCGCCAAGGTGTTCATGCTGTTCTAAAGAGTAACACCGAGGGCTCCGAACCTGTCGGATGTGCGGCGGGTGACATGCGTTCTCAAGTAGTTCAGAGCAAACAAAAAGGCGGCTCCGTGAGGAGCCGCCTTTGCATGGTGCTTTGTTGATTCGCGTTATTCGCCCAGGGCGTAACGGACGAAGTCGACAACCTTGATGGTGCCGCCGAGCTCCTTGGCAACCTTGTCGGTGTAAGCCTGGATGGTCAGGTCGCCGTCCTTGACGAACGCCTGCTCGGTGAGGCAGTTCTCAGCGTAGAACTTCTCGAGGCGGCCAGTAGCGATCTTCTCCTGGATGTTCTCGGGTTTGCCGGAAGCAGCGGCCTGAGCCTTGTAGATCTCCATCTCCTTGGCGACAACCTCGGCCGGCACGCAGTCGCGGTTCGCGGCAACCGGAGACATGGCGGCAACCTGCATGGCGACGTCGCGGCCATAGGTCACGAACGCGTCGGAAGCGGGGTCGATGCCCTCGACGTCGAACTTCACGACAACGCCGATCTTGCCACCCATGTGGATGTAAGCGCACACGCCGTCGCCCTCGACAGCGATTGCGCGAGCGAGCTGCGTGTTCTCGCCCATGACGTGCACGCAGTCGGTGATCAGTGCAGCGACTTCCTCGTCAGCCTTGAGAGCCTCGGCGTCTGCGTACTTCTTAGCGAGTTCGATCTTGGCGATCTGCTCGGCATAGCCCTTGAACTTCTCGTTCATGCCGACGAAGTCGGTCTCGCAGTTGAGCTCGATGACGGCAGCGGACTTGGCGTCGTCAGCAACAACGGCCATGATGGTGCCCTCGTTGGTGGCACGGCCAGCCTTCTTGGCGACCTTGGCAACGCCCCACTCGCGCAGCAGGTCAACAGCCTTGTCCATGTCGGCGTCGGCCTCAGTCAGAGCCTTCTTGCACTCCATCATGCCAGCGCCAGTCATCTCGCGCAGTTCTTTAACTTGAGCAGCGGTAATAGCCATGTTTGGTTCCTCTCTATCGGGTCAAGTGTATGGAACGAACTGTGAATCTGCTATTCAGCAGCGGGAGCCTCGACGGCTTCCTCGGCAGCAGCCTCAGGAGCGGCCTCGGCAGCCTCGCCAGCCATCTCGTCAGCAGTCACCGGAACACCGGTGCCAGCCAGAACGGCGTCGGCGATGAAGTCGGCAAGCAGGCGGACCGAGCGGATGGCGTCGTCGTTGGCCGGGATGCCGTACTCGACGTCGTCGGGGTCGCAGTTGGTGTCGAGCGTGCCGACAACCGGGATGCCCAGGCGCTTGGCTTCCTTGATGGCAATCTCTTCGCGGTTGGTGTCGATGACGAAGATCGCATCGGGCGTACGGCGAAGGTTGCGGATGCCGTTGAGGTTGACCTGCAGCTTGGCGAGTTCCTTGCCGAGCAGGATCTGCTCCTTCTTGGGCAGAAGATCCATGCGGCCGTCAGCCTGCATGGCCTCGAGCTCTTCCATGCGCTGAACGCGCGTGCGGATGGTGACGAAGTTCGTCATCATGCCGCCGAGCCAACGGGCGTTGACATAGGGCATGCCGCACTTGTTGGCAGCGTCGGCAACGGCCTCCTGGGCCTGCTTCTTGGTGCCGACGAACAGGATGGTGCCGCCCTTCTTCGCGAGCTCGCTCACGAAGGTGTAGGCCTGGTCCATGCCAAGGAGGGTCTGCTTAAGATCGAGAATGTAAATGTCACCGCGGTTGCCGAAAATATATGGCTTCATCTTGGGGTTCCAGCGGCGGGTCTGATGACCGAAGTGGGCGCCTGCATCGAGCAGCGTCTGAATACTGACTTTCGTCATATCCTTCTCCATTCGTTAGTCCTCTGCATGTGGTCAACCTCGGTGTCCGCAGCCTTTTCCGGTGGCCACTAGCGGTCCGAGTCGCACACGCATGTGTGATTAGAAACTCGGACATTGTAACGCTCTTTGAGTATCTGCGCAGGAAATTCACTACTTCATTTCAAGATTCGAGGACGGTGATGGGGTGCTCGCTAGGACTCGGCTAGCCTATATGAATAAAGAAGATAGTGCCTGCGCAATCGCTCACACCCCATCACCGTCCTCGAATCTCCATCAAACTTAAGGTTTCCTGCGCGGATGAAGAGGATGCATGCCCTCACGGGCGCTGAGAGTGCTTGGGGCGTGTATCTGCTAGAATGCACACATTCGCACTCAACATGAACTCGATGAGGACTTCTTTATGATCAACTTCCGTAACGTCCAATATGACCGCTCGTATGGCACCTCGGCGCAGCTGCCCGAATCGACCCTTCCCGAGATTGCCTTCGCTGGGCGCTCCAACGTGGGGAAATCGTCGCTGCTGAACAAGCTGGTCGGTCAGAAGAACCTCGCGCGCGTGTCGCAGAAGCCAGGCAAGACCGCGACCATCAACTTCTTCACCGCCGGTGACGCCTACTTGGTCGACCTGCCTGGATACGGATATGCCCAGGTGTCGCATTCCGAGCGCGACCGCTGGGCCGAGCTCATCGAGGGCTATTTCAACCAGGATCGCAACTTCGCACTCGTGTGTTCGCTGATCGATGTGCGTCATCCTGCAACCGAGCTCGACGAGAACATGGTCGGGTTCTTGCAGGAAGCCGAGCTGCCTTACATGATCGTCCTCACGAAGGGTGACAAGCTCTCGAAATCGAAATGCAACCAGCAGCGTGCCGCCATCAAGCGTCAGCTTGGCATCGACGATGACACACCCATGGTAATCACGTCGTCATTGAAGGGCGACGGTATTGAAGACCTACGCCGCGAGATCGAGCAGTTTGTCAGATAAAGAGTGAGTCATTGGGACTGCCCCATCGACTCACTCCCCCGTATAGCCATCGTCGACAAGCAAGTCTTCCCCATCGGCTGCAGTCGTAGCAAGTTCGTCGCAGCGTTCGTTCTCAGGATGACCTGCATGACCGCGTACCCAATGGAACGCGATATCGTGCGGTTCAACAGCCGCGATGAGGCGCTTCCACAAGTCGACGTTTTTGACGGGCTGCTTCTGCGCATTCTTCCACCCACGGCGAATCCAGCCGTCGATCCAGTTGTCGGTGAAGGCCTTGATCACGTATTGCGAGTCGGAATAGAAATCGACATGACACGGGCGGTTGAGCGCCTCGAAGCCGACAATTGCACCCATGAGCTCCATGCGGTTGTTTGTGGTCTCGGCATAGCCCTGCGAGAACTCGCGCTCGTGCACGTTACCCGATGGCGCTGTGTAGCGCAGCAACGTGCCATAACCGCCCGGACCCGGGTTTCCGCGAGACGAGCCATCTGAATACAATTCGACGTTCATGTCGTTCCTATCATGTCGACGAAAAGGGGTCTTCCCTTCTCACCACTAGTCTAAGGGAGTCTCTTCTTTGTTTAGAGATCCTCCCCTTCATTTCCAATTTGCTAACCAAAAGGGACTATCACATTTTGGTTATGAAAAAGCGCATCGGCGGAAACCACCGATGCGCCCGAGTTTCAAACGGTGTTTAGAACATCTTATTAGTAAGTAACATATATGTAGTCGCCGTACGGAGCGAGCGGGGTCTCTTGCACGCCCTGAGATTCGTTGATGGCATGAACGACCCACACGGTGCCGTCACCATCAATGCGCGAAACGATGCCGGTGTGGTACGAGTTGACCGCAACGTCGCCGACCTGGGGGTTCGAGGTCTGGTTCCAGCCCATGAACGTCGTCGTGTTGCCAAGACGCGTATTGGAGCCGGTGAGCGCATAGCTGACGAGGCCAGAGCAGTCGAAGCCGCCGTCGGAACCGCCAACGCCGCCCCAAACGTAATTCGAGCCGATCATAGCGCGAGCGCGGTCGACAACCGTATTGCCCGTTGCAACGGTGTACTCACTAGCCGAGGCATAAACCTGGCCGGTCTGGATGTCGGTGACCGTGCCATCGTCGTTGATGTAACCACCCTCAGTCGGCGCGGCAGCAGCATAAGCAGCAGCCTGCTCGGCGGCATACAGCTCCTGAGCTTCGGCACTCAACGCATCGTAAGTAGCCTGCATCTGCTCAACGAGCGCGGCAGCCTCCTCCATGGCGGCACCCGCCTCTTGCGACTTCTGATCTGCGATGGCAGCCTGCTCGCCGTACTCGGCTTTCTTCGCCTCAGCCTGTGCGCGCAGATCGCGGGCGCGGGCCGAAAGCGTGGCGTCGTCCTCGTTCAAGCGGTTGAGCATGTCCCAACTCTGCGTAAACTCCTCGAACGTCGTGGCGCCGAGCAGCAGATCGACGAACGTCGAAGAGCCGTTGCGGTACATCTCGCGAGCACGACCGCCCAGACGATCCTGGATATCGCTAATCTCAGCAGTAAGCTCGTCGACTTCTGCCTGTGCTGCATCGCGCTTCTCGACAGCTGCCTGGTATTCCTGCAGGCAGGCGAAATAGCGCTCAGATGCCTCGTCGAGCGTGACCTGCATGGCCGCGAGCTCGTCGAGGACCGCCTGAGCCTCAGCCTGCATCTCGGCAGCGCTGACAGCATGGGCAGGTTGGACGTAAACGGTGCCTGCCAAGGCGAAGATCGCGACTATGGCTGCAGCGACCAGGGCAGGTGCAAAACGCAGTTGCGTAATAGACTTCATAACGTGAATTCCTCCGTTTCCGGTTCACACAGTTGAAAAGGCTACCACTCAATTGTGAAGACCATGCGGTCAAGCCGTTTCAATTAGGCTTCATGGAGGTGAATTTAGCGCTCTCACCTCGAATTATGTAAACTGAGCGGTGATTTCCCAAATAGCCGCAAAAAGCAGTTCGCCAGGCGTTTTGCGCCTGGCGAACTTGTAAAAGCCTTTACTGGTCGACCGCTAGAAGAAGTCGTAACGCGGAGGAAGCTCGGCGACCACATGCTCGGTGGCGGAGTCGAGCTCGGCAAGCGAGTTGAAATCGTTTTCCCACGTGAAGAACTTCTCGGGGTCGAATTGAAGCTTCTCGCAGATGTCCTCACAACCTGCTGGGACGATCGGATGCATCATGAGCGTGCAGACCCAAAGCAGATATGCGGCGTCGGCGAGCACCTGGCGACGCGCCTGGGCATCGTTCGCCGCATCTGCTGCTGACACGCCATCAGCCCACGTCTTGTTGGCGAAGCGAATGAACTCGTCACATATCGTCATGATCGTGTGCAGTTCGGCCTTCTTCATCGTGCGGTCGTAGTCGGCCAGCGCTTGATGCGCGCGTTCGACAACCGAAGGCGTCGGCTCGCATGTGGGGATAGCGCAATCGAAGTTCTTCTTGGCCTCATAGAGCACGCTGCGCGCCAGGCGGTTGAACACGTTGGAGAGCAGCTTCGACTCTTTGAGCGCAGGATCGGCCACGCGCGTGTCTTCGCGGACTGCAGGATCGGGATCGAACGCCTTCGGCTTGAAGCCGACCGACTTCTGCCCCAGGCCAAGCGCCAGGAAGTGGGCGCGCAGCTGGGCGACTGTGTAATGTTCGAGCAGCTCGTCGGCCGTGGGCGGCTTGACCGCACCCGACGACGAGGCTTTCTTGTTGCCCAGCAGCACGTGGTAGTTCGCGATGAGGCGCGTTTGCTTGAGCGGGCGGTCGGTGGGCTCGTGGAAGAAGATGTCTCCGGGGCGCAGCGCCTCCCAAAGAGCCGGCTGCACGACGCCATAGAAATACAGGGTGGCCTGGCCGATGAACTGGTAGACCTCGGCGTCTTCATCGCACCAGAAGTCGCGCCAACTGCCCTCGGGCAGGCCAAGCGCGTCGTTGGCGGCCATCGTGAACGAGATGGGCGCCCACAGGCTCTCAGGCCAGCACCACACGGTGAGCCCCTCGACATCGTCGATGACCGGGGCTTTCACACCCCACTCGATGTTGCCGGTGATGCGGAACGGTACGAGCGCCTTGCCGGTGCGGAAGCGCAGGCCCGCGCGGCGCATGATGTCGCGTGCGATATCACGATCGTCAATCGTTTCGAACTCGACCTCGAAGCTGGCCTTCCCCTTCTCGGGTTCACGCACGGTATGCGTCGGCAGCTCGGCCGCGATGCTGTCGAACAGCTCGCGCTCGTCGTTCTTGACATAAATTATGGGCGCGCCCAAAAACTCGCCGCAGGTTTGCGGCACGATGGCGCGGATGTTCGGGTCCTCGGCAAGCGCTGCCACGTGCTCGCGCAGGAAGTCGCGGAACGCCGGCAGGTCGAAATACCAGTTGTCGACCGGGCGCATCTCGGGCACTGCACCAGTGACCGACGACCTCGGAGCGATCAGATCCTCGGGAGCATAGCTGTGGCCGAGACTGCATTCGTCGGCGTAGGCCTGGTCGGACTTGCAGCCTTGCACTGGGCAACGGCCTGTGACCTGGCGGCCGTTCAGGTAGATGCCAGCCTCGGCATCGTAGAACTGCAGCGTCGAGCGCTTGTGCAAAAAGCCGTTCTCGTACAGGCGACGGATCAGGTTCTCGGACACCCGCTGCTGGCACTCGCCCGCATGGCCAATGCCCGAACCCTCATATATAGAAAGGGAGATGTCGTACGCGTCGAGCGTGGCCTTCTGGGCATCGTGGTTGCGCTGCACGTACTCGGCGATGGTGCCGTCGAACTCGCCCGCCTCGACGAGCTTGCGGTAACCCTCATCGATGGGCGAACCGAAGCAGTCGGTGCCGCTGATGAAGCGTACGTTGTCGAAACCAATGCGGTCGCGCAGGAAACGCGCATAGCAGTCAGCCGGCACGAACACGCCGGCAATGTGGCCGAAATGCAAGGGCTTGTTGCCATACGGCATGCCCGCTGTGACAACAGCACGTGCGGGCCATTGTTGACGTTCGAAACTAGTTGATGTTGCCATTCTTTGCTGCCTCCAAGAGCTTGGCGATTTCGTCGGTGCTAGAGCGGTCCTTGCCAAGCAGATAGGCCAAGCTCGAAAAATCGTACTCTGAGAAATACAAGTTTGTCGTGGTGTAATCGGTGATGCCAGCCAGCTCGGCACACTTGTCGATGGCGTCCTCGCGCGTGCCGATTGCATCTGCCAGGCCGTTCTCGACAGCGGTCACGCCCGTGAACGGCATGCCCGTCGCAAGAGCAGTGACCTCGTCTTTCGTCATTCCACGACCTTCTGCCACATTGTCGATGAACACGGCGTTGATGTCGTCGACCATCTGCTGGTAGTACGCGCGCTCTTCATCAGTCAGCGGGCGGTAGCCATAGGACGAGTCCTTCTGGTCGGCCGAGGTGATGGTGTCCATGTTCACACCGAGCATCCCGAGCAGGCCCGAAAGGTCCATGACTTCCATGGCCGTGCCGATGGCGCCGATCTCGGTCGATTTCACAACGTAGATGTAATCGGCCTGCGACGAGATCTCGTATGCAGCGCTCGCATTGATTGCCGCACTCGACACCACGACAGGTTTCGAGAACTCGCGAACGTACAGCGCCATTTCCTCGCCAGCGGTCGCGGTGCCGCCACCCGAGTTCACGCGCAGCACGACGCCCTTGATGTGGTCGTCGGCCTCCGCTTCGTCAAGAAGCTCCTTGAGCCCCTCGGGGCTGCACGCGCTGCCATCGTATTGGATGGTGCCGTCGATGTCGATGATTGCGATAGCGTCCTCCGTGAGCTGCTCGTAACCGCTCGAGTTGAACGACGGGCCGAGCGAAGTGAACGAGCTCATGGTGTCGGTGCACGACTTGATGGCGAACGCCGACAGCAGGAAGATGCAGACGATTACGACGATGGCCACGATCCAACCACGCGATTTCTGCGGCTGGGCAGCCGGTGCCTGATATGGTGCTGCAGGTGCAACTGCAGGCGCAGCGTAGCCCGTTGCCTGCTGCCACTGTTGAGAGGGCTGCTGTGCAGGCTGCGGTTGCTGCGGCTCAGGTTGAGGTTGCTGCCATTGCTGCGCAGATTGCTGTTGCTGTTGCTCGGGCTGCTGCGCGGGCTGTTGTGCAGACTGCGGTTGCTGCTCGGGCTGCGGCTCAGGCTGCTGCTGCGATGCAGGCTGCTGCAACGGCTGGCCCTGCGGGTTTCCCCAGTAGTTGTTGTCGGTCGGCATGTGGTTCCCCACTTCCCTTTCTCGTCATGTGTGTAAGAGGGTTGTCCCTTTTAACGCATTAGAACTCGAGGGTCTCGGTCTTGCTGTGCTGGGCCTTGCGGGCAGTGCGCAGCAGGAACTCGTTGTTGTCGTCGGTCTGTTTGAGCGACTTGATGAGCGTGTCCATCGCGCGCTCAGTGTTGTTGAGGTTCGCGAGGATGCGGCGGACCGCCCAGATGAGCGGAGCCATCTGCGGATCGAGCAGCAAGTCTTCCTTGCGCGTGCCCGACGTGACCGGGTCGATGGCCGGGAAGATGCGACGGTCGGCCAGCGCACGATCGAGTCGCAGCTCCATGTTGCCCGTGCCCTTGAACTCCTCGAAGATGACCTCGTCCATCTTGGAGCCGGTCTCGATGAGCGCCGATGCCAAGATCGTGAGCGAACCGCCGTTCTCGATGTTGCGCGCCGCGCCGAGGAATCGCTTGGGCGGATAGAGCGCCGTGGAGTCGACGCCACCGGACAGCACGCGACCCGACGCCGGCTGCGCCAGGTTGTAGGCACGCGCCAGGCGCGTGATCGAGTCGAGCAGGATTACGACGTCCTCGCCGCATTCGACGAGGCGCTTCGCGCGCTCGATGACCATCTCGGCAACCGCGATGTGGTTGTCGGCAGGCATGTCGAACGTCGAAGAGATGACTTCGCCCTTGATGGAGCGCTGCATGTCGGTGACTTCCTCAGGGCGTTCGTCGACGAGCAAGCACATGAGATGCACTTCAGGGTTGTTGGCGCTAATTGACGCTGCGATGTCCTTCAGGATGGTGGTCTTGCCGGCCTTCGGCGGCGACACGATCAGGCCGCGCTGACCCTTGCCGATTGGCGCCACCAAGTCGATGACGCGCGCGGTGATGGTGTTTTTGCCGTGCTCCATTACCAGGCGGTCTTCGGGATAGACCGGCGTGAGATCGGCAAAGCGCGGACGGTTGCCCACTTCCTCGAGCGGTTTACCGTTAACTGTTTGAATCTTCTGAATGGCGGCAAACTTCTCGTTCTCGCGCGCGGGACGCGTAGTGCCGCAGATGTAATCGCCCTTGCGCAGGCCGTTGCGCTTGATGAGCGATGTGCCGACATAACAGTCGGACTCGCCGGGCAGATAGCTGGTTGTGCGCAGGAAGCCGTAGCCGTCCGACAGGATGTCGAGAACGCCCTCGACCTCGAGGAAACCCTCGGCCTTGACGCTGGCGGCGAACACGGCCTCGACAAGCTCGGCCTTCTTGAGGCCTGCAACATCGAGCTCGAGCTCTGCTGCTCGGTCGCGCAGATCGGCGACCTTCAGCGCCGCAAGCTCTTCTATCGTCACCGACGGCGCGACCTCACGATCGCGACGGTTGCGGCGGTTGTGGCGGTTATTGCGCTGCTCGCGGTTACGCTGCTCGCGGTTGTTTCGCTGCTGAGGTTGCTGCTGTTGGGGTTGCTTGGGCTGCTCGGCCTTTTCAAGCTGCTGCACTTTATCCGAATAGGCCAGCTTGCTCTTGACGCCGGTGAGGACGTCGGTGTAGGCCTGCTTCCAGGCCGTGGTCAGCTGCTGGAACTGCTCCTTCTCCCTTGCGATAGACGCCTCCAGATCCCGGTGGGCTTCCTCCTCCCGGTGAAGAGAGGCCTCAAGATCTCTGCGGTATTCCTCCCGTTCGTTTTCGATGACAAAGGTCCGGAGCAGGCAGCCGCCCAGCATGTAGCCGATGGTATAGAGCGGAAGGAACGGATAGAAAAGCTGGATCGACAGAAGGATCACCATGATCAGGCCGAACAGTCCGATCGTCAGGTGACGGCTTTTCTCCGAGTCCCGGGTCTCTGCCGCGCAGTGCAGAACATAGGGCGAGGGGAACAGAAAGAGAAGGATCTGGACGATCAGCAGGGCGTGCCGCACGGGTCCGGCATGGTAG
>CACZAR010000039.1 GCA_902779135.1 uncultured Coriobacteriaceae bacterium | reverse complement strand
TCTTCGCCCATTCCTTGTACGTTTCGATGGTTTCTTCATCGATGAGCTTCGCTCGCGGGTAATCATCTTCTGCCGCCAACGCATCTGGGTTGATCTCAACCGTGATGGCGTTTTTCGGGCAGTTACCCGAGCAAGTTTCACATCCCCAGCACCACTCGGGATGAACCGGCTGCGGACCATCGTCCATGATGTAGACCTCTGTCGGGCAGAACCTCTCGCACAACCCGCACTTGATGCAGGCGTCGCGGTTGATCGTAATCGAATAAGAGACTTCGTTACTCATCTAATCCTCTCCCACCCAGCAAATATTTTGTTATCAGTTCGCTTTTAACGGGGCCATCGCGCAACTCTTCCTTCATCCATGGCGGATACACGCGGCAACCGCTCGCATCGGTCAGATGATAGGAACAGAACGGAATCGCCTGCCCTGATGGCACGGTCACCATCATCGAGCATTCACGCAAGCGTTGAATGTCCATCGTGTAGGCGTCCATATAATCCATGATGACAATCGAAAGGCCGTCAGCGACGTAGATACCCTTCTTCGAGAGGATGTCGTAGAAGACCGATCCTTGCGGGCTGTCAGGGCTGTATGCCTCGTGGTACTCATCAACCGTGATGAACTGCGTCGCAGGCCAGAAACCGCTTTCGTGCTCGACAACTCCATCAGGCGCAGGCCCTTTAACGAGAAAGACACCCGTGTCGCACAGCGGATTGCTGCACCCGAGCGGCCAGATGTCTTCGATGTTGATGAGGCCTTCAGACTGCTCTGCCAGCTTGAAAATCGTATCGCCGGCGGTCATGCCCGTAGCCTGCCGCGCATTGAAACGACCCGATGTGAAAGCTGGCTGAAGCGCCAAGCCCGCGACGATGTCTGAGTTTTCAAGCGCGAAGCGAAGCACATCTCCAAGCTGGTCATCGTTAAGGCCGGCAAGAATGGTCATGCACAGCACGACCTGCACGCCCGCTTCACGACAACGCTCCACGCATTTGAGTTTAGTCTTCAGGATGTCACGGCCGCATGTAGCTTCGTACACATCGCCCGTCAAACCATCGAACGACAGGAACAGACCAGTGACGCCAGCTTCCTTCAGGCTCTCCAAGTAGCCAGGTCGCGATGCGATGACAAGACCATTCGTGTTCAGCTCGATGCCCCAGAACCCCTTCTCGCGACCCATGCGGATGATCTCGGGAAGGTCCTTGCGGCAGGTCGGCTCTCCGCCGGTAAGCTGCACAGCACCGTCAGTCCCGACGGCATCTGCGATGACGTCGTACATAGCGGAGATCTCGTCCAGCGTCGGATCATGCTCTTCTGTGTCTGCGCTCATGAAACACACCGGGCAGCGCAGGTTGCATTGCCAGGTAACTTCAATCTCGAGAAGCGTGCCGCGACGCTCGTGGCGCGCGCACGTTCCACACCCGAAGGGACACGGCGCTTTGCAGGCAATCGTGTTCTGCGGCGGTGTCTTTGGCATCGCTTGGGCGGTAAGCCATCTGTAATGGTCGACATCGGGCCATATACGTGTATCGAACTGCCCATGCTCGGCACAGGTGCGCGTCATCCAAACAGCGCCGTCATCATCAGCAAACACGTCAGCTTTGAGCGTCTTCAAGCATTCAGGGCACAACGCCAACGTGTCGTGAAGCTTCTCTTTCAAATCTAGTCCTCTCGATGGATCCCCTGTCGTCATACGTGCCATTGGGGACAGGCCAAACAGCACGCCCGACTAGAGGCTACTCGCCGTACTTACTCGCTTCGTAGGCGTTTTCGGCGGCTTGGCCGTTACGCAGCGATGCCATGCCCTCAGCAATGCGTTCGAGCTCTTCGGGTGTCGGCTTCTCGCCTGCCTCGGTCCCAATGAATTTCTCGAACTCGGCTTCGTCAATCTCGACCTCTTCATCGCCGTCGAGCATACCGCGCGGGTCATGGTTCTCGTTGGGCGGTGTGGACACCGTGATGCCCATCAGGTCGCACCATCCAAGCGTACGACGCGGGACGAACAGCGGCTGATACTTTGCTGCCTCCTTGATAGCGCGCATGCACGAAATGGCATGTCCGAGGTCGGTGATCTCGTCGACATCGGCAACCGGCTCGAAATACGCAGATGGCACGTTGGCTTCCTGCAGCTTCTCAAGGTAGCCGTCAAGCGCAGGGCGACCATCCATGTTGTAGTAGACGCCCGTGTGATCCATCACCGTGTTGTGGCTAAAACCTACCAGCGACGTGCCGCACTCCTGACACGGCGCATAAACGAAGCCGGGCGTGCCGAGCGATTGGAAATAATCGAGCCATTGAAACGCCTGGATGAGATGGCTCTTCGGCATGGTCGGCACATCACCGCCGATGGATACAATGCTTTCATAGCCCATGGCAAAGATTTGCTCGAACGCATCGTTGAAATGTTCGTCGAACGTGGTGCCCGAATCGACAATGAAGTGGATATCCATCGGCCACGGACCGATAGCATCGAAGACCTCCTGCACCTTGGGCAAGCTCTTCTCCGGCGTCGTCGAGCAGAAGAAATCGTACGTGATCTTGTCAGCAGTCGGATCAGCTGCAACGAGTTCATCGTTCATGGCCTGCAGCTCCATCAAAGCCTGTACCGACATTTCGCATACGTCGTAGAAACAGCACTTGTAGAACTGCGCTGCCTGCTCCATCGTGAAAAACCCGCCGTACTCGTTCGTCATGCGCGTCTTGACGACGCCGGGCAGCGGAGGCTTGGTGAAAATGAGCAGTGCTTGTTTCTTCTCGACCATAAACGTCTTCATCCTTTCCATCAAACTCGTGAAGAGGGGCTATCCCCTTTTAGACGAGGTTCTCTTTTTCAAACTTTTATATTGTATCCCATGAGAGGGGCGTGTCATCTTTTTGGATCATGCAGTCGATGGCGTTGTAAGCCCATGTGCCGATGAGGTGTTCCTGAAGCTTGCAGCTCGTAAGAGTGTTGACGTTGCTCTCCCAAATCCCCCCGAAATCCGGAGCCTGGGGAACGCCGTTCTCGGGATGCCACCACCCGTAGTCGACATTGATCAACTCATCGCGCATCTTAGCAATCGAAACCGTGAAACGCGCCTCCCCGTAATCGGTTATGAGCTTGGCGGTGTCGCCTTTTGCAAGGCCAAGCCTATCAGCCATAGCCTGGCACATCTCGACAACTGGGCCAGGCGTACCACGCCTGAAGTCTGGGTTCTCGAGATACATCGACGCATTGTACGGCTGCTTGCGGCTTCCTGTCAGCATCTCGACGTGATGCGCGCCTTCCGCCTCGAGCTCCTCGATGAGCTCAGGTGAGCATAGGCGCATGAACGGCCCTTGCTCGGGCAATCGTTGGCCGTCGAGTTTTGGCAGCAACTCACTTGCCAACTCGATTTTGCCAGTCGTCGTCGCGAAGCCTTGCGGCTTCCCATCTGAACCGAGTTGAAGATGCTTTTCCTCGGATGGAGGCAGGCTGTATGCTCCAAATAGACAGTAGTCGCTCCAATCCCATCCCGTCGGAGCAAGCTGGGTTGCAAACGCATCGGCAAGGGTCTCATCAGGCCAAGCGTCTGCCTGTCCGAGCCGCTCGCCCAATGCCCGGAAAATATCGTAATCAGTCTTGCGCTCATAATATGGTTCGACAGCGGCTGGTCCGCCGTAGCCGAAGTTGGCAACGCCACCATGAATCTGGAATATGGGACGCTCTATCGCGCCTGCGCACGGCAACACGTAGTCGGCAATTGCAGCCGTCGGCGTTATGTAGTAATCCAGCACGACGATGAGCTCAAGCCCCATGAGCGCGCGGAACACGCGATTGGTATCGGCGTAGGTGAGCAGCGGGTTCGTCGCGTTCACGATCAGCGCGCTCACCCGGTAGGGATCGCCTGTCTCCATCGCCTTGAGCACGAGATCCGGACTCGACGACGTCATGTAGCGCATGGGCAAACGACGTCCGAGCTTCTCGGTTTGCTCGCGTACGAGGTCGTAACCCGTGAAACATTGCAGTGGTGCAACGCCTTCGTTCAAGCAGAGCGCGCGCTGCTCGGCTGTCAGCGCATCGCTCATCTCGAACTCGACTTCACTTATGAAATCGCTCGCTTCGTTGAGAATGAACGTTCCAGCGCGATCGACATTGCCAGTGATAGCACGCAGGCAGCAGATTGCACGATGCGTCGGAGCGACCGACTTGCCTACCTGGTCGATACCGCGGCCTGACACGAGCGCCGTTCGACCTGACGCGAAAATACGAGCGGCACGCACGATGTCATCTGAATCGACGTCGCAGAAACCGCCCACGTATTCAGGGGTGAATGGTTTGACGTGCTCAGCCAGTTCGTCAAACCCATGGCACCATTCATCGACGAAGGCGCGATCTTCCAAGCCCTCTTCGATGATGACATGAAGCATGCCAAGAGCAAGCGTGCAGTCAGTACCGGGTCGCGGAGCAAGCCACAAGTCGGCACACCCTGCAACTTGGGTGAACCGCGGATCGACGCAGATGAGCTGCATGTCTTCTGACGCCCCGGCAGCACGGATGGTCTGCCAGAACGCCGAGTTGTCTGATTGCGCCGGATTCGTACCCCAGATGAACAAAGCATCGGTTACGCCATATACGATGTTCGCCTCACCCGTCCAACCGAATGATATTGCATCCATCCAGATGCGGGGGTTCCAGCAAATTTGCCCGATGCCCATGTTGTTCGGACTGCCGTACAAACTCATGAAACGATGGAGCGGCCAAAACGATGCATGCGGCCCACCGATCATGCTGGCCAACGTGCCCGATCCGTATTGGTCGCGCAATGAAGAAAATCGCTGTGCGATGTCGTCAAACGCCTCATCCCAGCTTACTTGCTCCCATTCGCCACTGCCTCGTTCGCCCACACGACGAATCGGGTAATTGACCCTCCGCGGGCTGTCAAGAACATCGAGGTTCATCTTCCAACGGCGACACCCAGCAAGGATTCGCTCATCATATGGGTACCTGGTCGGATCTGGCTTAAGGTCGATAACGCGCCCGTCCTCGACAGTGGCGAGGAACGCGCAGCAATATCCGCAGAAATGGCAGTTTGTCGGTTTAGTTTCGATCATGTTCACCCAGCGACGAATAAGCTTACGCGCTCAGCCCCTTGTAATCCCTCGTGTTCCCACGCGCAGCTTCTGTATCATCGAAGAGGAAGCGTAGCTTCATGTAGTTGTTAGCGTATTGCCAGGGAATACTCCACCCGAACAGCAGCTCGAGATAGTGGAACACGGGAACCGTACATCCTGAGCCCAAAATCGAGAATGTGCAGCTGATGCAAGCCGTCACAAGCGCATTTGCACCCGCCTCCTGGGCATGCTCGCCATGGCGGCGCGCCATCTTGTCGCCCAAGTCGTAATGTCCAGCCGCACGGGGACGCGAACCGCAGCAATACGAGCGTTTGCGGGCGTACTTGGGCTCGACCATCGCAGTCTCGGACATAATCTCCCGCAATGCATCGGCAAACTCGCCAGTTGCCCGGTCGGGACAAGAGTCCTTCGGACAGAACGTCACCGGTGTGCCTGCCTCGATACGTCCATCGTTGTACACCACAGAAGCAGCCGTTTCCTGGTCGACACGATATCCCATATCGACGAGCACACGTGGAAGCGCGAGGACCTCAATTGAAGAAGTGCGCTCGTCTTTCGCAAGCAATCTTCTTAAAGCGGAAACGCAGTTCGGACACGCCGCCACGATGCGCTTGATCGACGTGCCGGCAATATGGTCGCGGAACTGCTGCTCGAATGCAGCTCGAGCTGCTCCCCCATCGCCTTCGTATTCGAGAATCTTGCCGCAGCACAAAAGCGATATGCCATCGCATTGACCGGCATTGACCAGTAGGTCGTACACTGATTGCACAAGCGGCAACGCGTAATTGATAAACGAGCACCCTGGGAAGAAAAGTGACTCGCACGATTCGGCGTCGGACACACCGCCCACTCGAACCGTCTCAAGACCAGGATACGAACACGTGACCGTGCCTCCTGCAAGCAAATCTTCAAACCTGTAT
Source organism: uncultured Coriobacteriaceae bacterium (assembly GCA_902779135.1). Classification (GTDB taxonomy): domain Bacteria; phylum Actinomycetota; class Coriobacteriia; order Coriobacteriales; family Eggerthellaceae; genus UBA9715. Next base: position 6,537 of record CACZAR010000039.1, on the reverse strand, counting down.
TCGTCCATGATCCCCCTATCCAATCGGACGATTCCTCAACCAATTGCACAATGTAATTATAATGGGACTTGAGATGATTGGCGCATCAAGCGCCGCATCGTCACATCTGCTCGCTCGGAAGGCATCATGTGATTGAATCACCCAAATACAACCGAATCGGTGCCGCCGAAGCGCGTTCGATGGAATGCGTCCTGCGTGATTTGCTAGAATCGGTTAATTCCGCATCAGCGATTGCAAGCGTAATAAAACGTGGTGAACGCAATGACTGCACCATGTTCGAGCGTTACGCGTCTCAACTGCTTGAGCAAGCAGGGGGCAATCGCTTGTTGAATTTTCCGAGCGCACGACGATTGAGGCTATTACGACCAGATAATGGGTCCTTGGCTCATTTCGCCTCAGCAAGAGAATTCCCCCAAACCGTCGAGGCAACCCTTCTCGGCGTCGAATGCGCCATCAACCGCCTCATAGGCATATCCGATGCAGTTTCGGACGGCATGCGCGACGCTGATTCGCCGAATAAGAAACCACGAAGAAGCATTTCGATCCTCGGCGGCGGCTTCCTGTCAGACGAAATCGGCTGGCGCAGCTCTCGCGTGAAACTGCCATCGCTTGATTCCATCTCCAATGTCTCCATCGATTTCTACAATGAAATCGATTGGCGTTCAACCGACTGCGTCGCGAACAACGCACATGCGGTCCTGCAACAATGCGTCCGCCCAAATGCCTACCGGACGACGCTCGGCACGCATGTTGCCGACCAAAGCGACTGGGACGTGCGCACGCGCGCCGCACAACTGTTCAATGCGCTCGAGCTTCCCTACCGAAACAGCTACCGTTACGACTACGACAGCAACACCGATACCCTCGTCGTGTTCTTTACCTGTCCCCCGGCAAGCTTCTTGCCTGATATTCTCGATAAACCGTCCAACGGGAAATCCCTTGCGGAATCTCGCGCCTACGCAAGCTACATCATCAAACTTGCAAGCCTGTTTGCAGCAGCATGTTTCGGCAGCGGACGCAACATCAGACGCGCTATCTCTATCGGTTACGATGCCGCATGGCGCAAGCCTTTGGTATCACTTGAAATTGAACGTGTGCAATTTGCTAATTCAGTACTCGCTGCGATCGATTCGAACGAGTTCTCGAAACCGGAGTTGAGATTTGATCCTGAGAAGCTTGCATTGCTGATAGAGGCCTCTCATCTCGACTGGCGTGGTCGGCTTGAATCAAATGGCGCCGATATCATATCCCTTCCCGAAATCGGAATTCCTGCACGGAACATCGAACCATGGCATGACACGAGAATGTTGCCCCAGGAAGCCCAGGACCTCTTTCACTGCAAGCGCATATGCGACGTAGACACGTCACATTATTTGGGTGGCAATGCAGACGCAATAGATCTCGCGCGCGAAGATGCTGACGAGTCATCCCTTTCCGCAATCATACGACTTGAAGCTCTCGTTGAAGAACTAGAAGGTAGTCTCGAAGCTCCTGATGATGACAATGAAGCACACCCTTTGTTTGCTCCCCATCCCCTAGCACGTTTGGCAGTCAGTCTTGTAGAAGACGAGAAAACGATAGCTGCGCAAGCGGAAGCGTTCCTCGAAGGCGCTTCTGACGGAGAGCCTTTGGAACACGTGGCCAGCACACGATACTTCAGAGCGCCGAGTGCGCTCTTCTATGCTCGTTTCGGTTTGTCCGACCTCTATCAAACCATCGGCGATTTCCCTGCTGCAGAATTGCAAGCAGATCGCTGCGTTTTCCTCGCCCCAACCACGGCGGGTGCTTACTATCGGAAAGCAGACATTCTTGCTGAACAGGGCAGATACACGGAAGCAGCAAACGTGCTGATAGCGGGCCTTCGATGCAGCGTTGCGAGTGCTGACTGCGCATTGCTCTACTATCATCTGGCAATGTTGCTCTGGAATATTGGCATGCAATGGGAATCGGCCACCATTCACGTCTACAACACGTCTCTAAAAAGCGAATACGCAGATCGTTCCAAGCAAGTAATCAACGGCCTTCGTAAACAACCCGATGCCCCCGCCATTGTCAACAGCCCACCGCTCGAAGCTATGCGAGAGCTGGAACGATTGCATTTCCCCGTCGCGCCAATGAACATACGCCAGCAGATCGCACGTGCGACCATTCTTCTCGCCAATGCCGGATCTCCCCGTGCAGCCGCTCCTTTTGCTCACGAGTTCGAGCGCTTGTACGGTAGCGACGAGGTCGTAAGGACCGCCTGCCGCTCAATTCAATATGGCGTGCAATCTGCTTGACCGATAACAGCCAGGTAAATATTTAGATAAAAAAAGGGGGGAGCCACATGGGCTCCCCCCTCAAGTAGCGTTTTGCTACGGCGCAATCAGACTAGTACAGGTTGTCGATGTACTCGAACGTCTGGCCGCGCTCCATCTCCTTGCCAGGCTTGCTGTAGTAAGTCGCGAACTTCATGTCAGCATGCTTCTGGCGGAAGTAGTACTTGTTCTCGCCCTCGAGCGGCTGACGGTCGTCAGACCAGACGCACAGGAAGCGAAGCAGGCAGCCGCCGCACAGAACGAGGATGCAGGCGATCGTGCCGGCAGCAGGGTTGCCACTGGCGTTCATGATCAGCGGAACGACAAGGCCGAGACCAATCATGCCAATCCAGAACCAACCAGCATAGGAGCCCTTGACCCAACGCTGAGCCACGCGCTGCTGGGTGCGGTTGCCAGCGCCCAGGAACGACAGGACCATGACGAGAAGGATCGTCAGCTCGGCAAAGCCGAGGATGATGTCGAGCACATGCAGGAGCTCGTGGACATGATGAGCGGCAACCAGGTCAGACATGGCCGCAACGCCCGGCCAACCGCACAGCGACAACATGATGCCGGCGCAAGCGGTCGAAAGAGCAGAGGTCGTGAACAGGATCGGCAGAGCCGGCGTCGACCAGAAGGAGTGAGCCTTCAGGGTGGACAGCATGACGCCCGTGTAGACCATGATGCCGAAGCCGGCGATGCCAGCAGCACCCAGCCACAGGCCGGAAAGCCCGCCGAGGAAGTTGAACACGCTCAGGAAGCCGAGAATGGGAACCTCAGGGCTCCAGTTGCCAAGCAGCCAGAACAGGTCGCCGAAGGAGGCGATGGTCAGCAGCACGGCACCCCATTTGATGATGGAGGTTGCGGTGACGTACGCACGGTAGAATACCGGCGGCTGGCCGAGCTCTTCGACCAGGAAGAACAGACCCAGAACGATCGCGAGCAACGCGATGAAGTTCGGGAGCATGAACGCCTGCACCAGGCTGGTGCCCGGGAACACGAACGTGGTCAGAACCCAGGACAGGAAGAGGATACCGCCGCCGAGGCCACCCAGGAACAGGTACGTGGCGATCTGGAAACCCCAGTAACGATGCTTGTACTGAATCTCAGCATTCTCTTGTTGGTATTGTTTCATATCCATTATCGCGTACCTCCCAGATCCGGGATGTAATAAATCTGCGGGTCAGTGCCGAGCTCTTCGAGCAAGCGGAAGGTGTCTGCACGACCGATGAGCTTCGAAATCGCGGAATCCGGATCGTCGATGTCGCCGAACACGCGCGCCTTTTGGTGGCACGTCTGCACGCAGTACGGATCGGCACCGGGCTCCATCTCGCGGCGCTCCTTGCAGAACGTGCACTTGCGCACGAACTCGTCGAAGCGGCGAACCATGTGCGACGTGTCGCGCATGCCGTACGGGCAAGCGTTGACGCACACCTTGCAGCCCATGCACTTCTTGTAGTCGACCCAAACGACACCGTCGGGATCTTGCTGGGAAGCGCCCGTCGGGCAGCACGGCACGCACTCGGGATTCTTGCAGTGCATGCAGAGCGTCGGCAGGTAGTTGCGGTGGACGTTCGGCCACGTGCCCTCGGCGACTCCGCCGAGCACGGGGTTGTAGATGATGTCCAGCGGCAGTTCGTTCCAGGTGCGGCATGCGACCGAGCACGAATGGCAGCCGATGCAGCGACGCTGGTCAATAGCCATCGCGTAACGCGTCATAGGTAACCCCTCTCCTTTCCTATTCCGCAGCCGCTTCGTCAGCAGCAATGGGCTCGTATTCCATGGTGTAACGATCGCCGGTCTTGAGGTCGAGCAGCGTGTTGTTCGTCGGATCGAACGCGTAGCCGTAGAACCTCTCGTACCAGTAACCGTCCTCGATGCCGACCAGCCAACCGCTGTCCGGATCGTAGATCTTGCCTTCGCCGATTTCGCCGGCAACAGTGGAGTAGCCCTTCTCAGCATCCCAAACAATGCCCTCGGGCAGCTCATACGGAGCCTGCTCGGTGCCAGGATAGACACGGTAGCCAGCAACCTCGTAGATGGGCTGGTATTCCATGTCGTAACGCTGGCCGGTCTCCATGTCGATCAGGTTCTCGGCAGTGGGATCGTAAGCGTAGCCATAGTAAGCGTCATACCAGACGCCGTCCTCGATGCCGACCATCCAGCCGCTCTCGGGATCGTAGATCTTGCCTTCGCCAGCAGCGCCGGGCTTGGTTGCGTAACCCTTCTCGGGGAACCAAGTCACATCGGAGCCCTCGGGCATGGCATACGGAGCAGTCTCGAGACCTGGATAGACGCGCATGTCGGCAACGAACGGAACCTCGTTGCGCTCGAAGTCGTAGTACTTGCCGGTCTCCTCGTCGAGCAGGAGCTCCTTGTCGGCGTCGTACGCCCAACCGGAGAACTGGTCGTAGTACTTCTGGGTCTTGGGATCGATGAGCCAGCCGGACTCTTCGTCGAGCTCGTAGTGAGTGCCGGGCTGAACCATCTTGTCGCGGTGCCAGTCCCAAACCAGGCCCTCGGGAACCTCGCGGTCGCAGGTGGGCGGTGTGAACGGGATGGGATCGAAGCGCAGGGGCTGCTCGGAGGGCAGGACCTGGACAGCCTCCTCGTAGACATTCGACTTGATGGGCGACGAACCCGGGATCGACCAGCGGGTGTCGGCCTTCGCCTTGAGGTCGGCATCGGTGCACTTGTAGACCTTGCAGAGCAGGCCGCGGTTGGACCACGAGCCGCCGATCGGGTCGCAGTGCTCGTTGTCGACAGACGTCAGAACGTTGGTGTTCGAGATCAGGCAGCCGAACGGGGCCTCGGGATCGTCGGCGCCCAGCTCGGGGTACCACCAGCCGCGCGGGCACCAGACGGCCTTCGGCGCGATGGAGGGCTCGACGTTGGCGCGCATGCGGATGCGGCCGCGACGCGTCTCGATCCAGCACCAGTCACCATACTTGATGCCGAGCTCTTCAGCGAGTTCGGGATGGATGGTGAAGTACGGCTCGGGAGCGATGTAGCGAATCGTCGGCATGTTGAAGTGCTCGGAGTGGTGGTACGGCATCGGCGAGCCACCAGTGGTGAGCGTGATCGGATACTCTTCGAGCAGCTCGGGATGGTCGTACTCGTTCTCGCCGCAGCCATGGTACTCGGGCATCGGCGGGTAACCGAGCTCTTCGAGGATCGTCGACTTGAACTCGAACTTGCGGGTCTGCGTGCAGAAGCCGTTCTTCTCGTACTTCTTGAAGTGCTGAGGCGGGAAGAACATGCGGTACTGCTCGACGAACTCGTCGTAGCTCGAAACAGGATAACCGAGCGGTTTGATGACGTCGTAGTAGACGTCTTCCTCGGTCTCCCACGGCCAATACTCGGGGTTCTGACCGCAAGCGAGGCCCAGTTCCTTCCAGAACGTGTACTCGTCATGACGATCGTACAGCGGCTGCATGGCACGCTGAGAGCACTGGATGGAGTCGGTGGCACCGTAGTTGGTGTGCATGACGGGACGCTCGAGAGCGCCAGCCGCCGGGAAGATGTAATCGGAATAGAACGCTGCAGGAGTCATCCAGTATTCGACAGTGACCAGGAACTCGCAGCGCTTAAGAGCCTCGAGGACCATCTTGGAGTCGCCGTAGCAGCTCTGCGGGTTAGTGGCGCAAACGATGAGGCTGCGGACCCTGTAAGGATCGCCCGTGATGATGGCCTTGAAGACGCTCGGGCCATGTGCTTCGCAGAACCACTCGGTGGTCATGGCCTTGCCCCATGTGGCAACCGCGGTGTCAGCAATCTTGCTGTAGCCGGGCCACGAGGTGAGCTTGAAGAAGTTGGAGCCGATCTGCTTGGCCTTCTGCTCTTCAGGAAGCAGCTCGTTGAGCTCGAGCTCCTCGTCGGTGAGGAACGTCATCGACGGACCGGGGATGAGGTCGCCACCCGGGCAGTCGAGGTTGCCGGTCAGAGCGCGCATGATGGCGCGGGCATGGGAACCGGAAACCGAGTCGGGGCCGAGCTGGTCCCACGTGCAGCCCCACTGGATGTTGGAAGGCTTGTTCATGGCGTACATGCGGGCAGCCTTGCGGATGAGCTCCGGGTCGAGCCACGTGATGGGGGCGGCCCACTCGGGGCTGTACTGCTCGAGGTGGTCCATGATGGCGTCGAAGCCGTCGCACCACTCGATGACGAAGTTGAAGTCGACCATGCCCTCATAGCAAATCGTGTGAGCCATGGCCAGCGCGAGCGCCGTGTCGGAGCCCGG
>CACZAR010000038.1 GCA_902779135.1 uncultured Coriobacteriaceae bacterium | reverse complement strand
GAGGCCGTCAACGGGCGCAGGCTGGCAGATGTCTGGCCGATCATTGATGAGCTGATGCTGACCCTGCAGGTGATCCAGCCGCGCTTGTACAACGCGGTCATGGCGAAAGTCTGACCGCGGCCCCTTGCTTCGGCAGGGGGCTTTTTCTCAGCTTTTTCTGATATTTCTTTGCACTATTGCTTGATATTTAAGCTTATATGAGTATACTCACAGATACCGGGAGGGGAGAAGCCCACCGGAGGAAAAGGAGGAGACCACAATGACGATCACCTACAAAACCAACGGCTGGGACACCACTAAGAGCCTGACGGAATGGTATTTTGGAAAAGCATTCGTCGCCAGCATGACGCGCAAGGCCAAGGCTGAAAACCGCAAGACCGGCGAAACCAAATTCCGCTTCTTCCAAGCGGGTACCGGTTTCCTGACAATTGAGATCAAGTAAGGAGGATACCGCCATGAAGTTTGAAGCCATCAACGCCATTTACAGCCAGAAGGTCGCCGCCCTGATCGCCGATGGCTACACCATCAACACCGCCACCATGGGCGGGAGCCAGGGCGACATTGCCGCCATCGACCTCCGCAAAGGAACGGACGTGCTCCGGGTGCGCCTGCACAAAGAAATGGCACACCGCTTCGGCGAGGAACGCTTCTGGGGCGACGGCATCGTCCTCACGGTCGGGCGCTGCACCGATGAGCAGATCATCAACGCGACGGGCCTCGGCTCCTACATGACGATCTGGAACAACAGGCTGGAAACGGTCGAGGAGCGCGCCCGTCAGGAAGCCATCCTCGATGTGAAACGGAAGTTCGGGAAGAACGCACTGCTGAAAGGCATCGACTTGATGCCGCAGGCGACCCAGCGCGACCGCAACCGTCAGATCGGAGGGCACAAAAGTGGCGAATAACGATTTCGACGCTCAAGCTCCCGTGTTGCCGCGTCCACGCATGCCGCTCTCGCAGCGCGCGAAGATCTTCATTCCCTTCGATCCGCTCAAGGGCTACCAAGATGCCCTTCGCGAGAAGGAGCGTGAAGCGGAGATGCAGCACAACGAACTGGGTGGTCTCGATTCGGGTTTCGAGATCTGCTGAGATCGCGCTGGAGCCTATCCCATCAGCTTTCTTTGTCGCCTGGTTTTAGGATCGAAGGCAAGGGGAGTGCTGCCAATACAATGGCTGACAATCCCATCCACACGATACTTTCGAGGGGAAAGCACAACATGAGTATCGCAATCGCCAGCAACGGCCTGCGCATGACACCTGCCAGGAACCCCGATGTCACGACCGTCACCATGAGCATGGGATCAGCCCCGGTGAGCATGGCAAGTCCGTATCCGCATGCAGCACCAGCGAAGATGCTTGGGCAGAAGTTGCCTCCAACCCATCCCAGATTGATGCACATCGGGGTGGCAAGTGCCTTGAGCACACCAGTTGCGATGAGCGCTGCAGCAGTCCAGTTGGTCCAAGTCTGCATGAGCTCGTGTGATTGCGCCTCACCGGGGAACAGCACATACGGGAAGAATGTTGCCATCAAACCGAGCGCAACGCCGGCAATGAGGGGTCCGAGGACAGTGCCGCGCATGCCGTTTCCCAAGCTGCTCGCAATCTGTCCCGTAAAGATATTCGATGCGTGGTACAACAGCGCCATCAGATACGCGACGGCAAGCGCGAGCAGAATCCAGAGATAACCAGCTCCTTCAGAGCTGATGGCGTCGAAGCGTGGAAAGCCCGCCGACGAGCCGAACAGTGCCGAGAGCGCTCGAATGCCGGCAAATGCTCCGAATGCCGCAGCCGTGTAGAGCACGATTTTGGCGGGACGGCGCATGTTGTAGTCGTAGACGTCCGCTTCCGCCAGCTGGTTGTTGCCGTCGGAGCGCGTGCTCTCGGCGCCTGCAACGATGCCAGCGAGTGGCGTGGCGAAAATCGCCGAAATGCTTGCAGCAATGGTAACGTCAGCCACAGCCGCCTCGCGCAGGCCGGCAGCCTTCAGCTTGTCACGAATCCAGCAGCAACCTGCCGTGATCAAGCCCGTCAGGCCTGCTTCGAAGCCGATAGAGCCGCCGAACACGAGCGGAAGCAAGAACGATATAGTGGCTCTCCCCGTTCCGTTCAAGTCGTATGAGCCCGTGGCCCTGAACGTGGACATGACCTTTTCAAGCGGTTCGACGCGGCTTCCCGAGTAATGGGTCCACAAACCGATGATGAGACCCCCCAACGTGCAGACGAGCAAGGGGAACCAGGCAACACCCAACGACTCGCCCACGCCTTTCCACAGCAGCTCGGTCAGCCATGTCGAAAGGTTCATGACCAGAAAGACCAGGAAGCCGACAACGAAGCCCACTGCGAGCGCAAGCAGCACCATAGTGACGTTGACGACGGCTTTTTCGGCAGGCCCCTCAAACGGGCGCCTGGCGTCGCGGATGAACGGCCGCGTGTCGGGCGGTTTTTTCGCTCCTCGTCTTTCGGCGCGCTTCAATCGGGACATGCATTCCTCCTTGATGCAACCAGTTTCTCACAACATCGGCTGAACTGCTTCAAATACGTTATAGTGTTCGACCACGTGGAAGGAAGAAGTTGACTGGTTTCAGCATCACCGCATTGGTCGTGTACCTCGTAAGCGTGAACGCATTGGCGTTCGCGGCATTCGGGGTCGACAAAGCACGTGCGAAACGGGGCGCCTGGCGCATTTCCGAGAAAGCGCTCATGTTGCTGGCTATTGCCGGCGGAAGCCTCGGTGCGTTGGCGGGCATGTACGTGTTCCATCACAAGACGCGCAAGCCGCTGTTCTCCGTCGGCGTGCCTGTACTGTTGGCTATTACACTTGCGGCGCTCGTTGCCTTTGGGCTCGCGGGATGTCATCGCCAGCAAGAGCCTTCGACCGATTTCCAGAATGCTACCGTCGAGTATGTCGTGGATGGCGACACAATCGATGTCATGATCGACGGCCATGAGAAACGGGTGCGCTTGGCGGGTATCGATGCACCCGAATCTGCTTCGCACGAGCAGGAACGCAACACCCAGGAGGGCGTGCTTGCCACAGAACACGTGCGTGCACTGTTGCCTATTGGCCGTGTCGTCTACTTGCAAAAAGATGTGTCCGAGACCGACAAGTACGGAAGACTTGTCCGGTACGTGTGGCTGGAGATCCCCTCGGATCCCTTCAGTTCCGAAGAAATCGCTCGTAAAATGGCCAATTCCCTCATCGTCGAGTCGGGTTTCGCGCGCGCCGAGCGCTTCTGGCCAGATGTCTCCTATGCCGACCAGCTCAAAGAAGCACAGAAACGGGCTGTAGATGGCGGCCTGGGTGTTTCGTATCTTTGGCGCGAGAGTTAGGTATTCAAGAGTTGCGGTGACGTCGTGCAGCATTGACGATGGTTCGGTTGTGCGCATGTCTTTTCGTTGTCGTTCGGGTACTATGTATATGAAATATCGATAACGAGAGGAAGTTGCAACAATGTTAGAACTGCGCAACTTGGTCTTCGAAGTGCCCGTAAGCGAGGGTTCCAAAGAGACCAAGCGAATCATCGACGACCTGTCGCTCGTCATTCCCGACGACAGCTTCACGGTCATCACTGGCCCGAACGGTGGCGGCAAATCGACACTTGCCAAGCTCATCATGGGCATCGAACAGGCGACGAGCGGTCAGATCCTGCTCGACGGCGAAGACATCACCGAGCTTTCCATCACCGAGCGTGCCCAGAGGGGCATCGGCTATGGTTTCCAGCAGCCGGCCCGCTTCAAGGGCATGAAGGTGAAGAAGCTGCTCGAGATTGCAGCAGGGGAGCGTCTGCCCATGCTGTCGTGCAATCAATACCTGGCCAAGGTCGGCCTGTGCTCAGCTGACTGGCTGACACGCGAGGTCGACAAGAACTTGTCGGGCGGTGAGGTCAAGCGCATCGAAATCGCCACCATGCTTGCCCGCAACCCGAAGCTGGCCATCTACGACGAGCCTGAAGCAGGCATCGACCTGTGGAGCTTCGATCGTCTGACCGAGACGTTCCGCCAGATTCACGATGCTGGCGAAGGCCACTCGATCATCATCATCTCGCACCAGGAGCGACTCATCCGCCTTGCCGACCGTATCGTGTTGCTCGAAGGCGGGCGCGTGTCCGCTGAGGGGCCGACCGAAGAGGTCATGCCTCAGCTGGGTCTCGCGCGAAAGATGGTTGCCGGTTGCGCGCTGACCGAGCCGACGCGTCTTCACATCACCGAGATTCCCACCACGTGCTAGATACGATGGGCAGCTGCATCGATTCACTATCGATGAGGGCTGCCATTCGATAGGAGTTTTCAACTATGGCAGTAGATCTTTCCCCAATCGATGAGAGCCTGTTGGCGACCATCGCGAATATTCACGGCATGCCGAAGGGCGCGTTCAACATCCGCCGCGACGGCAAACTGGTCGAGCGTCACAGCTCTGCCTACATCGAAATCGAGACCAAGACCGACAATCCGGGTATCGACATCAAAGTCAAGCCCGGCACGAAGGGCGAGACGGTGTTCATCCCGGTCATCGTCACGCAATCGGGTCTGAAGGACGTCGTGTACAACACGTTCTACATCGGCGATGATTGCGATGTCGAAATCATCGCAGGTTGCGGCATCCACAACGACAGCCATGCAGCAAGCGAGCACGACGGCATCCACTCGTTCCACATCGGCAAGAACAGCCGCATCAAGTACATCGAAAAGCATTACGGCGAGGGCGAGGGCACGGGCGAGCGCATCCTCAACCCGACCACCAACGTCTACATGGACGAGAACTCGTACTGCGAGATGGAGATGCTGCAGTTGCGAGGCGTCACGTCGACGGTGCGCGACACCAACGCGAAGCTGGGTGCGGGCGCGAAGCTCGTTCTGACCGAGCGCTTGCTCACCCATGACGACCAGACCGCCACGTCCAACGTGCTCATCGAGCTCGAGGGCGAAGACTCGAGCGTTCAGATCATCTCGCGCTCGGTTGCCCAGGACCGCAGCGTACAGACCTTCAATCCACTCGTCGTGGGCAAGGCCGCCTGTCGTGGGCACGTGCAGTGCGACGCCATCATCATGGGCGATGCGAAGGTCAAGTCGATTCCGGGCATCGAGGCGGACAGCCCCGACGCCATCCTCATGCACGAGGCCGCCATCGGCAAGATTGCCGGCGAGCAAATCACCAAGCTGATGACCCTTGGCCTGTCCGAGGAAGAAGCCGAGCAGGAGATCCTCGACGACTTCTTGAGCTAATCGGGGCAGAAAACACAGCGTGCTAAACGCGCTATCAAGACAAAAGGCCGGCTTGTACAAGCCGGCCCTTTAGGTACTTGCGCCATCAAGGTCATCGGAAAACTTGGTCGTACAGGTAATCGGCGAAGGCTGCATTGCCTTCTTCGTTCGGATGCAGCTTGTCGGGAAACCACTCGGGATGGTCTTCCGAAAACTCGTAAAGGTCTATGTAGAGGGCTCCTTTTTCTTCGGCGACATCTTTCACGGCGGGTCGGATGACCTCGCCGAGCACCTGGTTGATAGATTCGTCACGAGCCGCACTGTTGAGATGGTAGAACGTGCAAGGAGGCGCCATCAGCACGATTTGCACATCGTGTGTCGAAGCGCTCTCGAGTTCATCGACGAGGGCGCTGAGCTGGGCTCGATACGACTCAATGCTCCATCGCGGGTCGACGGAGTCGTTGGACCCCAGCATGATGAACGCAATCGATGGGTCAAGTTCCTTTGCCTGCTCGACGTTGCCAGTTGAACGGTAGGGGAATGCTCCTTCGTCGAGCAGGGTTGTGCCCGAGACGCCGAAGTTGACGATCTGCCAGCCGTCGCCGAGCTTCTTGTCGAGCAGTGCTGGCCATGCTTCTTCCGCAGGGTTGCTGACCCCGTATCCATACGTGATGCTGTCACCGATGCATGCGATCATTTTCGTCTCATGGGTGTCGGATGCTGGATCTGACACATGCGAGAAAGCGTTGTCGGGCGAGGAAGCTGATGCTGCTCGGCTATCGTCGGATGGCTTTGCGCTCGGCTGTTGTCCACATGCACTTAGATTCATCACCATAATCAGCGCTCCAGCAATCAATGCGACTAGCGCAACGATTGCCCTTGCATGCCCGTTATCGAGGATCTCCTTCATGCGCCAATTGTATGCCATATGACCCATGGAAAGATTCGTCGGATGCTCCTGAAGGCGAGGACTGTCGCATTCGTGCGGTATCATGGCTTGTATGCCAAGCTGGAACATCCATACCGCTCATGTCGAACGTCTTGTAGCCGATTGCTCAGCCCATGATTTGGGCATCGAGGACGTCAACACGTTTCTGTTCGGCAATTACGTTCCCGACATCTACGTCGGGTTCATGGTGCCTGACGCTTCGATGCATATCGATTACTGCTTGACGCATTTGGCGAACGTCGGCTTGACCCCCATGCCGAATGCCGACAAGTTTTGGAATATGTATATCTACAAGCGCAGGCCAACGACGTCATCTGGGATTTCATTCGCGTTGGGTGCATGGGCGCATCTCGTTGCCGACCGGTTCTACAACGGAAAGTTCCTCACGTTCTTGGAAACGCATGATGCGCCGGAAGGCGAAGAGCTGCGCATCTGCAAGCAAGGCGATTTCGATGTGTTCGGGCATACGTTGGGGATTTCAAGTTGCGTGCAGATCACTCCCGAGTTGCTCGAAGCCGCCAAAAAGTTCCGCGGGTATAGCATTCTGCCTCAGGATGTCGAGAAATCCGTTGATGTTGCATCCAGCATCGTGCGTACGTCCGAATCGGTTCCGGCAAATCAGGAGTACCGGCTGTTGAGCGCCGAATGGTTGGCTGAAGTGTTCGAAGCGTGCAATGAGCGCCTTGTGCAATGGCTCACGGCGTGGCAAGCGTTCGAAAGCGAAGGCAAGAGGGCGTCTGCCGAAGACATCAGAGCGCAACTGGGCCTTGGCTCAGCTGGCCAGGATTTGTGAGGAAGCCATGGGAGAGTGGAGAGGGCTTTCAGTTGGTGCTGCTCTCGAATGCGCAGAGCGTGTGAGCTCGCGCACCTGGGCGTTGGTGGGGCTTGGCCAAATGGAAGGCGGAGACTGCCTCATTGCCGACATTTCCAACCCACATGATGTTCAGGTTAAGGGCTTGTACCACGCTGTCACGGGTGACGTGTTTGATTGCGGCAACGATGAGCTGGCATTGTTCGATGATGCCAGCTTGATGCTGGCTGCTTCGTACGACAAGATTCGAGAAAAGGATCCTGCCGTGCATATCTTAGGTTCCATCGAGGATGTAACTGGACAGCTGACCGTGCGCCAGCCTGCAGGAAATTACCTACGCGCGTGCCGTTGGGACCGCATCAAACAGGGCGCTTTGGGTCGACCGAATGCCATCCTGCGCACGTTGCCCCAATGTGGGTGCGGTGGCTCATTGGGTGCACCCCAGCTTTTCGATTCGTTCGTCGAGATGAGCACCTACCATTTCTGCGCGTTTTGCGCCGAAGATGCCGTTTGCCGTATTTGAGAGGAGACGCACATGGTTTACGAGATAACCGATGAGAGCTTCGAGGCGGAAGTCGCGAATTGCGGGAAGCCGTGCGTCATCGAGTTCACGGCTGGTTGGTGCACGATGTGCGACGAGATGGTTCCCACGTTCGAGGAACTTGCCGAGCAATATGGCGACGACGTCAAGTTCTGCATCGTCAACACCGACGAGCAGAAGAAACTGCGCATCAAGTTTGCCGTAGCCGCATATCCCTATATCGTGCTAGTGGCGAATGGCATGAAGACGCCGCTGTTCGACGAGCTGGTGACGGCGGAGCGCTTGAAGGAGCGCATCGATTTCGTCTTGAATGGCGGCAAGGCGCCAACGACCCGACCGCTGTAATCAGCGCTTTCCGAAAAACTCAGGTGTTGCCTCGCGCCATGCAGTGAACGTGGCGGGGTCTGGCTTCACGTGCGCCATCGAGGCGACCTCATCCCACTTGACGGTATACCCAGCGCCATGTGAGCAGAACACCGAATCGGGCGTGTTGGGCAAGTCCGATTCGGGGTTGTAAGTGGCTTGCTCGATGGTTGCTTGCTCGTCATGGCAGCGCTCGTAACCGTGGAATTCCAAGGTGAGCGACCCCATGCCGTGCGTGTACGAATTGAGTTGCAGGGTGTAGTCGTTGATTTCCTTTGCGGGAACGACGCCCTCTATCGATGCGAAATCGTTTTCGGTTTGCGGCGCATCGTAGCGGGCGCCCATGCGTTGGAGGTCCGAAAACGCCCGGCCTACCTGCTCGGCGGGAACGCGCAGCGCGAAGGTTTCCCATGGCTCGAGCAATACGCTTTTGGCCTGCATGAGGCCTTGGCGTATAGCCCGATAGGTTGCCTGCCTGAAGTCGCCGCCTTCGGTGTGCTTGTTGTGTGCGCGGCCGCCGATGAGCGTGATGCGCACATCGGTGATGGGCGAGCCTGTCAGAACGCCCAGATGCTCGCGCTCCATTGCGTTGGTCAGGATGAGACGCTGCCAATTCAAATCGAGCTCGTCTACATGGCAGCGGGTGCCGAACTGCACGCCCGATCCTGAGGGCAATGGTTCGATGAGAAGGTGTACTTCCGCATAGTGGCGAAGTGGTTCGAAATGCCCGATGCCCAAAACAGGTTCCTCGATCGTCTCGCGGTAGAGCACTCCTCCTGGTCCGAAATCGACATCGAGTCCGAAGCGCTCGTGCAAGGTTGCTTGGAGCACCTCAAGTTGAATTGTGCCCATGATCTGCACTTGCAGTTCTTGCAGTCGTTCATTCCACCGCAGGCGAATGTCGGTACAAGAACGGGCTTGATGGAAGAAGCGTCGGCGTCGTTCGAGGTGGTGCTTGCAGCGTTTCCGAGCGCCATGCCTGCTTGGGTGCGCGAAAGTCCCGTGACCGCGCAAATCTGGCCTGCATGGCAAGTGGGCACTACTTCGTATTTCTCGCCGGCATAGCGTCTGATCTGGTCAACCTTTTCGGTTTCGACTCCTGTATCGGTTGGCTCGGCGATGATTTGCTTGACCTCGAGCGCGCCACCCGTCACCTTCATCCACGTGAGTCGGGTGCCTGAAGGATCGTGTGAGACTTTGAACACGCGTGCTCCGAATTCAGAGGGGAAGGCATTCTCTTCGACGAGATGGGAAAGCGCACCGAGAAGCTCGTCGACGCCCTCCTGCTTCAGGGCCGACCCAAAGAACACGGGGAAGACGGATCGTTCGGCTACAAGGCGCTGCATTGTTCGCATGGAGATCGTGCCGTGCTCGAAGAACTCCTCGATTGCTTGCTCGTCCGCTGCGGCGCATGTTTCCGCCAATTCAGGGGGAAGGCTCGTTTCCGCTGTTCCATGGGGGAAGCCCGAGAAGTCCACGCACATGGTTGAGAGGCGCGTGGACAGCTCTTCCATCACCTGCTCGCGGGAGCGCTCGCAGAGGTCCATCTTGTTCGTGAAGATGAACGTGGGCACACCGTGTCGTTCGAGTAAACGCCAAAGCGTTTCGGTGTGGCCGCGAACGCCGTCGCCAGCGTCAATGACGAGCACAGCGTAGTCGAGCACCTGCAGCGTGCGTTCGGCCTCTGCCGAGAAATCAACGTGGCCCGGCGTGTCGAGCAGCGTCAGCTCGGCGCCATTGCATTCGATGGCGGCTTGCTTCGAGTAGATTGTGATGACACGTTGCTGTTCGAGTGCGTGAAAGTCGAGATGCGAGCTGCCGTTGTCGACGCTGCCGAGCTTGCGGACCGTGCCCGTGCGAAACAGTAACGACTCGATGAGCGTCGTCTTCCCAGCATCAACGTGGGCGAGTATGCCGATGACTGAACGTTTGATGGTGTTCTCCCGGTTGCAGTGATGCTCAATGCGCTGTGCGCGCTAGCGGGCAAACGGGTCGTTGGCAGGATCCGAGTTCCAGGTGTACTCGGCGTAGTTGGCCGTCTTCTCGGCGCAATCGCGTCCGCACACGTCGGCTATGAAGCCGAGTGCCATATCGGTGCCTGCGGAAACACCTGACGAGACGTACAGATTGCCATCGACGGTCCAGCGGGCATTTCGCTCCCAATGCACTTCGGGGAACAGTTCCTCGGCGCGGTCGATGCGTGCCTTGTACGTTGTCGCGCTGCACCCGTCAAGCACACCGGCCTTCGCATAGAGGAACGCGCCGTTGCAGACCGACAGGACGTATTTCGCCTTGGCAGCAAGTTCGGCGAGTTTGGAGATGAACGCCTCGTTTTCGAGTTGGTCGTACACGCCCATGCCGCCCGGCAACAGCAAAACCTCGGGCGCATCGATCATGTCGAGCTTGTTCGTTTCGACCGGCACGCCTTGGTAGCTTTTCACAATGCCGCCGTCGAGGGAATAGAACTTCGTTTCGAACTCACCTGAAGCACCGAGCATTTCAACAGGTCCGAACATGTCGAGCGTCTCGAATCCGTCGAAAAGAATCGCTGTAACGTTCATTGTTCCCCCTTTGGTCCGGGTTTCGAATTACACCTGCACTTTGCCTGCGAGCACGTTCTGATAGTCTTCCCAGTTTTCCCGCAACAACTCTGGAGTTGAAAGTTCGTAGGGGCATCGATTGGCGCATTGCCTGCAGTTGATGCAGTCTTCGATCTTGCGCATCTCTGCTTGCCAATGCTCGGTGAGCCAATTGGCACTCGGAGCACGGCGCAACATGAGTGACATGCGCGCGCAATCTTTGATGGATATGTCGACGGGACAGGGCATGCAATAGCCGCAGTTGCGACAGAACCCACCTTTGAGTTCGGTGCGTTCCTGCTCGATGAACGCGCTCAGCTCGGCGTCCATGGTGGGCGTGTCGTCCATGTACGAAAGCCATTCGTCAAGCTCGTGCTCGCGTTGCACGCCCCAGATGGGCAGCACCGTCGGATGCTCGTTCATGAAAGCCATGCAGGCTCGGCTGTTCGAGATGAGGCCGCCGGCAAGGCCTTTCATGACGACGAACCCGACGTTTCGCTTTGCACACAGCTCGACGAGGTCGAATTCGCGCTGCGACGAGAGGTAGCTGAACGGGAACTGCATCGTCTCGTAAAGACCAGATTCGACCGCCTCTTCGGCGACGTGGATCTTGTGGGCCGTTGCGCCTATGTGGAGAATCTTGCCCTGCGCTTTCGCTTCGAGCATGCACTCGTACAAACCGGTGCCGTCGCCTGGGCGATAGCATTGCTGGATGTTGTGCAGTTGATAAACATCGATGTAGTCGGTGCGTAGGTTCGCGAGTGAGGTTTCAAGCTGCTCCCAAAACGCCTCGGGCGTTGTGGCCATGGTCTTGGTTGCGATGAAAACCTTGTCGCGCATGCCGTCGAACGCAACACCCAGCTTCGACTCGCTATCGCTGTAGGCGCGGGCGGTGTCGAAATAGCGCATGCCGCCGTCATAGGCTTTGCGCAGCAAGCGCACGGCTTCTTGTTCCGTGACGCGCTGTATGGGCAATGCGCCGAACGCGTTCTGGACGGTGGTTATACCAGTAGACCCGAGCGTGACGGTGTTCACTACGCTCTCCTTTCAGCTGCCTGAGAAGCGATTCGAGCACGTTTTGGAACCTTGCAGTTTATGGTATACCTCCAGTAGCGGTCAGGAGGGTTGGATTGGACGAATTGTTCGTGAAACACGGTACGCCGGAAACATCGTCTCTCGAGGGGGAGGCGGCTGCCCTGCGCTGGTTATCCGAAGCAGAACCTGCAGGCGGTATGCCAACCGTTGAAGTGCTGGCGGCAAGCTCTGTCGAGCTCGTGGAAAAACGGGTTTCGATTGGGGCGCCGAGCGCGGCTGCTGCCGATCGCGTTGGCGTTGCGCTCGCCATCACCCATGCAGCGGGTGCTCCGTGGTGGGGAGCGCCGCCCACGGGGTGGGAGGGTGCATACCGAATCAGACGGTCTCTTACGCCCACAGTGGCCGAATGCGATGCGCCAGATGCTTGGGGTGCCTTTTTCGCGGAGTGGCGGGTCATGTCCTATACCCGTCAAGCACGTGACGCCGGCGCGATAACCCGGGAAGAGGTTTCTCTCGTCGAGCGTCTCGCCACCCGTTTGGAAAACGGCGAATTCAATGTCCCACAGCCCGGGTTGGTTGCATCGGCGGGCAATCAGGTTGCCCGCATACATGGCGATTTATGGTCGGGCAATCTGCTCTGGACTTCCGACTCTGGCAATCATGTGGGTGCAACGCTCATTGATCCGATGGCCCATGGAGGACATGCAGAAACCGATTTGGCGATGCTCGCATTGTTCGGCTGCCCGTTCCTCGACCGCATCATTTCGGTTTACAACGAAGTGTCACCGCTCGCCGATGGTTGGCGCGAGCGCGTCAGGCTGCACCAGCTAGCTCCGCTGCTTCACCATTGCGCGCTGTTCGGGCGCAGCTACGCTTCCGAGACCATGGCCGTTGTCCGCGCTTATGCGTAAGATTGGTTACCTGGGGTTAGGCCCCAGGTAACCAACTAATCGTGAACGTGATTGTTCGGGTGCTTACGAGGGCATCTTGTCGAACTTCATGTTCTTGCCGGCGTCTTCCTTGTCATCCTTCCAAGTCAGTTTTCCTTGGTCGTCAATCGAGAACGTCGCGCTACCATCTTCGTAAAGCACGTTCGTGTTTTGCCCCTTGCTCTCGGTTATGACTTCGGATTTACGCCCCTTGTTGTCAGAGACCAGCTTGCCGTCCTTGATTTCGCAATTGTATTCCCACGTGGTGGTCTGCTCCGAGTCGGAAGCCCACGAGACGGTCACGGTGAAGCCGCTGCCGATGTTGTTGATCTCGATGTTTGCGCGGTCGGATTGCCACTTGCCCATGAACGCCTTGGCGGTTTTATCGTCGTCGGTTTGAACCGTGACCGAGACGACGGTGCGCGTTTCAACAAGCTGTCCAGCAGCTGGCGACTGATCGATGACAGTACCGCTCGAAGCTGAAGCGTCGAGTCCAAGGCCGACGGCGTCAGTTGCTTCTTCTGCGGCAGAGACGCTCATGCCGACAAGATTGGGAACCTCCACCATCTGCGAGGGAGATGAGAGCGTGACGGTCACCAACGTGTTCGGGGCGACCTTAGTGCCAGCAGCGACGTCTTGCGAGACGACGACGCCGGCGGGATCGCCCGTGTAGCGTGCAGCAAGTCCGGCAGATTGCAGAGTTGCTTGGGCGTCACTCCACGAATACGACGTGACATCGGGAACTGTCACGTCTTGGGTGGGTTTCGGGCCGAGCGATACGGTCACGCTGACCTCCGTGCCCTGTTTCACCTGCGTGTTAGCCGCAATCGATTGCCCCATTACCTTGCCTTCTTCGACGCTGTCGCTGTAGGCGGTGGTGCTGTCAAAGCTGAGCTTCGCATTGGTGATTGCGGCTTTCGCGTCATCACGTGTCATTCCGATAACGCCGGGAACTGTTGTCTCAGTGGGCGACAATGCAACCGTGTATGCAACCTTCGTGCCTTCTTTCACCGTGGTGCCAGCACTGATGGATTGCTTGAATACTTGCCCGGGTTGCACCTCTGCGGTTTCTTCAGGGGTTGCCGCAATGCCGACAAGCCCTGCATCGGAAAGTGCCTTCCTGGCATCTTCCTGCCACATGCCCTTGAGGTCGGGCACCTTGACATCTTGAGCCTCTTTCTTTCCCGAGGAGATGACGAGGTTCACCTTGGAATTGGCTTTCGCACTCGTAAGAGCTGCCGGATCTTGGGAGATGACGCTACCGAGCAGCACCGTGTCGGATGGCTCGTTCGTGACCGTGCCGACTTGCAAGCCAGATGCAAGAATCGCCTTCCGTGCATCCGCTTGTGTCAATGACACGACGTTAGGCACCGTGTACATGACATCTCCGCTGGAAGCGCTCGTCGACGATGTGGACGATTGCGGTTGGTTGCTCGAACATGCGCATCCTGAAAGCGCAAAGACACTAGCGATAAGCGCTACTGCCAATGCGGTAACGAGCGCGTTCTTTGCTGATATGGACCTCAACATGATCACTCCTCTTTCCGCGTTTTTCTGATTGATTCTCTCAGCTTAATTATACGATGCAGCACGCGAAACGTTGCATCCGTACGTCTCGCTGTTTCATCAATGAATACGGTTAAAATGCTCATGGACGCAAATCCGACAAGAAAGGAATCGCGATATGGCACGATACAACAGAATCTTCGCAGCGCTCGACGGAAGCGATACCCAGCTAGCCGTTGCCCGCCGTGCCCTTTCAATTGCACACGACAACCGCGCCGGGGTGCTCTTCGCCCATGCAATCGAATCAGCGGATTTGGAAATGGCTCGCGTCGACATTCCTGAGATCGTTGCCAAGAGCAAAGAGTCCATCGAGTCGGCGCTCGAGCGCCAGCTCACGCGCGCGATGCATGACGAGTGCATCTCTTCAGTCGAGGTGAAAGTTGCTGCTGGGCGCATCGAGGAAGCCCTTGGGGATTTGGCTGCGGAATTCGATCCCGATCTTGTCATCTGCGGCGTTCGCGGTCTGTCGAACATCAAGTACGCATTTGTCGGTAGCACCTCAACGTTCCTGATTCGAAACATGAATTGTGACGTGTTGGTCGTTCGTCCGGAAGCGCTCGAGGATATCGACGATGCGGAATACGAAGCCGCGATGCAGTAAAGATCGACGCGTTATTCTATGTTCTGAGGTGGCACTATGAAACGAATATCTCTGTACATCACCGCGACGATCGTCGCGGCATTGGCAATCGTCGTGCTGGCGGGATGCAACAGCCAGCCGGTATCTTCAACGAGCGCATCTGCTGCATCATCGATATCCGCATCGACGACGTCGGCACAGTCTCAAGATGAAATCATCGCCGAGTTGAAGGACGCCCTCGCGAACGCCCCCGCATACAAGTCGGTTACGGTGACCGAGGAAATGGAATCGATCTTCATGGCTGATGACGAGAGCGCCGCAAGCGGTTCGAGTGCTTCCGCCGCATCGAGCGAATCGTCTTCTTCCGAGAGCGCTACGTCGAGCGCCGCGGCAGATGGGTCGAGCTCAGAGCCCGAAGTCATCGAGGTGAAGAGCGTTTACAAGTTCGATGCGAGCGGCGACAAGCTGAAAACGTGCATGATTGGCGAGATTGGCGACTACAAGATTCAATACTTCTCAGATGGCAATGACGCTGTGTGCGTCACCGATGGACCTGTTTATTCCGGCACGACCGAGCAGTTCGGAATGACGTATGCCGCAGGCGTCGATGCGTATATCGCGAACGAGGTCGGCGATCTGAACGCGCTCATCGATTGCGCAGCGAGCGTGGAGAAAATGGAATCGAAAGGCCTCACATTCTACGCGTTGATGCTCGATTCCGAAAAATACATCGCATCTGATGAGATTCTGACCTTGATGGCGGAGTCCGGTACGCCGGTTAAAGAGGCCTTCTTCACTATCGGTTTCGAGGAAGATGGCAGCATCGCCTCAATTGACCTTGCGGTGACGTACGACAAGTCGAAAAACTGGAGGGGCTTAGTGTTCTCGGATTATGACAGTACCGTTATCGACCCGATGCCCGAAGCCAACAAGACGTACGAGGAGATGGAAGAAGACATGACGATGAAGGTCGATGCCCTTTACGAGGGGCTCGATACGGCCGAAAGCGCAGCTGGCTCTTCGGAGGTTGCTGACGTCAGATAATACGTTCTCATTAGCGTAAACATCAACAGGTAAGAGGGATCTTCGTGAAGAAGGTCCCTCTTTTTACGCTCTTTGCAATCTTTTTTCCTGAATCGGAGCTTGCGACAACTTATGCAAAACGATGCCGAACTCGTTCGCTGATAGTGGGCTTTTTTGTACAATTGAAAATGGACGAGAAACTCGTCGATTAATAACGGGACTTGGAGGTTCGATTCGTATGTCAGGTTTCATCGGCGCCTTGATCAAGCAACGCAGGGATGCGAAGAAGGCTGGTCCAGACACGAGCGGTCGTCTCAAGGAAATCATCGACATCATTCGCAAGTATGACTACGACGACGGCATCACGCCCGAGATCGTGGTGGGCATCATCCAGGATCTGGGGCCAACCTTTGTCAAGATTGGTCAGATTGCCTCCCAGCAAGCCGAGTACATCCCGGCCGAGTACGCCGACGCCCTCTCGAAGCTGCGCTCGAGCGTGGCCCCCATGGATCTCGAGACCGTCCACTCTCAAATCGAAAAGCATCTCGGCAAGCCTGTAGATGAACTCTTCAAGTCCTTCGACGCAAAGCCTTTGGGCTCTGCATCCATTGGCCAAGTGCACAAAGCCGAGCTCTTCGACGGCACCATCGTTGCCGTCAAGGTTCGCCGTCCCGGTGTTGTGGATACGGTCGCGCGTGACTTCGCGCTCCTCGAAAAAGTCATCGACACGTTCGCCAAGGACGGCATTGGCGGCATCGACATAAAGGGTCTGATCTTGGAACTCGAGAAGACCTCCAAGATCGAGCTCGACTTCACCAACGAGGCAGTCAACCTCGAACGCTTCGGGGAAAACAATGCTGAGCGCCCCTGCGTTGAGAGCCCGAAGTGTTATCGCGAACTCACCAACGAGGCCATCCTCACCGAGGACTTTGTTTCCGGCCATGAAGTCGGTGACCTCGAATACCTCGACACGCTCGACGACGATGAGCGCGACCGCATTGCAGCGCTCATTGCTGACAACTTCGCTTCTCAGGTTCTCGTCGACGGCTTTTACCATGCCGACCCCCATTCCGGCAACGTGTTGATCAATGATCCGGTTCCAGGTGAGCCGGTTGTCGAGGAGGAAACAGTTGCTGATGCGGAATCCGACGCGGACGAGTCTGCTGACGAGTCTGTGGAGGACAAGCTGCCGCTTCCCGACCACAACATCGAATGGATCGACTTCGGCATGATGGGCTTGCTCACGGCTCAGCAGCGGCAGATTCTGCTCGACCTTGTCACTTCCATCGTGATGCAGGATGCCTACAGCCTCAAGCGTACGGTGCTGAAAGCCGCCCAGCCAATGGGTGAGATTGACCATGGCGCCATGCTCGAGATGTGCGAGGACATGTGCGGCCAGTACACGGGCTCTGATTTCGGCGATTTCGACCTGGGCGATTTGTTGGGTTCCGTTATCGGCGGGCTGCAGGACGAGAGCTACAAGATTGATCCGTTCCTCACCAACCTTGCGCGCGGTATCACCGCTGCAGAAGGCACCGTCAAGACGCTCAGTCCGCGCATCAACATCCTGAACTACTTCATCGACAAGGTGGATATCGGCGTTGGGCTCGATCTGGACTTCAGCAACCTCGATGACGAAGCGCTCGCTGAGATGAACGGGCCGATTGCCATGGAGCTTCTGAAGTTCTTCGACAGCACCTCGAGGTCGGCGTCCAAGACCGCCGAGACGCTCGATATGCTTGAAAAGGGTCAGATTGGCGTTCGCACCGATTTCAACTTCGAGAAGAAGTCACTGGCTTCAGTTGAACAGCTCGTGAACTACGCCGTAAGAGCTCTCATGGTCGTCGCCCTCTTTATCGGGTCGTGTCTGCTGTGCACAGTGCCGGTGGGTGCCATGGAGACCACGCCTTTCCTCGTGGCCTTCCCAATTGTCGGTTCCATCGGCTACGTTGTCAGCGTGTTCTTCGCTTGGCGTTTGTACAAGAGCATGAAGAAGGACAAGTAGCAGTTAACGAGTTTTACTCGTCCTGTTTTTCGCGCGCTTTATGGACCGCTTCGGCAATGGTCCGACGGCCTTCTGCTGTCTCGAACGTCATGCCAGCTTTTTCCATGTCTTCGAGCGTGTAGCCGAGCGACTTGCCAAAGGCGACAATCTTCGATCGGTTGTGGTATAGCAGCCATTCGTGCCATAAAGCGAAGTACACAGCAATGGTTGCGCAGATGAGGTTGATCAGCGGGTCGAAGTTCGTTGTAAGGGCAACGATGACGATGAAGGCGCATGTGCTCAATCGGCCTGCGACATAAGCAGCCGAATAGGTGTATTCCGGCTTGTTGTAGAACCCCAGCAGGAATGAGGTGAGCAGGTAGAGCACGAGGCTCGCTGCGAGGTATATGCTTTTCGGGCCGTAGGCGATTTCTTCCATCGGCATGTACTCGAGACCTATCGTGATGTTGCCGATGATGAGGATGATCCACCCGGTGATGGTGAGGTACACCATGCCGTTCGTGTTCTTGTGGTGGTCAGTCATGTTGTCACGTTCATAGATGTAGATGAGGAACAGCCCTACAACAAGTGCGAATATAAGAATCGAATACCAAATACTCATAGAGCCTGACATGTAGATTGCAATTGCCACGATGGTCTCACCAAATGCGACGATCGTGATGAGGCTGCAGCGCTCCACGAGGTGCGAAAATCGAGCTGGTTTGCGGTCGTACGCCTTCGATTGCGTGAAGACGGCAACGCCGAACAGAAGCGCCGCCCAAGACAACCATACGCTTGTTTCTCGGGGAAGGAACAAGGCGATGACGACCATGACGAGCTCGATTGCCAGTACGGCGGCGGTCCGGTCGGCCTGGATACGCTGGCCGCCTCGACCGGCGAGGACGCCAATACCATCGAGGATGTGTACGAGCCGTATCTGCTGCAGCTCGGCTTTATCCAGCGCACGCCCCGCGGACGCATCTGCACGTCGCTGGTGTATGACCACCTGGGCCGCGCGAAGCCCGAAAACCTTGCCGCGTACAATGCGCAGACATATATGTTCGAGGATCAGAATGAAGACCAGTGATTTTAACTACGACCTGCCGGAAAGGCTGATCGCCCAGACGCCGGCGGAACCGCGGGACAGCAGCCGGATGATGGTATGCAACCGCAACAACAGCCTTCGCAGCGACCGTATTTTCCGAGATATCACCGGGTATCTGCGCCCGGGCGACGTCATGGTGATCAACGAAACCCGCGTGATCCCCGCCCGGCTGCTGGGCGCGAAGGAAAGCACGGGCGTTCCGACGGAGTTTTTGCTGCTCAGGCGCAGGGAGATCGATACCTGGGAAGCGCTTGTAAAGCCCGGGCGCAGGCTGCACGCGGGCGATATGGTATCCTTCGGCGACGGTCTGCTGCGCGCGGAGATTCTGGATACGACCGACGCGGGCGGACGCGTCGTGCGCTTCCTGTACGACGGCGTATTTGAAAACCTCCTGGAAAAGCTCGGGGAAATGCCGCTGCCGCCCTATATCCATGAAAAGCTGCGGGATCCGAACCGCTATCAGACCGTATACGCGAAGCTTGACGGAAGCGCCGCCGCGCCTACCGCCGGATTGCATTTTACGCCGGAGCTGCTTGAAAAGGTCCGCCAAATGGGCGTTGAGATCGTTCCCGTGCTGCTGCACGTCGGCCTGGGGACGTTCCGGCCCGTAAAGGAAGAGGACGTGGAAAAGCATGTGATGCACAGCGAATACTACGAGGTCTCCTCTGAAGCGGCGCGGAAAATCAATCGCGCGAAAGAGGCGGGCGGGCGTTTGCTCTGCATCGGAACAACTTCCATGCGGACCATCGAGACCGTAGCCGATGAAAACGGCCTCATCCACGCGGGAAGCGGTATGACGAATATTTTCATAAAGCCCGGCGTAAAAATCAAGGCGGTGGATATGCTGCTGACCAATTTCCATTTGCCCCAAAGCACGCTGCTGATGCTTGTTTCCACGCTGATGGGCAGGGAAAACGCCCTGGACGCTTACCGGGAAGCGGTGGAAAAGGAATACCGCTTCTTCTCGTTCGGCGACTGCATGCTGCTTGGAAACGATCTTGTAAAATAATATGAATCCGAGAATTACTGTGTTCGGCGGGGCCAATATGGATATCCTGGGCATGCCGGACGGGAAATTGGTGGAGAAGGATTCCAATATCGGGCGCGTGCTGCTTCGCCCGGGCGGCGTGGGAAGGAATATCGCGGAACAGATCGTCAGGCTGGGCTGCGCATGCTCGCTTCTGACGGCGTTCGGCACCGATTCCCTGGCGGACGCGCTGTGCGCGTCCTGCGCCCGCAAGGGCATCGATATTACGCACGCGCTGACGGCGGAAGGAAATACCTGCGTGTATCTCTGCCTGCACGACGAGACCGGCGATATGGTGGCCGCCATCAACGATATGCAGCTGACCCGATACCTGACGGTCGAATACGCCGCGGACAGCATGCAGTTTATCAACCGGTCGACGCTGTGCGTCCTGGACGCCAATCCGCCCGCGGAAACGATACGGTATGTTGCCGATCACGCCGAGGTTCCGCTGCTCCTGGATCCGGTGAGCTGCGCGAAGCTGGACAAGATACGGGATATCCTGCCGCGGCTTGCGGCGATCAAGCCCAACATCCTTGAGGCGCGAAAGCTCACGGGAGAGCGGGACGCGGCGAGCTGCGCGCGCGCTCTGATCAATAAAGGCGTGCGGCGGGCGTTCGTCTCCCTCGGCGCGGAAGGAATATGCTGCGCGGATCGGGAACGATGCGATATCCTGCCGGTGAAGCATTTTTCGCCGGCGGCGAAAACCGGAGCGGGCGACGCGCTGTGCGCCGGGATCGCCGTGGCGATGGCGTCGGGAGAAAGCACGCTGGAATGCGCGGAATACGGTATGCAATGCGCTGCCGATTTTTTACAGAACGAGGAGGAACAATAAATGCAGCAGTATTTGAAGATCTCGCCCGCGGTGCAGAAGGCGCTGGACGAAGGACGCCCGGTCATCGCGCTCGAAAGCACGATCATCAGTCACGGAATGCCTTATCCGCAAAACCTGGAAACGGCGCGTCTGTGCGAAGCCGAAGCGCGCAAATACGGCGCCGAGCCCGCGACGGTGGCCGTGATCCAGGGTAAGCTCTGCGCGGGCCTGACCGACGAGGAGCTGGAATACCTGGCCCGCACAGGCCCCAAGGTGATAAAGGCCAGCCGCCGCGATCTGCCCGTTCTGGTGGCGCAAAAGGCGGACGGCGCGACGACCGTCGCCGCTACCATGATCATCGCGGCGATGGCGGGGATCAAAGTGTTCGCCACCGGCGGCATCGGCGGCGTGCATCGCGGCGCCGAAACGACCATGGATATTTCGGCTGATCTGGAAGAGCTTGCGCATACGCCCGTGGCGGTCGTCTGCGCGGGCGCAAAGAGCATTCTC
Source organism: uncultured Coriobacteriaceae bacterium (assembly GCA_902779135.1). GTDB lineage: Bacteria > Actinomycetota > Coriobacteriia > Coriobacteriales > Eggerthellaceae > UBA9715. Next base: position 1,622 of record CACZAR010000038.1, on the reverse strand, counting down.
GATTTGGGCCTGACGCTGGAATACCTGGAAACCAAGGGCGTTCCCGTGCTCGGATACAAAACCAAAATGCTTCCCGCTTTCTATACCTATGAGAGCGAGTTTGAAGTCGATTACCGGATGGATACGCCGCAGCAGATCGCCGATACGATCCGCGCGCAGCGTGAAATGGGCTATCCGGGCGGCATGCTGATCACCAATCCCATCCCGGCGGAGTACGCCATGCCGAAGGCGCAGATCGACGACGCGATCGAGCGCGCGCTGCTGGAAGCCAATGAACAGGGCGTGAAAGGAAAGGCGATCACGCCGTTCCTGCTGGCCCGCGTGTGCGAACTGACCGGCGGGGAAAGCCTGAAGAGCAACAAAAAAAACTTGATAATTGACAAATATTGACCTAATATAGAGAAGGACGCCGAAAGGCGCGCCGGACTCGAAGCGTGAAGGTGAAGGTATGACGATCAAGGATCTGAAAACGGGACAGACGGCCAAAATAGACGCCGTGGGCGGCGAGGGCGCGCTTCGCCAGCATTTTCTGGATATGGGCGTGATCCCCGGCGCGGAAGTGACGCTGATCAAGCTCGCGCCGATGGGCGATCCGATGGAACTGCAGATTCACGGATATGAGCTGACGCTTCGTCTGGCGGACGCCGAAAAGATCAGCGTGCTGCCCGTAGCCAAAAACATGAAGACGAAAACGGTCCGGGAGAAAACAAAAGCCTTTGCGCATCCCGGACTTGGCGAAGAAGGGAAATACCATCCGAAGGGCAGCGGCAATCCACTTCCGGAAGGGACGAAGCTCACTTTCGCGCTGGTGGGCAATCAGAACAGCGGAAAGACGACGCTGTTCAACCAGCTGACGGGCTCCAATCAGCATGTCGGCAATTTCCCGGGCGTCACCGTGGACCGCAAGGACGGCGTGATCCGCGGGCACGGCGAATCGCTGATCACCGATCTGCCGGGCATTTATTCCATGTCGCCTTATTCCAGCGAGGAGCGCGTTTCGCGCAATTTCGTTCTTGAAAGAAAACCGAAGGCGATCATCAATATCGTCGACGCCACCAATATCGAGCGCAATCTGTACCTGACGATGCAGCTGCTGGAAATGAACATCCCCATGGTCGTCGCGCTGAACATGATGGATGAGATGCGCGGCAACGGCGGCACGGTGGACGTGAACGCCATGGAAGCGCTGCTGGGCGTGCCCGTCGTGCCCATTTCCGCGGCAAAGAATGAAGGCGTGGACGAACTGGTGCGCCATGCCGTCCACATCGCCAAATATCAGGAAAAACCGCTGCGCCAGGATTTCTGCGGCGCGGAGGATCACGGAGGCGCGGTTCACCGCGCGCTGCATGCCGTAAGCCATCTGATCGAGGACCATGCGCATCGCTCCGGCTTGCCGGTCCGTTTCGCCGCCGCCAAGCTGCTGGAGGGGGACGAGCTGATCATGGAACAGCTTGCGCTGGACGAAAACGAAAAAGAAATGCTGGAGCATATCATCCTGCAGATGGAAGCAGAGCGCGGGCTCGATCACAGCGCTGCGATGGCGGAAATGCGCTTCGACTTCATCAAAAAGGTCTGCGACGCCTGCGTGATCAAGCCGCATGAAAGCAAAGAGCACATCCGCA
>CACZAR010000037.1 GCA_902779135.1 uncultured Coriobacteriaceae bacterium | reverse complement strand
GAGATGTAGCTCTGGCCCATCTGCATGGCTTCGCGCAACGCGTTCTCGAGCACGCGCTTCACGCGCGGCGTGAACGACAGGTGACCCGAGACGTCAGTGTCCTCGTCAATGACGACTATCTGACGGATGGCCTGGATGACATCGTCGTACGTGACTTCGAGACGCCCAAGCGCCTGTGCCGCCAAACCCTCCTTCTCGCGAATCAAACCGAGCAACAGATGCTCGGTGCCGACATAAGGCTGATGCAGGTTGCGTGCCTCGTCTTGCGCGAGCACAAGCACCTTGCGTGCCTTGTCGGTGAACTTCTCAAAAGACATACGTATCCTATCTCTCGCTTTTTTGCTTGTGAGAAATGTTAGCACTCCCGTAATAGGAGTGCTAACTTGACAACTTCTCGTTATGAAATGCCCACGAGAGCATTGTTCAAATTGGACGAATAATTGGTGGTACGTATGTCCTTGAAGTCGCGCCTACCGCTCCGAAACGTGCTGGCAACCGTCACCGTACAGGCTATATCCAGAGCTGGCAACGATCTGCGCACCATCCGAGGGGTTCAGCGCGATGAAGTTGTCGAGGGTCAGATGGTCGGGGTCGGTTACGTTCTGGTAGCCGATAAGCGCAATCCAATGCTCACCGTATTCCCAGCTGACGTGTGTGACGACCGGCTTGCCTGACGAAATCTGGTCGTAAGCCTCGCGCAGGACCTCCTCGTCGCTGCCGACGCAACGGTACGACGAGCCGCCGCCGCCCCAATCCTGCCACATGCAGCAAGAACACGTGTAGTAGCTGTGGTCGTTCACCGTGCCATCCAGAACGGCATCGGCATAGGCACAGGCGTACGACGGGCAGCAGATGGTGTGCCCCGACTCGTTCTGGTTGCCAATGGCAGCAATGTCAGCAGGATCGTATGGGAGCACCATGTTGGCGCTCAAAGACGATTCGAGTTGCTCTACGACCTGAGTAGAGATCTCCTCAACTTGCTCGATTTGAGCTGTTTGCACGGTTGCATCGGACACGGCCGTCTGGTTGATCTGACCTGCTGCGAGATTGGCATCCGCTGCGAGTGCAACATTGGCCGTGAACAAAGGAAGGAGCGCAATGCTGAGCGCAACGGGCAGCGCAACGGAAGTGATACGAGAAATCGAGTCGCGAACGCTCCAAGCCGCCGCATGTGCGGGCTTACTAAAATATGTCATGGGATTTCCTCCTGGCCGATCGGAGGGGACGTTTATTCTTCGATTCCGACGAATCGGTCCGACCGGCACATACGAGCATAGGAGAGAAATTCGGATGGGTCCGATATGCACACGCTTTGAGCACTTCGGCTCGACAAGGTGGGCACGCAATCTGCACGAAGAATCAAAAACACCAGGTGAAACCCAGTTTTTAATCGTTACCTTTTCAACACGCTTCCTTCAATACCCATAAGGGGTTCACAAACCTAAAAGGCCCTCCACAATTCGGGAGGTCCATTTCAGGTCGAATCAGTTGTTGTGTGCTGCGTTTTAGGCTTCATCCCTCATCAACGGGAGTAAACAGCCCAGTGGGCTGTTTAGTCTCCAACTAGGCGCCCGTGAGGGCGCGTGCTGCTCTTCCCCTTAGACGAGCTGTCCGTTAGGCTTCGTCCCTCATTAAGGGGAAGAGCAGCACGTCACGGATGGATTCGCTGTCGGTCAGCAGCATGACCAAGCGGTCGATGCCGATGCCGATGCCGCCAGCAGGAGGCATGCCATACTCGAGCGCACGGATGTAGTCGCCGTCGTAGCCCATGGCCTCGTCGTCGTAATCCTTCGCTGCAACCTGAGCATGGAATCGCTCGGCCTGGTCGATTGGGTCGTTCAGCTCGTTGAAGGCATTGGCGTACTCGTGGCCGCAGATGTAAAGCTCGAAGCGATCGGTGATGTTCGGATCCTCAGGCTTCTTCTTCGCCAGCGGCGAGACCTCGAGCGGATGGTCGGTGACGAAGATGGGCTGGATGAGCTTGTCCTCGCACGTCTCCTCGAAGATCTCGGAGATGAGCTTGCCCTTGCCCCACTGCTGCTCGACCTCGATACCCAGGCGCTTCGCGATGGCGCGCAGCTCGTCAAGGCTGCGGTTGAACGAGACGTCCTCGCCTGCACCCTCGGTCGCCAGCTCAATCATCGAGCGACGCGGCCACGGGCCGGCAAGGTTGATGGTTTCGCCCTGGTACGGCACCTCGAGCGTGCCACATGCGGCAAGCGCTGCTGCTTGGATGACGCCCTCTGCCAGCTGCATCATGCCCTCGAGGTCCGAGAACGCGCAGTAAGCTTCCATGGTGGTGAACTCGGGATTGTGCGTCTGGTCCATGCCCTCGTTGCGGAAGATGCGCCCGAGCTCGAACACACGCTCGAAGCCGCCTACGAGCAGGCGCTTCAGCGGCAGCTCGGTGGCGATGCGCAGGTAATAGTCGCGGTCGAGCGCGTTCAGATGCGTCACAAACGGTTTGGCGTTGGCGCCGCCCATGATTGCCTGGAGAAACGGCGTCTCGACTTCGAAGTAGCCCAGCTCGTCCTCCATGTAGCGGCGGATGGCCGACACGATCTTGCTGCGTTTCTCGAAGACGTCCTTGACCTCGGGATTGGCAATCAGGTCGACATAACGCTGGCGGTAGCGGATCTCTTTGTCAGCCAGGCCATGGAACTTCTCGGGAAGGGGACGCAGCGACTTCGAGAGCAGCTCGAAACGCTCGACGGCAATCGAGAGCTGGCCGCGGCGGGTCTTCATGATGGTGCCCCACACGCCGATCCAGTCGCCGATATCGAGGTCCTTCAATGCAGCATAGGCTTCCTCGCCCAGCGTGTTGATGCGGCAGAACAGCTGGATCTCGCCCGTCGTGTCGCGCACGGTCATGAAGCTGACCTTGCCCTGAACACGCTTGGCGATGATGCGGCCCGCGAAGCGAACGGCATCCTCGGTCGACTCGCCATCCTCAAGCTGGGAATAACCTGCCTCGATGTCGGATGCATGGTGCGTGTAGTCGAAGGCGTGACCATAAGGGTTCTCGCCCGCCTCGATCATGGCCGCACGCTTGGCCTTGCGCACCTCGATCGGGTCGTCCTCGATCTCCTGCACTTCTTTGATTTCCTCTGCCATGAAACTCTCCCTTATTCAAGAAAAGCCCGACGGTTCGTCAGGCCTTTCCCATTCCGTTCAACCTGCACTACTCGCTAGTGCTCGATTTTGATGATGTCCATCTCGATCTTACGGCCAGTGGGGCCGGTGGTCTCGATGTGATCGCCCTTCTTGTGACCGATGAGCGCGCTGCCGACCGGCGACTCGTTCGAGATCTTGCCATTGGCCACGTCGCTTTCAGCACCGCCAACGATGGTAAACACGCGCTCACGACCGCTCATGTCAACCGTGACGGTTGAGCCGATGTTGACTTTGTTCGAACGCTTTGGGGTGTTGACAACCGTCGCTTCGGACAGGATGTGCGTGATTTCGGCGATACGCGCCTCGACCATGCCCTGCTCGTTCTTGGCGTCGTCGTACTCGGAGTTCTCGGAGATGTCTCCGAACTCGCGGGCAACCTTGATGCGCTCGCCGATCTCGGCACGTTTCTCAGTCTCGAGGTACTGCAGTTCTTCCTCGAGCTTTGCACGCCCTTCGGGCGTGAGGATGAAATTGTCGTTTGCCATGATGTCCTATCCTTCGTTTTTTCGAAGCGCGCTCGCGCGCATGGTTTCAGGGTCGTCCGACGTGCAGTTGTTACTCGGCCGCCTCGTCGGATTGCGCTTTGACGACGCGCTTGACTTTGACGGTCTTCTTGACGGGCTCTGCGGCAGCACCGGCGGCGTCAGCGGCGTCGGCTGCCAGCTCTTCGGCTTCAGCCTCGACCTCTTCGACAACCTCGGCAGCTTCAGCTTCAACTTCGGTCTTCTCAGCTTCCTCGGCGGCCTTCTGCTCGGCCTTCTCGGCTTCGGATTCGTCGAATTTCTCGTCGATTTTCTCCTTGCCGGATTCGACGCCCTTGCGCAAGCCCTTGATGCCCTTGCCCAGCGCATTGCCGAGCTTCGGAAGGTTCTTGGGCCCGAAGATGATGAGCACGACAACCAAAATGATGACGAGCTCGGGAATACCCAGACCTAGAAACTTCATTGTTGTCCTCCTCGCTTTCACCGCTTTCGCGGTTCTGCAGGCTCGTTCCTAAGAAAAAAGGGATGGATCCAAACGAAACATCCCTTTCAACTTCGATGGTCGGCGCGACTGGATTTGAACCAGCGACCTCTGCGTCCCGAACGCAGCGCTCTACCAAGCTGAGCCACGCGCCGATGCTGTTCGACAGCGGGTGAAATATTAGCATAAATAAAAGCACATGTGAGAAAAAAATAATTGTTCGCCGTTCCACCATAAAAATGAGCCGTCGAGGCGACCCCGACGGCTCATCGAACACAGCTTCAAACTTGCTCGCGTTAATGGCGGAAGTGACGGTAGCCCGTGAACACCATGGCGATGCCCAGCTCGTCGCACAGCTCGATGCTCTCCTCGTCGCGAATAGAGCCACCGGGCTGGATGATGGCCGTGATGCCGAACGACGCCAACGTGCTGACGTTGTCTTTGAACGGGAAGAACGCATCCGACGCAGCAACGGCGCCCTTGCAAGCATCGCCTGCGCGCGTGCATGCGATTGCGCACGAATCGACGCTGTTGGGCTGACCAGGACCAACACCGATACCGGCATGGTCTTTGGCAACGAGGACGGCGTTCGACCTCATGCCCTTGACCACTTTCCAAGCGAACAGCAAGTCATCCATCTCCTTGGCGGTGGGCTTGCGCTTCGTCGGCACCATAAAGGCTTCAGGCTCCTCGGCCACGATATCGACGTCCTGAACGATCATGCCGCCGTCAATCGAACGGAACTCCAGATTGAAGGCCGGAGCGTCGATGCCACCCGTAGCCAAAACGCGCAGGTTCGGCTTTTCATGCAACAGCTCGAGCGCGCCCTCTTCAAAACCAGGTGCGATGATCACCTCGAGGAACAGCTCGTTCTCGTTGATGTGTTCGATCACCTCTGCGGTGACGATGCGGTTGGCTGCAACGATGCCGCCGAACGCGCTTTTCGTGTCGCATGCGAATGCACGGTCGAACGCCTCGACGATCGTGGAACCGCTCGCAGAGCCGCAGGGGTTTTGATGTTTCATGATGATCACGACGGGCTCGTCGGTAAACTCGCGCATGATTGCCCAACATGCATCGGTATCGAGCAAGTTGTTGTAAGAGAGCGGCTTGCCGTTGAGCTGCTTGGCATTCGCCAGCGAATGCGCGGTCGCCGTGGAGCGACGGTAGAAAGCAGCAGTCTGGTGCGGATTCTCCCCGTAGCGCAAGTCCTGCTGCTTGAACAGCTGGATGTTCATCTTCTCGGGAAACTGCTCCACCCCATCGAGCTTGCCGGCAAGCCAGATGGAAACAGCAGTGTCGTAGGCACCCGTGACACGGAAGGCGTCAAGCGCCAACCTGCGACGGGTCGTAAACGTTGTTGCGCCTTCGTTCTCGCGCATCTCGGCAAGTATCAATTCGTAGCTCTCAGGGTCGGTGACAACAGTGACCGACTCGTGATTCTTTGCAGCGCTGCGCAGCACAGAGGAGCCGTCGATGTCTATGGCTTCGACCCCGGCACCAAACTCGGCGGCGTCGGCGACCGTCTCGTCGAACACGCCGAGGTTCACAACCACCATGTCAACCGTCTCGGCGAGCTTCGCAACATCGTCGATCGTGGTGATGGGTACGCCCGCTTCGGTTAGAAAACGCGCCGTGGCGCCCATCGAGAGTATTTGAGCACCGAATTCTTCGGAAAGCGCACGTGCAAACACGTCAATGCCAGCTTTGTCGACCACCGACATGAACACACGCTTGATTTGCGGATCTTTCACTTCGTGCCTTCCTATGGGAATTGCGTAATGGGCATACTTTACTACCGCATTGCTCCTATGGGGCGCAGAATCGAGCGAGTCAAGGGAATCGTCTTATTTGACGTGTTTCCTGGTAAAGTGACAGCATGACAGATTCTCGCAACAACGGACCCATCGATCGACTGGCGGCGACGCTCGCATTCGACGCGCCTGTCACGTCGGTGCGCATGGTCAGCCCCAAGCGAGCCCAAGCGCTTCGCAAGCTCGACATTTCGACCGTGCGCGACCTCGTGTCGAACTATCCGCGCCGCTACGTCGACATGTCGCACGTGCAAACCATCGCCCAAGCGCGCATCGGGGAAAACTGCACGATCAAGGCGCAGGTGCACGAGGTCAAGGTCAAGCGCCCCAAGCCCCGCCTCGCGCTTGCCGAGGTGACGATCGTCGACGCAACAGGCACGCTCATCATCACGGCGTTTCGCCAGCCATGGCTCGGCGACCAGCTTAAAAGCGGCATGGCTGTCGCCGTGTCCGGCAAAGTCGAGTTCAACTATGGGTTCAAGCGCATGACGAACCCCTATATCGAAGCACTCGAAGGCACAGGCGAGGACTTCCACGGCATGATCATCCCCGTGCATCCTTCGACGGGCGCCATCAAGCAAGGCATGATGCGCCGACTGGTCCTGAACGCGCTCGACGAAGTCGCCGGCGTCATCGACCCGTTGCCGCTCGCACTGCGAACGAAATACCGTCTCATGAGCCGCAACAGCGCGCTTTCCTGCATCCATTTCCCCCATGCCATGGCCGAGCAGGCCGAAGCGCGCCGCCGCCTGGCATACGAGGAAGTATTGCTGCTCGAGCTCATGCTCATGCGAGACGGGCAAGCGCGAAGCGACGGTCGCACGCCTACGGCACACGTCATCGACGGGCCGCATGCGAAGGCACTTGACTCTGCCGTACCTTTCCAGCTGACCGACGAGCAACTCCAGGCCCGTTCTGACATCTTGTCACGCCTTGCTGCCGACAAAGCCGCCAACCACATGTTGCTTGGCGACGTCGGAACCGGCAAGACCATCGTGGCCGCATTCGCGTTGGCCGCAGCTGCCGATACAGGCAGCCAAGCAGCGTTCATGGCACCGACCGAGATCCTCACACGCCAGCATGCAGCCAGCCTTGGGCCACTGCTTGACAAGGCGAACATCAGCTGGGACATCCTCACCGGCTCGACGACGGCCGATGAACGCGATGGCATCATCGAACGCGTGGCAACAGGCGCGACCTGCGTGCTATTCGGAACCCATGCACTCCTCGAAGACGACGTCGTGTTCGCGAATTGCACGTTGTGCGTCATAGACGAGCAGCAACGATTTGGCGTCGAGCAACGCGCCGCGCTGTTGGCCAAGGGCGAATGCCCCGATGCGCTGTTTCTGACGGCAACGCCGATCCCCCGCACGCTCGCACTCGCGCTGTTCGGCAACTTGTCGCTTTCCTACATCAAGCAACGCCCGCGCAATGCGGCACCGCGAAAGACGGTTGTGCATACCCTCGCTGACAAAGGGCGCGCCTACGACGCTGCGCAGGAAGCGCTCGCACGCGGAGAGCAGGTCTATGTCGTGTGTCCACTCGTCGGCGAGAAACGGGAAGAGCCCGAAAGCAAGAAAGGCGGCAACGGCGACGAGGAAGATGTCTACGAGTTCGCATCGATCAGCATCGAGGACGAACGCGACATGACGGGCGCGAATGCCACCGCTGCGGAAGCCGAGGCGTCGTTCCTCCAGTCGAAGGTTTTCGTCGACCACGAAGTCGGACTCGTGCACGGAAAGCTACCCGCTGCCGAGAAGCAAGAGGTGATGGACCGTTTCCGCGCCGGCGAGATCGGCGTGCTCGTGGCAACGACCGTCATCGAGGTCGGTGTCGACGTGCCCAATGCGACCGTCATGATCGTCGAAGACGCAGACCGGTTCGGCCTCTCGCAGCTTCACCAGCTGCGCGGACGTGTCGGACGAGGCGACTTGCCTGGCGAGATGCATCTCATTTCGGGAACGAAGAGCGATGTAGCGCTCACCCGCCTTGCAGCGATGGAGCAAACCGATGATGGTTTCGAGCTGGCGTCATACGACCTTTCGCTGCGCCGAGAAGGTGACATCCTGGGCAACCGCCAACACGGCGCTTCGCTCTTAAAACTCGTCAACGTCGTGCGCGACGGCGGGCTCATCGAAGCCGCACACGCCGATGCCGAGGCGATTCTTTTGGAAGACCCCACGCTCGAATCCGAGCAATATCGGGCGCTTGCACGCGAGGCACGCGTCGTGTACCGTGCGAGTGAGGAGATAGTCGGCGGTTAGTAGGTTGCCCTAGCGGTTCCGGCGAGGAATTGCGCCTACAGCAACTCAGCTAACCTATGTGGATTAAAATTTGTGCTTCGCAAGCGGCGCAATTCCTCCCCGGAATCGCCAGGGCAATCTGCCCACCCCTTGCGAAGAGAGAGAACGAACCGTATGCGAATTGTTGCAGGAACATTGAAAGGGCGCGCGATTAACGCGCCGGACGGGCTCGACACGAGGCCTACGACCGACCGTGTCCGCGAAGCGCTTTTCAGCTCCCTGTACAGCCTGCTTGGAGGTTTCGAAGGCCTTGCGGTGCTCGACGCTTTTGCCGGCTCTGGCGCACTTGGCATCGAGGCGCTTTCACGCGGAGCTGCGCGTGCCGTGTTCTACGAGCAGAACTCCAAAGCAGCTTCCACGCTGAAGCGCAATCTGGAAACGTGCGGCCTCGGCTCCGACAAAGCGCAAGTAGTCCGACGCGACGTGTTCAAAGCCGAGAGCACTGGCTCGACCGCACCATTCGACCTCATATTCTTCGACCCGCCTTATGCGTACGACCCAGCAACTGTGCTTGCACTCACCGCTCAATTCAACAAGGGTGCAGTGGTCGTTTACGAACATGCACTCGACTCGCGCAAACAGGTTGAGGAAGCAGCGCAAGCTGCCGGTCTCGAGATTTTGAACAGCAAGAAGTACGGCAAGACAGGCATTACAATCTTGGAAGTCTAGCCACAGAGAAACAATTATTTGGCTAGCACTAGAAAGGCATAGCATGAAACGAGCAGTGACACCCGGCACATTCGATCCGATCACATTTGGTCACCTGGACATCATTTCGCGTGCAGCGCAGCTGGTGGACGAAGTCATCGTCGCAGTCGCCGCGTCAGCAGGCAAGCAGCCTCTCTTCTCGCTGGAAGAGCGCACCGCCCTTGCACGCGAAGCCACGGCGCATCTGCCCAATGTGCGCGTCGAGCCATTCGACGGGTTGCTCGTCGACTTCGCACGTGAACAGAACGCCCAAGTGCTGGTGAAAGGCCTGCGAGCCATCACCGACTTCGAGTACGAATTCCAGATGGCAGCCCTGAATTACGATCTCGACCGCACAATCGAGACCGTCTTCATCATGTCTCCCCCGCAATACATGTACCTCTCGTCGTCGATCGTGCGTGAGCTTGCGAGCCTGAACAGCAGCGTCGACAAGTTCGTCCAACCTCATGTGGCAAAGGCACTCGCCGATAAGTTTGCCAAGTAGCTTTATCTGGAAGTTTTCTAATAAAAAGAGGCCCCGCCAAACGGGGCCTCTTCGCATGCTCTGTGTTTCGATTATTCGACCGACATGATGATCGGATACAGAGGCTGTTCGCCACGTTGGGCGTCGATCTCGAGGTCGTCGTAGACCTCTTCGATCTGCTCGACCAACTCATCGAGGGCCTCATCGCTGTAATCTTCGCCAGCGAGCAAGGTGAGGTTGTCAGCGTCTTCGGCTTCCATGACCTCGAGCAGGCCCATGACGACTTCCTCAATCGACGAACCCACGGCATCGATCGAGCCGTCGGCAATGCCGATGACGTCGCCGGCCGCAATCGGGTTGCCCGCTGCATCGTGTGAATCCTTGATGGCAGTGGTGACTTCTCCGGTCTTGACCTCAGAGTAGGCATCTTTCATGGCCTCGACGTTGTCTTCGAGCGGCGCTTCGGCGTCGTACTCGAAAAGCGCCGCAAACGCTTGCGGCACGCTCTTGGTGGGCACGACGCTGCAATTGACCTCGGCCAATTCCGCTGCACTGTTGGCAGCCATGACGATGTTCGAATTGTTCGGCAAGATGATGACGTTGTCGGCGTTCGTCTTCTCGACAGCTTCGAGCAAGTCGGCCGTCGAAGGGTTCATGGTCTGGCCGCCCGAGACGACCACGTCGACGCCCAGGCTGCGCAGGATCTTCGCGTTGCCTTCGCCTGCAGCGACGGCCACGACGCCGGATTCCTTGCGCTCTTCGGGCTTGTCGGCCTGCTCGGCAGCGAGCTTCTCCTGGCGCTCGATGCTCTGCAGGTCCATGTTGTGGATGAACACCTCGAAGATCTGACCACGCTCGAGGAAGTACTCGAGCACCTTGTTCGGATGGTTCGAGTGCACGTGAACCTTGAACTTGGGATTCATGCCCACGCACAGCTCGCAGTCGCCCATCGTGGACAGGAAGTCGAGCGCCTCTTCCCTGTCGAGCGTCTCGGAATGGACGAGGAACTCGTTGCAGTAGCGGTACTCGGAGCCTTCCCAGTCGTTGATGTGCTCGATCTCGACCTTCGGTTCGGCATCGCGCGCAAACGCAAGCTCGTCGCCCATCGTGCCCTCTTTGCCGAGCAAAGCAGCAACGAATCCGTCGAACAGGATGGCCAAGCCGAAGCCGCCGGCATCGACGACGTTGTTCTCTTTCAGCACGGGCAGGAACTCGGGCGTGCGCTGCACCGATTCATACGCTTCGGTGACTATCGACTCGAGAGCCTCCTCGACCTCGAGCTTCTTCTTGCGTGCATGCTTGGCGGCAGTGGCCGAATCCTTCAGCACCGTGAGGATCGTGCCCTCGACAGGCTTGCGCACAGCCTGGAACGACACTTCGACGGCGCGCGCGAACGCAGCGTCAACCGCTTCAGTCGTCAGCTCGTCGTAGTCATTCGAGCCTTCGCATAGACCGCGCAGGATCTGCGAGGTGATAACACCTGAGTTGCCGCGGGCACCCATGAGTGCGCCGGTGGTGATGGCGCGGCAGCCTTCCGCATGTCCCGCCCCGATTTGGAGCGAAGCGATGTTCTTGACAACCGATTCGAGCGTCAGGGACATGTTGGTGCCGGTGTCTCCGTCGGGCACGGGGAACACGTTGAGGCGGTTGATTTCATCTTTGCGTGCCGAGAGGTTCTTGCTGGCAGCTGCAATGGCGTTGAGAATATCGTTGCCGGTGTATTCGGACATGGATTATTTCTTCCTTCGTGAGGGACTATCGATAGTGGATGATTGCGGATGTGCTATTTGCGGATCTTGACGTCCATGACGTGAACTTCAACGGCGTCGATCGGCACACGTGCCTGCTCCTTCAACACGAACGAGACGGAGTCGATGAGGTTCTGGCACACTGCCTTGACGTTCGTGCCATATTCGACGACGACGTACAGGTCGACGCGGACACCCGCATCGGTCGTGTCCAGCACGATGCCGCGGCGAAGACGCGACGGAGGGAGGATCTTGGCAATGCCGTCGGCGGCATTGGGAGCAACCATGCCCACGATGCCGTAGCACTCCATGGCCGCATGGCCGACCATATCAGCCAAAACGTCGTTTGCCACATGCAGTTTGCCCGGAATGGTCTCAGCCATTGGGAACATCCTTTCCGCACACGGGCGTTCACCCGCTTTTTCCTTATAACCTTATGAAGTATATCGCATATGGCGTATCTCTATGTTTTATCCATCCTGTTCGCATTGTGTGGACTCCAAAAAATCTTGGACGCTGTACACGGCATGTGCTATAGTTTCTTGGCTAGTTTGGAATCAACGGCATTTGCCGTGGTGAGATAGTAAAACGGAGTTGATAGATATGTCTAAGATTTGTGAAGTCTGCGGCAAGAAGCCGTCCGCTGGCCGCAACGTCAGCCACTCGCATCGCGTGACGAACCGCTGGTTCAAGCCCAACATCCAGAAGATCACGATTCGCGACAAGAGCGGCCATGTCCGCAAGGCCAACGTCTGCACCAGCTGCATGAAGGCCGGCAAGGTCGAGCGCGCCTAACCAACGTCGCACTATCGGCAATTGAAAAGCCCGCTTCGCGGGCTTTTTTGCGTTGTGGAGTAAACGGATACAGCCGGGAGGGCCCTGCGCGCACCCCGTGAGGCTGCGAAGAGCGAAGGCGAAGCGGAAGCAAGGACTGTTTGAGCCCGCGAAGCGGGCGAGTTCCGCAGCTGCTTCGACGAGAGCGATGAGCGGTTAGCCTCACAGGGTGCGCGCAGGGCCCTCCCGGCTGTATCCGTTTACTCCACAACCAACAGGCGTTTGCAGTTGGGGCACGTGCCAAGCGGAGCCGAGTTGCGCAGCTCGATGAGTCGACCGCCCTCGATGCCTCCACGGCAGATGCCGCAGCGGGCATCCTCGGTGAGCTTGCCGATGGCGACGCCACCGGACTTTGCAGCGGTTTGATCGTAAAGCGCCATGAGGTCGGCGGGGAGTCCAGCGGCGAGCTCCGCCCTCTTCCCCATCAAATCCTTCACCTGAGCGATGAGCTCGTTGTCTTCTTCCTCGAACGAGGCGCGCATGCGCTTCTCCTCGGCAAGGGACGCCGCAACGGCGCGCTCGAGCTGGGAGCGGACGCTCTCGATCTTGTCGAGGTTCACCTGCATCTCGAGCATCTGCTCCGCCAAGGTGTCGCGACGCTTCGCGATGCCAGCCATTTCCTTCGATTGCGACTCAACTTTACGGTAATCAGTTCCAGAGGTGTCGATGAGCTCTTGGGCGCGCTTCTGCTTGTCGGAAAGCTGGCGGTCTTCATCCTCGACCTTCGTGAACTCGGCTTTCGCCTTCTTCTCGATTTCGAGTGCTTGGTCGAGCTTCGCAGAGATCTCGTCGCGCTTCTTGCGCAGCAGCTGCACTTTGACACGCTGGGGCAGTTCGGCGCGTTGCTTCTTGATCTTCATGACCGTCTCCTGCGCCTGCATTGT
>CACZAR010000036.1 GCA_902779135.1 uncultured Coriobacteriaceae bacterium | reverse complement strand
AATAAATTAAGATAAATAAAAATTTTAAAATCAAAAAGCTATAATCGCAGGAAAATAAAGTATTTCATAAACTAATTTTTTCTATAAAATAAAGTTCACTGCTTAATTGTACCAGTTTTAGCATGGATGAAAAATTAGATACCAAAGATCTTGAAGTAAAACTTTTGTTTGTAGCATACGTCTTATAAAAATTGTGCACGTTTATTACGCGTAAACGGATTGCCATTGGTGAACAAGAGATGCTTCAGCGTGAATAGTCATTCACGCTTTTGAACCGCCGCTTGGCACAATAGCAGTGATGTCCAATGGAGAGGACAACGAAACTTCTTGTCGCAGGTGACAAGAAGTGGGTCAAGCATTGTCTGTGTTTTCAAATGCGCTGTTATAATTTCCTTCTATAACAAACAAAGGGAGTGTTCTACATGATCTACAACAACGTGCTGGAAGCCATGGGGCGTACGCCGCTCATCCGACTGAACAAGATGGTCGAGCCTGATATGGCACAGATCCTCGTGAAGTTCGAAGGCGTCAACGTCGGTGGGTCGGTGAAGACGCGCACGGCAGCCATGATGATCGAGGAAGCCGAGAAACGCGGCGAAATCAAGCCTGACAGCATCATCGTCGAGCCGACGAGTGGCAACCAAGGCATCGGTCTGGCGCTCGTCTGCGCTGTCAAGGGTTACGAAGCGCGCATCATCATGCCCGACTCCGTCTCGGAAGAGCGCATGAAGCTCGTCAAGCATTACGGTGCAGAAGTCGTCATCGTGCACGACGAGGGTGATATCGGCAAGGCCATTGACGAATGCATCCAGATTGCCGAGAAGATGAAGGCCGAAGACCCGCGCGTTTACGTGCCGCAGCAGTTCGAGAACATCGACAACATGCGCACGCATCGCAACCACACGGCGCTCGAGATCGCCGAGGATGCTGGTTGCCACATCCACGGTTTCGTGAGCGGCATCGGCACGGGCGGAACCATCACGGGCATCGGCCAGACGCTCAAGAAGCTGTATTCCGACATCGAGATCTGGGCTGTCGAGCCCGAGAACGCAGCCATCCTCTCGGGTGGTGGCATCGGCACGCACATGCAGATGGGCATCGGCGACGGGCTGATTCCCGCCATCCTCGACCGCGAGATCTACGATGACATCTGCATCGTCAGCGACGAAGAGGCTCTCGACACGGCTCGCGCCCTCGCACGCGAAGAGGGCATGCTCGTGGGCGTGTCGTCGGGAACGAACGTTGCGGCAGCCAAACGCTTGGCCAAGAAGCTTGGCCCGGGCAAGACGGTTGTGACCGTGCTGCCCGACACGGGCGAGCGTTACTTCTCCACGCCGTTGTTCGAAGAGTAGAAACTCGAGTAGGTGTGGTATTGTGTTTCGATACAAATACGACTAAAACGTATCGCGATATTTTAGGGAGGAAATACTATGCGCAAGACTACGACATTTGCCGGCAAGAGGCACATTTACGACACCAGCAAGGCTGAGGTTCTGGGCAACCGCGCCTACAGCTACTACGGCGACCCGGCAGGCTACGAGGAGACGCTCTACAAGACCAAGGGCGGCTTGTACTTCCTGTGGGGCCTCGGTGGCGCTGACAGCCCCTATAGCGCTGGCGAGGACATCCTGCCCATTTCCGAACAAGATGCAGAGGCTTGGCTGGCCGAATAGCCATCGCTGATTAACAAGTTGATTGACGAAGCAAGGCGGGAACGACATCCCGCCTCGTTCGTTTATGTCCGATCGAATTGCCGCGATTGGCTGGGGTTACCGCTTCGGCTGGTAGAACAGCATGGTGATAAGAGCCGCAACGTTGAACAAGGCCACGCAGAACAGCATGTGCTGGTAGCCGGCAAGCCCGGGCGTCGAGGTGATGAGGCCGACGTAGATGGCTGGGGCAATCGAAGTACCGATTTGGCGAATGAGCGTGATGGTGGCGATAGCCGACGAGCTTTCAGCTTTGTCGGTGTTCTCGAGAATCATGTAGTTCGTGGGCGCACCCATCGACATGCCCATTCCGGCGCCGACGATGGCCAACCCGATAACGAACGTGGCAAAGCTCGGGGCGGTCACAGCTATGAGCGCCAAATACGCAAGGCCTGCAGTCGATATGGCCAGGCCTGTGATGAGAACTGGCTTGGGACCGAGCTTGTCGATGAGCTTGCCGCCGACGGGCGTGGTGATAAACGATGTCAAGCCGATTGCTAGCACGTAGTATCCGCCCGATCCGATCGGGTCGCCCATGGCGTATTCGGCTAATTCGGGCACGAGCACGAGCGAAATCACGAAGCAGCCGATGAAGAACGACACAGTCATCGTGACGACGATCGGGCGGCTGTGGAAGTACTCGAGGTGGAACACGGGGTCTTCT
This sequence comes from uncultured Coriobacteriaceae bacterium, assembly GCA_902779135.1. Taxonomy (GTDB): domain Bacteria; phylum Actinomycetota; class Coriobacteriia; order Coriobacteriales; family Eggerthellaceae; genus UBA9715. The sequence goes on along the minus strand of CACZAR010000036.1, from coordinate 10,595 downwards.
GCGCGCTGCTCGACGGTGCGGAATGCAACAACGGCCGCAATCGCAGCCAGAAGCGGCGCGAGCACGGATGGCTGCGTGGCAGATGCGCCGAATGAGGCGAAGTCGATGTTCTTCAAGCCCAGGAGCAAGAGGAGCACGAACAGCGCGAAAAGGATCGAGCCTGCGATATCCATCCGCCCATGTGACTCGTCCACCTCGCTGTCGGGCAGCAACGTTGCAGCGACCACGATGATCGCGATGCAGAACGGTACGCACAGGTAGAACAACGCGGGCCAGTTCTCGATGCCGAATGCGCCCACGACCGCGCTGCCCGCAACCGCGCCGAGCACGTTCGACACACCAGCGACCGCTGCAGCCATTCCGAGCGCCATGCCGCGTTTTTCTTCAGGGAACGATGCGCCGATCTCGGCATTGGCAACGGGCAACATGCCGCCTGCGCCTGCAGCCTGCAGCACGCGCCCGACGAGCAGAAGGCCGAATCCCCCGAAGGATTTCGACAATCCGCAAATCACTGCTCCGACGCAGAAGATACCCACGCAAATTGTGAACACGCGCTTCCGCCCGCGGCGATCGGCGATTTTGCCGATGATAGGGATGAGCGCGGCATAGAACAACGTGTAGATGTTGATCATCCAGATGCCCACGGTGTCGTCGATGCCGAAGTCGGCTTGCACGACCGTGCGTGCGGGGGAGACCATGCCGACATAGAGCCCGCCAATGAGCAGACCTACCAAATAGGTGGCCAATATGAGGCCTAGTTTGCTGTCTGTGGATGTTTCCCGTGCCATTGTGTTCCTGCGACATCATTGTACCAACAACTCGAATCATGCGCCGCAAAAGGAAGGGGCGCACCATCGTGTGCCCCTGGTTCGACACGCTGTAGGCCAGCGCCGTTTTTGCCGATCGGTTAGTTGTACTTGTAGAAACCTTCGCCTGCGTTGATGCCGGTCTTGCCTGCGTCGATCTTTTCCTTGAGCTTGGCGCAGATCTTGCCGGGCGTCGACTCGGGGTCGGATGCCAGCGGGTTCATGCTCACGATGTTGTAGGCGGTGACGAGGCCCACGACGTCGAGGATGCGGAAGGGGCCGTTCGGCGCGCCGGTTGCGAGCGTCCAAGTTTTATCGATGGTCTCGGGATCAGCGACATCGTTGGCATAGAGCGCCTCAGCGGCCGAGAGGAACGGCACGAGCATCGAGTTCAGGATGTAGCCTGGCTGCTCCTTCTTCAGGCACAGCGGCACCATGCGGATGCCCTCGGCGAATTTGACGATGGCGTCGTAGTACTGCTGGTCGGTGCCTGCATGCCCCATGACCTCTGCGGTGTTGCCCATCCAGATGTTGTTTGCGAAATGCAGCGCCAGGTACTTTTCGGGGCGTCCGGTGTACTCCGCGAACTGGCTCGGCAGCAGCGTCGAGGAGTTGGTGACCACGATGGCATCCTCGGGCAGGTGCTTCTGCAGCTCGGTATAGAACTCGATCTTCTGCGCGGGATCCTCGGCAACAGCCTCGATGACCAGGTCAGCGTCGCCAAAGGCCTCGTCCCAATCAGTCGTCAGCACGATGCTCTCGCGGGCAGGAGCCACCTTCGCGCACAGCGCGTCGAGCTCTTCGGCCGTGGCACCCTCGTCGGACAGGCCGCGGGCACGAGCTGCGGGGTTGGCCTTGGTCGCCTGCAGGGTTGCCTCGTAGATGCCTGCGAAGCGGTCGAGCTTCGGAGCGCAGCGCCCGATCGAGCCCTCGCTGCGAAGCCAGATCTTGACGTTGAATCCGCAGTATGCGCTCTGAAGGGCAATCTGGCTTCCCAGGACACCGCCGCCTGCCACGGTCACATTCTTGATTTCCATGGTGCCGTTCCTTTCTGTTGGTTTTTTACGTTGGCAATATGCTACCGCTATCCAGCAAAATATGACTTATTCAAATGAAATAAATATAGTCTTATTTGGGCAGAACGCAGACAAGCTGCGAGTTCTTTTCACATTGGGCCATTTCGCATCGAAGCTGCAGCCGTTTACAGCTCTTCATACTGTAGCCAAATGGCGTAAAACGGGTGGCCGCGCGGCTTGAATGGCATGCTCTACATTCCTTGTCCCATTTTCGGGGGTATGCTGATTTCGAATATCGGAGCATCAAGGTCGGATGCAGGCTGGAGGTGGGATTATGGCAGAAATCGGCGAGACCGTGCTCGTGCATTGCGTTGGAACGCTCGACGATGGAGCCGTGTTCCAGAACAGCAGACTTGCTGGTGAGCCTCTGAGTGTCAAACTCGGTTCGGGCATGCTGCTTCCTCGAATTGAAGCGGCATTGTGTGACATGTTCCCAGGCGAGTATCGTTCGATCAGGCTGACTCCCGACCAAGCTTACGGTATCTACGACGCCGGCCTTGTGCAAAGCGTTCCTGCGCATTTGATTGCCGATAGCGAACATCTTCCACGGGGTGGTTATATCGAGCTTAAGACGAAGATGGGCATGCTTCGGGCTAAGGTGGTGTCAGCCGATGCTGACCAGGTTGTGCTCGACTTCAATCACGAGCTTGCGGGTAGCGCCGTCACGTTCGACATCGATTTAGTTTCGATTGTTCGCGAATCAGCCATACAACGTGAACTTCATCCTTCTGGATGCGCATGTGGGTGCGACAAGCTGAAAGCACAATTGATGAGAGACAAAGTGTTTCGTCGCATGTAGCGGTAATCGAAAAGTGGCCAAATGGCCCCCATTTTTATCCGATTGGTATTCAAAAGAGTCGAGGTTCGTGTTCTATGGAGCTGTGGATTGGTAGAGTGGTTATGTGAGCGTTGTCGAGGGGGATGTGCGCACCATGAAGCATGGTCGGTTCGAGACGCTGGCGGCGTTTTGCGGCGCTATGGAATGGGCTGCCGATTCCGAAACGATCTACCAGCGCATAGTGGATGTGAGCTCGGAATACTTCGAGTGCGATTCGGCGCACCTTCATCTCATTGACATCGATGGCAAGCGTTTCGTCAAGTATGCGTCGCATGATGAGTTCATCGAGTCCATCGAAGCGCAGGTCACGGTGACGCCCAATGTCGGGCGTATGGCAAACCTCTTGAATCATGGTGAGCTCATCATCATGGATTACGAGCACCCCCACGAAGACGATGAAATTCCCGACATCGCCTTCGAACTTGGTTTTCGTAGCGCAGTGAGCATTCCTCTGTCATCTTCATCAGGTGTTTTGGGCATGTTGACAGTTGTGTTCACGAGTGCGCTGCCGTTTTCGGATAAAGATTTAGATTTTCTACTCGAACTTGGACGCATTCTCGGAACGTTCGTTCAGCGCGTTCAGATGTCGAAAAAAGATCTCGAGTTGCAAGTGCTCGAGGAACGAAAGCATCTGAGCAGCGAGATTCACGACAACATATCCCAGATGGTCAGTGCTCTAGCGATACGCGCCGACATCGCATCATCGTGTCTCGACGACGGTGACGTGGACGCACTGCGAAGCGAGATTGATGCCATAGGCGTGCAGGCACGTCAGGTCACGAAAGTGCTGAGGGAGGAAATGCTCTCGTTGCGCACTCCAATCGAAGGCGCTGGCGACGTGGGTGCGGACATGGCCGAATTGCTTGACCGGTTCGAGAGCCAATGGGGCATCGAAGTGGAGCTGACGGTTCGGGGCGAAGAAAGCGTGGTCGTATCGGAGTACGCGCGTCTCCAACTGGTGCGCATCTTCAACGAATGCTTGCAGAACATTCTGCGCCATTCGCGCGCGACGATGGTGCACGTGTCCATCGGCCGCAAGAACAATCGCGCGTTGATTTCAATCAGCGACAACGGAATTGGTTTCGATGTTTCAAGCGTCGCACCTGAACGGCTTGGAATCAGAATCATGCACGAGCGCGCTGCGTCTGCCGGCGGAAAGGTGTCGGTTGTATCGGGCTCGCAGGGTACGACGGTGTTCATCGAGATGCCGGTCGCAGGATGACGGGAGCCACAATGGACGAAGTCGTAACACGCATTCTCCTTGTAGATGATCAGGTTCTTTACCGTGAAGCTATGCGCGGTTTGATTGATCGGTGGCCCGAGTTCGACGTCATGGCCGAAGCATCAGATGGCGTCGAAGCAGTTGAGCTTACGCGCGAGCTGTATCCCGACCTCGTTCTCATGGATGTGCGCATGCCGCAGATGGATGGCGTTGAGGCAGCACGTTTGATCCACGATGAGTTCCCTGAAGTCGCCATCGTTATGCTGACCGTGGAATCGGATAAGGACATCGTTTTCGACGCTCTCGGCAATGGCGCTCGTGGCTATTTGCTCAAGGACACGCCCGCTCGCAAGCTGCGCGATCGGTTGCACAGCATTATCGCCGGTGAGATGGCTTTGTCCGAATCGGTGACCGCGCCAGTGGTCGATGAGTTCGCTCGCCTACGCGAGGAAGCTGGTCGTAACGGCCAGAATGGCGCTGACGTGCCGTCGTCGGATCATCTCACCGACCGCGAAAAGGACATTCTCAGGCTCGTTGCCCAAGGCAAGTCCAATGAGGAAATCGGTGCCGAGTTGTACCTGAGCGTCGGAACGGTGAAAAAGCAGCTCAGCAACCTCATGCTACGCCTTTGTCTCGAAAATCGGGTGCAGGCCGCTGTGTATGCTGTCAAGGCTGGTCTGGATAAATAAAACCACCTTCCAAAAAGGGTCAATCGACTCCTCCAACAGGGGCCGCAAGAGGATTACCTGACCAATCTACCCTCCATATACTCGAAATCAAAGTCGAGTACTGCGCTGTGCTGCGCGCGCTATTCGATAAAGACGAGTTGGAAATAGGAGAGGGAACGAAAGGAGATTGGCAGATGAGTGAGTTGAAAACTACGGTACAAAGCATCGCTTGCGGCGGCACGGGCGGCGATCTTACGTACGTAGACACCAAGGACGGCAAGATCGTCCGCATCCGCCCCATCCACTATCTGGAGAAGTACACCGAAGAGGAGCTCGAGCCTTCGATGTGGACTATCAAGGTGGGTGACAAGGAGTTCCGCCCAGGCTTTAAGTCGCAGCCGAACTACTTCGCGCTGGCCTACAAGAACCGCATCTATTCCAAGAACCGCGTCAAGTATCCGCTCAAGCGCGTTGACTGGGAGCCGGGTGGCGATCCTGCCAAGATCAACGCAGCCAACCGTGGCAAGTCGAAGTTCGTCCGCATCAGCTGGGACGAGGCTTTCGACATCATGGAGTCCGAGATCAAGCGCATCATGGAAAAGTACGGTCCGTACTCCGTCCTGACCATTGGCGAGGACGGCCACCGCGAGTCCAAGAACCTGCATTCCGGCGGCGGCATGCACTCCACGTTCATGTCGAAGCTCGGTGGCTACACGCGCGAAGTGCGTACGCCCGACTCGGTCGAGGGTTGGTACTGGGGTGCCAAGCACTTCTGGGGCTCCGGCTGCAACAAGGGTCTCGGCATGCCTGCTCCTCCGCAGACTGGCTACAACCCCTGGCACGTGCTGCGTGACATCTCCGAGCATTCCGAGATGATTGCATTTGCTGCAGGTGACTGGGAGCTCACACAGAACTACGCATCGCAGATGTGGTCGCGCTTGATCAACTTCTGGAAGGAATGCGGCAAGAAGTTCGTCGTCGTTGACCCGTTCTGCAACTACACGGCGGTTTGCCACGACGAGATGAAGTGGATCCCCATCCTACCGAACACCGACGCTGCGCTCGATTTCGCAGTCATGTACGTGTGGTTCACCGAGGGTCTCTACGACGAGGCGTATTGCGAGACCCATACCGTCGGCCTCGACAAGGTGAAAGCCTACGTCCTCGGCACCGACGAGGAAGGCATCCCGAAGACGCCAGCTTGGGCAGCCGAGCGCACCGGCATCCCCGAGTACACCATCAAGGCTTACGCGCGTAATCGTGCCAAGCTCATCACGGCATCGGTGCACTTCAGCTCTGGCGCCATCAAGGGCCCGTACAGCTTCGAGCCCGGTCGCACGCATGCCTACCTGCTCGGTCTGCAGGGCTTCGGCAAGCCTGGTGTGCAGCAAGCGTTCATGAACGCATCGCTCATCGGAAAGGAGACCATCGCCCGTTCGACCTCTGCGCCGTTCAGCATGGCCAACCAGTGCCGCATGTTCTATCCCTCCGAGCAGAAGATTCCGCGTACGCTCATCGCCGAGGCGCTGCTCGAAGGCCACACCGAGTGGTACGGCTCGCCGGCCATCGTCTACGTCGAGACCTCCGAGCAGTTCCAGAAGAACGAGTATCCGACGACACCCGAGTCCTACAAGGCGGCGCTCGGCAGCGTGTCTCCTGAGCTAGCCCGTGCGCAAGGCCGCAGCGTCGAGGAACTGCAGGCGGCTCTCGACTACAAGCTCGCGCATATGCCCGAGTTCAACAAGATTCATATGCTCTGGTCCGAGAAGCCCTGCAACATGAACTGCTGGGACGGCGGCTTCCGGTATCAGGATGCCATCCGTACCGACGAGGTCGAGTTCTTCGTCACCAACCATCAGTGGCTCGAGAACGACTCGTTGTTCGCCGACCTGGTGCTGCCCGTCACCACCTGTGTCGAGGATGACGACATGATGGGTGGCTCGATGGTCGTTTCGCTGCGTTCGTCGGCCATCACTCCGAACGCAATCGATCGCATCGGCGAGTCGAAGTCCGATTTCGAGATTGCCTGCGAGCTCGGCGAGCGCTTCGGCATTCGCGACCAGCTCGACATGGGCATGACTTACGCCGAGTGGCGCCAGTTCGAATTCCAGAATTCGCGCCTGGGCGAGGAGATCACCTTCGAAGAGCTCAACGAGAAGGGCTATTACTTCCCGAAGCAGGACCCGAACCAAGACCAGCTGCCCGCTGGCATGTATGGTTTCTACGCCGACCCCGAGGCTTGGCCGCTCGACACACCGACTGGCAAGCTCGAGTTCTGGTCCGAGGCTCTTGCCACCAACTTCCCCGACGACATCGAGCGTACGCCCATGGCCCGCTGGACCGTCGGCGGTCCGGCATCCGAGGGCTGGACGCATGACGAGACGCTGTGGGGCGAGCGTTGCAAGGATTACCCGCTGCTCGTCGTGGCGAACCCCGCGCGTTGGCGCGTGCATGTCCAGGGCGACGACATCAAGTGGTTCCGCGAGTTCGAGACCATGAAGGTCGAAGGCCCCGATGGCTACAAGTACGAGCCGCTGTGGTTGAACCCGATCGACGCTGAGGCGCGCGGCATCAAGGCCGGCGACATTGTCAAGCTCTACAATGATCGCGGCATCATCTTGACCGGTGCTCGCATCTCCGAGCGTGTCATTCCGGGCGCTGTCGTCATCAACAAGGGTTCGCGCGTCGATCCGATTGCCCCGCACATCGACCGTGGCGGTGCAGCCAACCTGATCAGCCCCGAGAAGCAGGTCTCGAAGAACTGTCGCGGCTTCGCCGTATCTGGTTACCTTGTCGAGGCGGCAAAGCTCGAGCAGGCCGAGATGGACCAATGGAAGCAGGATTATCCGGATGCCTTCGCGCGCGATTACGATCCCGCCATCGGCATCAACTACAACTCCTGGGTTGTCGAATAGATAGAGAGGGGAGTAAGCATCATGGCAAAGGTTTTCTACATCGACCTGAAGAAATGCACTGGCTGCCGCAACTGCCAGGTCGCCTGCAAAGACGAGCACTGCGGCAACAGCTGGCTGCCCTACGCTGCCGAGCAGCCCGAGATTGGCCAGTTTTGGATGAACCTCACCGAGAAGGAGCGCGGCGCCGGTTCGCACGTGCGCGTGTCGTACGTTCCGGTCATCGGCGCGCAGACCAAGGCAATCGCCGAGTTCGCACCTGAGGTGCTCATGGAGCGCGAGGACGGGCTTATCGTCATCGACCCCGAGAAGGCGAAAGGCCGCAAGGACATCGCCGATAAGTTCGAGGGTGTCTACTGGAATGCCGAGCTCGAGATTCCGCAGGGTTGCACCGGGTGCGCGCACTTGCTCGACGACCCGGATTCACCGATTCGCATCCCGCGTTGCGTGGATAGCTGCGCAGTCGAAGCGATTCAGTTCGGCGACGAGTCCGAGTTCGACCTCGAAGGTGCTGAACAGCTCGACCCGCAGTCCAACGTCTACTACAAGGAACTTCCGCAGACGTTCATTGCGGCAACAGTTTTCGATCCCGCCGAGATGGAGATCGTCGAAGGCGCCAAGGTTACGGCCGTGAGCGCAGATGCCTCGTTCGAGACCGAGACCGACATGTGGGGCGACTTCTGGTTCAAGGAGATCCCAGCAGGTGAGTACAAGGTCACCATCGAGAAGGATGGTAAGGTCAAGGAGCTCGAGGTTTCGACACTCGAGAAGGACCAAGGCCTGCCCGACATCGCGCTGGCATAAGCGAAGTCGAATGATGACGGAAGCCGTCGACACCGTCGAAGCTGCCCGCTCGTATTGCGAGCAGATGGGCATCTGTGAAGTTCCCATATGTGGCATGGAGGATGCTCCGCTCGTGCTTCACGGGGTCGACGGCAACCGCTATATCGAAATTGACGGCAACGTTTGGATGGCCGTCGGCGGAGAGGGAAGCGTGGCGTATGTAGGCACGTCCCGACATGGGGGGCACATGGTCCTCCGTCCGCTGTTCGTGAAGGTTGACGATACGTGGCTCAACCTTGTTACCGGCAAGGCACGCAACTGGGACTCGCCCGGTTGCGTGCCTGCATGTGGAATGGAAAAGCAATGATTCGAGATGGACAGAAGGTCAAGGTCGATTTCATAGGCAAGCTCGACAACGGTGCCGAGTTCAGCAATTCGTACATGGTCGGTGAACCGTTCGAGTTCATGATGGGCGACGGGACCATGCTCGCCGCATTTGAGGATGCCGTGCGTGCAATGGCGGTGGGAGACACGGTCAACGTGCGTATTCCTTGCGAGAAGGCGTACGGTCCCTACGATGAATCGCTCGTCGAGCGCGTGCCGGCATCGATGTTTCCGGACGCCCAGAATCTGGAAATCGGGAAATTCATTGTCATCGAGACGCCGGCCGAGTCGATCCGTGCGCGGTTCATCAAAGCCGAGGAGGGATGGCTTTACTTCGACCGCAACCACGAGCTCGCCGGTGAGGATCTACTGTTCGAGATCACGCTCGTCGACGTCGCAGATAGCGGCAATAAGTGAAAGAGGAGAAAAATGTGCTTCAGACCAACTGAGATGCAGATGAAGAAATGCCCTAAATGCGGGGCGAACAACAAGCCCATTGCAACCGAGTGCGCTCAATGCGGCGAGCCGCTCGAGCAGATGAAAGTCGACTTCGACGCCGATCAGGCCAAGCTCGACGCGTTCGCAACGATGCCGCCCATGCCGTCAATGCCCCCAATGCCTTCTGCGCCGGCAGCGCCGAGCGCTCCGGTTCCGCCAAGCGTTCCCAAACCGCCAAGTGCGTAATTTGGGAGAACGGAGTCAAACATGTACGAAACAATCTTTAACAAATGGGGTCCCGACCAGCTCTCGTATACGGTTAAGGACATAGATGCGGCAGTGCAAGAGTTTTACGAGCTCTTCGGTGCAGGCCCGTTCCTGAAAATGGGCCCCTTGCATTACGAGACATGCACAGTGCGCGGCGAGGAAGCCGATCCGGAGATCGTTATCGCGCTCGGCATGTGGGGCCAGATGCAGGTCGAGTTCGTCCAGAAGACGAACGACGAGGCCATGTTGTTCGATGAGAATGGCTACGGATTCAACCATGTCAACATAATCGTCGACAACTTCGATGAAGCTGTTGCGAAACTCAAGGAGCATGGCTACGAGGTCGGGCAATTCATGACAAGCAGCGGCAAGCCCATCGCCTACGTCGACACCATGTGTGGTGAGAATATCGGACACCACCTTGAGATCCACGAGTACAACCCCGTCATCGACATGACGAAAAAGGCGCGCGAGATTTGGGACGGCGAGAGTCCCTGGATGGACTTGCAAACCGTCATCGCCGCCATGAAAGCATAAGTCGTAGCCCCGGCACCAATTGATTTCGCAATGGATTAGGTGTCGGGCGCCGACTCATTCGAACACAGTTTTATTCTAACTGGCCTGGAACGTTGCTGGTCAGTGCCTTGAGCGCAAGCTCTTTGAATTAAAGCCATATTTTCGAGGGGGAATTATGGAAGGCACCATGAAGCAGCTCATTTTCAAAACGAAGGGCGAAGTTGAACTAACCGATATACCCATACCGGACTTTGGGCCAGATGGATTGTTGATTAAGGTTGCCTATGCAGGCATTTGTGGCTCCGATGTGCATGGCTACACGAAGGGTGGCTTGTACGGTGGTATCGCAGATGGATCGAAGTTCGGTCACGAGTTTGTGGGCTATGTTGTGGAAACTGGCGAAAATGTCGCTGACTTCAAGGAAGGCGACCGCGTTTGGGTCGATCCCAACTTCGTGTCGCCAATGGGTTCACGGTTTTCGTGCATGGCTGGCGGGTTTGCCGAATATGCAGGCACAGTGAAAGCAGTGGCTGGTGAGACCGTGCAGCTTATTCCCGATGACCTACCGCTGCGCACCGCAGCGCTCATCGAGCCGTGCAGTGTTGGCACGCATTGCAAGAATCGTGCTGGTGTGCAGGTTGGAGACAGCGTTGTGATATGGGGTGCGGGGCCCATCGGCCTGATG
>CACZAR010000035.1 GCA_902779135.1 uncultured Coriobacteriaceae bacterium | reverse complement strand
CTCTCTCCAATCATCTTACTTGAATCAAGCTGCGAAGGGTCCCGAAAAGAATGTCGGCTTCGACGGGTTTGCTCAGGTGCGCGTTTAGGCCGGCCTGCATGCTGCGTTGTACGTCCTCGTCGAAGGCGTTGGCGGTCAGGGCGATGATTGGGATGGTGCGGGCGTCCTCGCGTTCCATCGTGCGGATTGCTCTCGTAGCTGCGAGACCGTCCATCTCGGGCATGCGCAGGTCCATCAGGATCGCGTCGTAATATCCGGGCTCGTGGTCAGCAAACATGTTGACGGCGATCTGTCCGTTTTCAGCATGTTCGGCGTCTACGTTCTCTGTGGCCAGCATCATCATGAGAATTTCTGCATTTACCAGCATGTCCTCGGCGAGCAGAATTCGCTTACCGGCAAGGTCGACTTCAGAGCTTTCACCGTCAAGACTCTTTCGGCTGAACGCCGCTTTGAACTCATCCATGACGCTTCCCGCAAACAGCGGTTTGGCAACGAACGTATCTACGCCAGCATCGGTTGCTTCTTCCATGATGTCGTCCCAGTTGTACGACGTGAGGATGATGATGGGGGTTTCTTCTCCCAAAAGACGTTCTGACCTGACGCGTCGTCTCGACGCCGTCCATTCCCGGCATCTTCCAATCGACGAGGATCAGGTCGTAGGGATCGCGACGAGCATGGCGGACCTTGGCCATTTCGACGCCCTCGGCGCCATCCAACGCCTTATCGCAGCTGATGCCCAGCTGCCCGAGCACCACCTGTGCATGTTCGCATGCTATGGGGTCGTCGTCGATCACGAGCACCGACAAGTCGTTCGGATGCAGCTCGCCGACATCTTCGCTCTCCACGCGAGCGGAATCGAGTAGTGTGATCGTCACGACGAAGGTCGTGCCCGCGTCCTTCTCGCTTTCGACTTCGATCGTGCCGTTCATCAACTCGACGATGCTCTTCGTAATCGCCATGCCCAAGCCGGTGCTGCCATATGCGTTCGTGTTTGTGTTGCTCGAGTTCTCTTGGCTGAACGCGTCGAATAGCTTTGGCAGGAACTCTTCGGACATGCCGACGCCCGTGTCGGAAATTGTGAATCGCAGGGTCGATTTGCCGTCGTAACGTGCCACCGATTCGACGTTCAGCGAAACCGAGCCGCCTTCGGGTGTGAACTTCACGGCGTTCCCCAGGATGTTGATCATAACCTGGCGAAGCTTCATGTCATCGCCAATGTAGTAATCGTGCACGTCGTCGTCGGTGTGGCACTCGTAGTTCAACCCCTTATCGCGGCACTGCCCGCCGATAATGACGTTCACCTGGCCGAGTGCCTTGGCGAACGAGAACTCCTCCTGCTTTATGGTCATGCGGCCCGATTCGATGCGGCTCATATCCAGAATCTCGTTGATGATTTCGAGCAAGTGATGCGCGGAGTCGCCGATCCGCTCGAGGTATCCGCGGGTGGTCTCGGATATGTCGGGATCGGCCAGCGCGATGTTGTCAAGGCCGATGATCGCGTTCATGGGCGTGCGGATTTCGTGGCTCATGTTCGAAAGGAACGCCGTCTTCGCTTTGTTGGCCTCTTCTGCCGCGGTGAGCGCCTCGCTGAGGGCTTCGCGGCTTTCGGAGATCTGTGCTTTCTGCTCACGCTCGCGTGCGAGGGAGCGCTCGAGCAGCGCATGATACTCGTCTTTCTCATCCTCGACCACGAAACTATGGAGGATGCACGTGCCTAGCATGTAGCCCATCGCGTAGAACGGCATCAGGGGGTAGAAGACCTGAATAGCGATGAACACCACCATGGCGATACCGAACAACCCGATCGTCAGATGTCTGCGTTTGAGCATGCCCTCGGTTCTCGAGGCCATGACCAGCGTGTACACCGAAGTTGCGACGAACATCGCAATCTGGATTGCCAGCAGTACATAACGCGCAGCACCTGCATGGTAGCTGCCCGCTTCGTCGAACCAAAACAGCACTGGGTAGAAGAAGTTGGCAACAATCACGACCACTGCGAAAGCAAACGCGACGAATCCGGTTCGTGTGAGTGCAGCGCTGAAAGCGCTTTTAGTGCCGAGGTATGACACAACATAGCGCGTCCACATCAGTACAGCAGCCATCATCGCTGCGAAGTGCACCGTCGTGTCCGCGAATTCGATTGCTGTGAGACGATTGGCGTCAAGGATGCCCCATGCTGCGTCGGTGATGTAGTAGCACAGCACGCCGATTAGGAAATAGCGGTAATAGCGTAGCGTCTTGTCGCGATTTCGGCTGATCGATATGGCATTGCTGGCGTTGTCGCTCGATTTGGCGTCGGTGGTGGACCTGTTGCCATTGATAAGTCCTGCGCCCACGGCATTTCCAGCGTCGTTTGCGCCTTCATCAAGCTCGCTACGTCTATCATGCCGCCACAGAACGTCCTGGTTGGTAATAAGCAAGACCAACGCCGCGAGTATTCCAATAATCGAATACGTCATCCTGTTCTCCAAATTGACCGATGCAATCCAGGCCCCGCAACCTGTCGTGCAGCCTGGTGCGCGGAATGAAGAATGCAATCATGATGAGTATAGCCCACTATGGGGCAGCGCTTTCAATGGCAGGGCAAAATCGCCAATGGCAAGCATGCGGCGCAATGGGCGAGGTTCTGTAAGACAGAAAACGCCCCAAGCCAAGAGACGCTGCTTGGGGCGTTCAAATTCTTATCTTGGTTTTGCAATGAGAAACAAGTGTTGCAATCCAGGTGCCTGTATACGAATCCTGCTGCAATCCCGCATCCGCGATTGTAATTGTGGTTACTATGCTGAGTGTTCATATAAGATGAACGCGTTATCGCCGAAGAGACCGGTGCGCGACAGATGGCAAGAGGCGCGGGAGGCACGATGCAATTCTATGCAGAAGATCGCTCGTCCACGATCAAGTTCGATTCGACTGCTGTTGAGCAGCGTGAACAAGAACCATGCTCAGTAGGTGAAGAGGGTTGTGTGCGCGTGTCGTTCATTGATGTGGGGAAAGGCGATTGCATTCTCCTGCAGTCGGGCCAATCTGCAGCTCTCATCGACACGGGATACGATCGCACTTCGAACGGAGTTCTATCCTTTCTGCGTGGGAGGGGGGTTGACCGCCTGGAGTTCCTCATCATCACGCACTACGACAGGGACCACGTGGGAGGCGTCCGCGCCATTGGAGGTGGAGTCGCGATCGACATGGTTTATCTACCGGCGTACGAGGGGGTCGACAAGAACTACCGTTCACTTATGTCGGCGATTGAGACTCTAGGGCTGCCAACGAGCAGGATAGACAAGACACTGTCTCTCCGATTTGGTAGCGCCCATCTTTCTATCCACCCCTCGGGCGTTGCGTTTGTTCCTGATGCCAAGGGGGATGAAGGTAACGATAACGACCTTTCGCTCGTGACGTCGCTCACCTGTGGCTCTGATACCTTCATTTTCACGGGCGACTTGGAGAGAGACGGCATAGAAGCTTATCTGAATGTTGGGCATGGACGATTCGACGTGCTGAAGGCGCCTTGCCATGGGGAGAAGAGTTCTTGCACTGAGGAGTTTCTCGAGGATGTTCAACCTCGAATAGCCGTCATCACCGATAGCGTGGACGATCCGGCGGCTAAGAAGACCCTGAAGCTTTTGGCTGAGAAGGGAATCGAGACCTATCGAACGAGCAATAACGGAACGATTATCGTTCAAGGAGACGGTGCCGGTAATTACATGGTCTCGTGTTTGAGCGCCTCATAAATGAGCTCTCAACTCAGCATGACAATGAGCGAAACAGCGTTATGGCAAGGTATTCTTCTCGCTGTTTTATGTGGCTATTTTGGTCGGCTAATTCGCGAAGTTAATCATCCAATTTGCCCCGCCGTGATAAGCTAAACACGCTAAAGCAGGCTAGGAAGGAAACGCGCGAACACATGGACATCGGAACGATTGCACAGTTTGCAGTGGCAACGCTCATGCCCGTTATGGCATGCATTGCGCTCACGCTGCTTCGGAAGCGCACAAGCGTGGCGCACATCCCCGAGAGGGGCTGGCAGGTAATCGTTGGTGTCATCTTCGGGCTCATCGCCATTTACGGTACCGAAGCGGGTATTCCCTTGGACGGTGCCATGATGAACGTGCGCGATGCTGCGCCGTTGGCTGCTGGCCTGTTCTTCGGTGGGCCAGCTGGCATCATCGCAGGTCTTATTGGCGGAATCGAGCGCTGGCTTGCAGTGATGTGGGGCGTGGGGGAGTTTACCCGCGTGGCGTGCAGCTTGGGCACCATCTTTGCCGGTGTATATGCGGCAGCCCTTCGCAAGTACGTGTTCAATTACTACATTCCCAACTTGTCGTTCGCGTTCGCCACTGGCATTGTGGCCGAAGTGATGCATCTTCTGCTCGTGTTCGTAACTAACCTCGATCAGACGGCGCGGGCTTTTGAGATCGTGCAGGCATGTGTTGTCCCCATGGCGTTTTGCGTTGCCTTGTCCACGATGCTTTCCTCGTTCGCGCTTCATCTGCTGCACAACAAACCATTGATAACGCCCGTCGGAGATCGCAACGTTGTCCGAATCCTGCACACCCGCATGCTCATGGCAATTGTGGTGGCATTTCTTCTCACTGTGGGATTTACGTCCATCGTACAAACGAGCCGTTCTCTTTCCGATACAACCGAGCTGCTGGAGCTGAGCGTTGAAGACGTTGAAGAAGACATCGTTGACGCGTCGGACGAGAATCTACTCGAAATCACGAAGCATGTCTCGGCGGCCATCCCCTCGGCTGCTGATGCGACCAGCGAGGGGTGCAGGCAGCTTGCTGAGAGTCTCGACGTCGCCGAAATCAACGTCATCGACGCAAATGGATTCATCGTTGCCAGCACTGCCTCCGAATTCATAGGTTTCGACATGGCGTCTGGAGAGCAGTCGAGTGAGTTTCTCGTGTTGTTGCCGGGCAGTGGGCAACAAGAGTTCGTCCAAGCTTACCGACCCATTTCTTACGATGCTTCCACGTCGCGCAAATACGCTGGCGTTTCCATTGAAGGCGGCTTCGTGCAGGTGGGATACGACGCGCAGAACTTCGTCAGCGACCTATCCGCTCAAGTGGAGTCGTCTGTCAAGAACCGCCATGTGGGGCAGCGAGGAGAGCTTGTCGTCATCGACGAGGAGGGCGCAATTGTCAGCACGCGAGGGGACATTGCGGTCGAATCGGATGCGCATTTAGCAGCCGACGTTGAGGCGGCTGAAGCCGGGCAGCTCTTCACCACAACATTTGCCGGCGAGGAATGCTTTGCAACGTACCATGAAGTCGAAGGCTACCGAGTCATCGCCCTTTTGCCCGTTTCGGAAGCCAACGCATCCCGCGATTCCTCGCTGCTTCTCGTTGTGCTCATGGAGGTAATCGTCTTCGCAGCTCTGTTCCTAGTCATCCACGCTGTTGTGAAGCTCGTCGTTGTGCGCGGAATAAGGCGGATGACCGTTCAGCTGGCTCAGATCACACAGGGCGATTTGGATGTCGAAATTGACGTGCGCGACGCCACGGAATTCACGTCGCTTTCCAACGATATAAACCTGACAGTCGGAGCGCTGAAAACGTCTTTGGCAACCGTGCAAGCCGACCTAGATATGGCTGCCGAGATTCAGGCGAACGTGTTGCCGACCATCACCCGTGTCATTTCGGCGCGAGATGAGATTGAGCTGTTCTCAAGCATGGAGCCCGCTAAAGAAGTGGGCGGCGACTTCTACGACTTCTTCATGATCGATGACGACCATCTTGCGCTTGTCGTGGCTGACGTGAGCGGAAAGGGCGTGCCGGCAGCGTTGTTCATGATGCTGTCGAAGACTGTCATCAAGATGGAAGCGCTCTCCAACCTCGATCCCGCTTCGGTGCTCATGCGCGCAAACGCCGACTTGTCGGAGAAGAATGATGACGACATGTTCACCACCGCTTGGTTGGGCATCTTCGAGTTGTCAACCGGCATTCTGACGTACGCCGATGCAGGACATGAAAAGCTTGCCCTGTTCCGCAATGGCAAATGGGAGCTGCCTCCCAAGCCGAACGGGGCCGTTGCGCTTGCTGTGTTTACGCAAGAGGATTACAGCGGGCTTCCCGAGAAGTACCGTTTCCGCAACCATACGGTGGTGCTGCAGCCGGGCGATGCCGTATTCCAATATACTGACGGCGTGACGGAAGCCACCGATGCTCAAGAGGAGCTGTTCGGCGAAGAGCGGCTCGTTGATGCGTTGAATGAAGCGCCGAGCGCCTCTCCTGGTGACATTCTGCCATTTGTACGGGAGCAGATTTCCGAGTTCGTGAAGGATGCTCCGCAGTTCGACGATATAACCATGCTCGGATTGCGCTACATTGGCAAAAAAGCTACCGATGGTGGGGGAGGCGAAAAAGGTCATCAGACCGTTTCGGAGAGCTGAGCTTTTGGACGGTTCGATTGGCGAGAATAACGGGACAGGAGTAGAGCATGCTTGAGATAAGCAACACCGTTAACGGAGATGTTAGCGAAGTCAAGCTCGTGGGACGGCTCGACGTGAAGGCTGCGAAGAATGCCGACCAGGCCTTTACGCAGGCTGTGGAAGCATCGAAAAACGTTGTGCTCGACATGTCCGAGCTCGACTACATCGCAAGCGCAGGTTTGCGCGCGTTGAAGCGCCTACGTAGCGATGTGAGCGCAAATGGGGGCACGTTGGTGCTGCGCGGCGTCCAGAGCAATGTCATGGAACTTTTCGAGATGACCGGCTTTGCGGTCATGTTTACGTTCGAATAAACCAGGCGAGGAAAGGCTGGGCACATGAGGAGCATCATCGTTCCTGCTAACGATGAAGATCCGACCCCGGTCGTCGAGTTTGTGAGCGAGGAGCTTGAGCAATACGACTACTCTTCGCGGGCGCTCTACCAGATCGAGGTTGCCATAGAGGAGATCCTCGTCAACATCGTGAGCTACGCCGGGCTTACGGAGAACGACGGCATTGAGATTCGATGCGGGGTCTTCGAGGACCCATTGCGCGCTGTTGTGCAATTCATTGACGGCGGCATTCCCTTTGATCCTCTGGCGAAAGAGGATCCCGATACGTCGCTCGAAGCGAACATGGAGCGAGAAGGCGGCCTGGGGATTTTCATGGTCAAGCAGCTGATGGACGACGTCTCGTATGTGTACGAGGACGGGAAGAACGTACTTACGATTCAGAAAAATTTGTAGTTCTGCTTTCTTGTGCGGTCGATATGAAGACTTCATCCTTGGTTACCGTTTGGAAACCCATTTACCAGTGCAGTGGTGGACAATAGGCAAGATTTGTTTTCAAGCGAGTTGTTGAGCCGCGAGACGTGCGTGACGCGAAAGCGCAATAGGAGTGCCGATGACGTGGTTGATGAAGGGATTGAAGTGATATGGCCAGATTAGAGCGAGATTCTGAGGTTCGCAAGGGTTTGTACACCCGCCAGCCCGTGTATTACTGCAAAGGGGCCGACGGTGCATGGTTCTATTCGGACACCATCCACGGGTTGCTGGAGGAAAGCGGGCATGCGAAAGAATTCAATCGCGATATCGTACCGACATACCTGCGTTTCTGGTATCCGGCAACTGAGAACACCTTCTACAAGGGAGTCAAAAGGCTTCTTCCCGGGTTCCGCCTCGTCGAGAACAACGGCAATGTGACCGTCGATCGTTTTGAAGACGTCAAGTTTACTTCGAACCGCTATGAAAGCTACGAGTCTGCCGTCGAGGATCTCAAGGGCATCCTGTCCGACATCTTCGAAACCGAACGCAAGACGAGCGATGCTTCATTTCTTTCCTCTGGCGTCGACTCTTCGTTGCTTGCAGCAGGTTTGCCTGCCAAGCAGGTTGTGAGTGTTGGTTATGAGGAAAGCCGTTATGACGAGTCGAAGGAAGCTGCCGCAATCGCAGAGGCGCTCAACGTCGACTTCCATGTTTGCCCGGTTACCATCGAGGAGTATTTCGAGGTTGTCCCCGAGGCGATGGTTGCGCGCGAGGAACCGAGCGGTGACTCGTCCTACATCCCCCTGTTCCTGGCGGCGCGCGAGGCTGCAAAGCACACGAGCGCCTGCTGCTCAGGCGAAGGCCCCGATGAGCTGTTCTGCGGCTACAAGGTTTATCAGAACTACCTGAACTCACCCCAGGTCGACTACTGGAAAGCCGCTCACACCTGCATGAAGACCCGCGGCTTGAAAGAGCCGGAGCGTTATCTCGAGCGTTTCAGCGACGGTTTCGAGAAAATGCAGGCGTTCGATCTGACCTATGCGACAGAGTGCAACCTTCTGCCGAACCTTGATGCGGTTGCGCGTGCGAACAAAATTGACATCCGCACGCCGCTCATCGACCGCAGGCTGTTCGACTTTGCGGTGTCGATTCCCACTGAATACAAGGTCACAACCGACAACAACAAGATCGTGTTCCGCGATGCGGCCGAGAGCTTCCTTCCGCAAGAAGTTGCACAGAAGCCCAAGCGAGCGTTCCCCGTTCCCACTCAGGTGTGGATGCATGAAGAGCCGTGGGCGAGCATGCTCAAGG
This sequence comes from uncultured Coriobacteriaceae bacterium, assembly GCA_902779135.1. Lineage (GTDB taxonomy): Bacteria > Actinomycetota > Coriobacteriia > Coriobacteriales > Eggerthellaceae > UBA9715. The sequence goes on along the minus strand of CACZAR010000035.1, from coordinate 6,059 downwards.
AGCTGTTCTCGAGCAGGGAAGCGAAGTATTTGCTCAGCGGTCTTCTTCCGCGCTATTACATCAAGAAGTATTTCTCCGAGACGGCCGGGCGCGAGGCGACGAGCAGCTACTGGCATCCCGTTTGGACCATGTATGCGCTGTTGGTTTGGTATCGCGGAGAGTTTGGAACGCTGTAAAATGGTACAGTGTTAGATACAAGTTTAAGTTCGTTCTCGAAAGAGACTAGTTTCTAGGAGGAAACATGCGCAAGATGAAGATGTTCGAAGGTAAGAAGCACTCTTACGACACCAACACGGCAGAGGCTTTGGGCAATCGTGCCCACAGCTACTACGGTGATCCGGCTGGTTATGAGGAGACCCTCTACAAGACCAAAGGCGGTCTGTACTTCCTTTGGGGTCTCGGCGGCGTTGACAGCCCGTACAACTCGGGAGAAGACATCCGCCCGATTACCGAGAAGGAAGCCAAAGCTTGGCTTGAGGCATAGTCCTACTTTGATGGGGCGCGATGCGCCCCTTTTTTTCGTGACGAGAACGAATTCGAACACGCAAATGAATTGATTGATAAGGTAGGAATTGCTCACATGAACGTAGCTGGACAGCTCGATGTGCTCTCGCCCGAGCAAATGCAAACCATCCATGAGAAGGCATGCGAGATCCTTTCCAAGAAAGGTGTTGTCTTCGAGTCTGATGAGACCATTGAAATTTTCAAGAGCCATGGTTTCAAAGTGGACGGGCACACCGTCTTCTTTGATGCTCGTGAGATTGAAAGGTGTGTAGAGCTTGCGCCTTCCCAATTCAAGCTTGAAGCGCCAAATCACGAGCATGATGTCCTGGTCGGCGGGGACCGCATCCTCATCCACCCGAACGGTGGGGAAGTGTTCATGCGCGACTACGACGGAACGCGCAGACCTGCGACGCGGAAAGACTTCGCCGATTTGCAGAAGCTTTACCAGGCGTTGCCGAACGTCGACATCGGTGGCTATGAGCCGGTTTCGCTCAACGACGTGCCTGAGCGCATGCGTGGCATCGTTGCCATGTTCGAGTCGTTCAAGAACTGCAACAAGCCGCTTCTCAGCCCGATGAGCCTCGAGACAGTGCAGAAGAAGAAGGAAGTCTTGAGGCTTTACAACATCGGCTTCGGTGGCGATACCTACACCGACGACCATTATGTGACGTGGCACATCGTCTGCCCCAACTCCCCGTTGCTCTACTCGCAGTTCGCCTGCGATGGCATCCAGGTTTACGCAGAAGCCAATCAACCTGTTGTCATCGTGTCTGCGCCCATGTCGGGCATCACGTCGCCGGTGTATCCGCTCTCCACGGTCATCCTTTCGCTTGCGGAAGAGCTTGCGGGTCTCGTGCTCGCGCAGCTCATCAAGCCTGGCATTCCTGTGGTCGTGTCGGCATCGCTGACCTATGGTTACATGCGTTCCGCTTCATGGGAGTGCGCGCACCCCGACACGATGCTCATGCTTGCCGCATCAACTCAGATGCAACGCGAGTTCTACCATCTGCCGTCGCGCGCTCAGACCGGCGTCACGTCGTCAAAATGCATCGATTATCAGGCGGGCATGGAGACGATGCAGAGCTTCCTGTACACCGCGCTCGCTGGCTGCGACGTGACCAGCCAGACGGCTGGGTCGCTTGCCAATCTTATGACATCCTCTCTTGAGAAGACCGTGCTCGACGATGAGCTCATCGCCCGCGTCCGACTGTTGGTTGGCGGGCTCACGTTCAACGAAGAGCACATGGGTCTCGACATGATTTACGAGGAGGATTTCGGCGGAAACTTCCTCGTTTACGACGAGACGCTCGAGTATTGCCAAGAAGCTTGGGAACCCACCGTTTCGGACTGGAAAGGCTCCGATGAATGGGAGGCGCAGGGGCAGCTCGAATCGACGCATCGCGCCCATGCGATTGTCGAAAAGTTGCTTGATGAAGCGCCGGAAAGCGTGCTCGACGAGGAGCAAGAGCGAGCAATGCTCGATTACCTACACACGATCGAGATGCATGGTTAGGCTCTAAGATTAACGAGCCGATGCCCTAAGAACAATGCGGCCATGGGAAAACCCATGGCCGCATTGTTCGTATGGTGAAGGTAATGTCCTATTTGGGATTGTTGTATTTCCCGATGTAGCGATCCATCATGTCGAGCCCAAAATCGGTGACTTTGTAGTAGACCTGCAGCTGGCCTTTTTCATCGATGCCGAAGTTCGATTCATCGAGCAGGCCGTTTTCTTTGGCTGTGGCAAGGGCTTCTTCGACATCTTTGTGGGTGAGCAGCTTGTAGTTGCCGTAATTCGGGGAAAGGGCTGTCACGACGTCGTCAGCACATGCCTCGGTGCCATCAAGGAAATGCTTGATGATCGCATAATACAGAGGGATGAGCTCCTTATTGTTCGCCATGGCTCTATGCCTCCTTCCCGTTGCGCTTGTCTAGAAGGTTCTTTGGATTCACGGCTATGCAGAAGATACCCACGACCATGATAAGCGCTCCTACCCACTGGATAGGCGCAAGGGGTGGGAAGTCTGCAGCTACACCGCCCAAATCGAGCACGCCCATGATGATCCAGATGAAGAACGGTCCCCAGAATGCATACATTCCATTGCAGGCCATGCCAAGCGCTGCACCGCACATCGAGTTGCCCTTGTACCAGAACGAATAGGCCGGCATGGCAAAGAAGCCAGAAATCAGGAAGATGAGCAATGCTGGGCTTGTGATTGCGGCGCTTGCGAGATTGGGAATACAAGCCGCTTCACCGCCCAGTACGGACAGCAAGGGGAACATCACGAACAACTCGAGAATGCCTGCGGTCGTTTGACGAATGGCGATGCCAATGCGGTAGTCGATGAGGATGGTGCCGAAGCCTGCGACGCATCCTTCGAAGCCCCAACCGAATGCTGCGATGAATGCGAACAAGCAGCCGATGAGCGCTTCAGGACCCATGGCTGCAAAGCTCGTACCACCGATGAGGGCGCCTGCGAACAGGCAGATCAGGATGCCGACGATTTTGTGGGCGTTCAGTTCCTGCTTGAAGAAGACGCGTCCGAGAATGGCGCCGATTGCGCAGTTGAGTGCTGCGATGGGCACGATGACGCCGGGATTGCCCGCCGCCGTCGCCGAATTCAGTCCAATGATGTAAGCAATTGTTGCCACGGGGCCGCCGATGACGGCGCACAGGATCATAATCCAACCAGGTTTTGTCTTCACGGTTTTCCAGAAATCGCCTAGTTGGCGGTTCTTCGCGCACATGGCGAGCGACCAAACCCCGCTGAAGAAATCGTTGATTCCTGCAGCGAGGGCTGCCAAAACGAACGTGATGACGAAGGCGCTCAAGGCAGGGTTGCCGTTACCCCACGGTTCGCCCGCAAACCATTCCCCCCAAACGCCTTGGGTCTCAGCGAGTGTGAGGAAACCGGTATAAAGCCCGTAGCACATACCCGATGCAATCGCGAATGCGACACCGCGGACGAAATACTTCCTCCTCCGCTCTTCGCGGAGTTGGGCGACTTGCTGGTCCATGTCGTTAGACCTCCCATTGTTGGCTTCAGCTGCTCGAATGTGCTCGCAGCTTTTTGCTGTCATTGCAAGAGTTAAAGCTCAATAAATCTCATTTTCATGATGATGTTCATGAAATATGAACACAATGGTATACTTCGAACGCCAAATTATCAATGACTAAAATGGAAGCGATAGCATGATTAACAAAAACGAATTCGAAATGCTCTGCGCAATCAAGGATAACCCGGGACTGACCCAAAGAGAGCTTGCTCTGCTCTTGGATGCTTCGCTCGGTCGAGTAAACAAGGTGCATAAAGGATTGGAAAATGCGAAACTTGTCGAGCGCGGCACAATCACTCCGCGGGGATTGAAAGAGCTCGAACCGTACAAGGTCGAAAACGCAATCATTATGGCAGCTGGTCTGTCGTCGCGCTTCGTGCCGATTTCCTACGAGAAGCCTAAAGGGCTGCTAACGGTACATGGCGAGGTCCTCGTCGAGCGACAAATCGAGATGCTGCATGAGGCAGGAATTGAAGACATCATCGTGGTCGTCGGCTACAAGAAGGAGCTGTTCTTCTATCTGGAAGAGAAATACGGCGTTGAAATCGTGGTGAATCCCGATTACGCAAAACGTAACAACAATTCCACGTTGATGCGTGTTTGTGAAAAGCTTGGAAACACTTATATTTGCACATCTGATCTCTATTTAGCTGCAAGCCCCTTCAAGCAGTACGTGTGGAAGGCGTGCTACTTTGCAGAGTATGCTGAAGGCAAAACTGATGAATGGTGCCTCGAAATCGGAGGGTCCGGCAGAATTACTGGCGTGTCCATTGGCGGCGAGTCTTCGTGGTACATGTGTGATTTAGCATATTTCGACCATGCGTTCTCTGAGCGGTTCCGCGAGATTCTCAAAGAGGAATATGATGAGCCTCAAACCGCGGCCAAACTTTGGGAAGAAATCTACTCCGATCATATTGGCGAGCTCGACATGGAAGTGTGCAAGCTCGAAAGGGGCACAATTTACGAGTTTGACTCTCTTGATGAAATGAAAGATTTTGACCCACTGTTCCTAAAGAACGTTGACGTCGACATCTTCGATCACATTGAGTCAGTGCTTGGTTGTGATCGTTCCGAGATTCGAGATGTTTATCCGCTCAAGCAAGGATTAACGAACCTCTCGTGCCATTTCACGGTTGACAGCGGAGAATATGTATACCGTCATCCAGGCGTAGGGACCGAGCAGATGATCGATCGAGCCGCTGAGGTTCAAGCGCTTGAGTTGGGAAAGGCAATCGGAATCGAGTTAGCCTCGACAGGTCGTTCGATTATCTCGAGGAAGGGCTCAAATATGCAGCCATGCTTCTGGAAAAGGGGCCGATTGAGGTACCCGGCTATGATGAGTTGAGAGCCCAGGCGATACACGCACGGGAGCTCGCCGAGGCAGATGGGGCCCCTAAGTGCCTCACGCACAATGATTTCTTCAACCTCAACTTGCTCTATGGCGAGGATGGAGCACTGAGTCTTATCGACTGGGAGTACGCTGGCATGTCGGACTATGCGAGCGATTACGGCACGTTTGTCGTAACGTGCATGCTCGATGACGCTGAGGCCGAACGTGCGCTTGAGTTGTATTACGGTAGGAAGCCCACACTTGAGGAAAAGCGGCACAACTATGTTTTCGTGGGGCTTGCAGGTTGGTGTTGGTACATCTGGTCGTTGCAGAAAGAGTCGGAAGGCGACTTCGTGGGCGAATGGCTCTACATCTATTACAAGTACGCCAAGAAGTATTTGCCGCTGGCGATTTCCCTGTACGAAAAACAATAGGAAAGACGTTCGGATTCAGCCGATACACTCTGGTCACTGACCCAATAAAGGGGGATAATAATTACCAGCTGGGCCAGCACGATCTGAATTGGAGTTTCGCATGAAACCGTTCGACATCGCTTATTTCAAAGAAGTCACTTCGACCAACGAGCAAGTAAAAAAAGCGTTAAGGGCGCATGCGAACGAACGGTATGTGTGCCGTGCGCGTAAGCAGACCGGCGGATACGGCCGCCAGGGTAGATTGTGGACGAGCCCAGAAGGCGGTTTGTATCAATCCTTGCTGCTTCGTCCAGGTGGTTCTCTCGAGAAATTGCCTACGCTTGGCTTCGTGATGGCGCTATCCATTCGTGCAGCACTGCTGCGCTTGGCCGCAGTTCCTCCCGAGGTTGTTCAAGTGAAATGGCCGAACGATCTCATGGTTGACGACGACAAAATTGCAGGCATTTCCATGGAGGCATCGTCGGGCGGCGTTTGCATTGGCATGGGAGTAAACGTTTTCAAGCCCGAAGAAACAACCGAGATTCTTTCAGATAGTAAATATCAGCCTGCCTATTTCGAGGATATGGCGGTCGGCTATTCCGAGATGGGTCAGATTTCATTCGGCAACGGCTATACGTTTTCCAACAAACAGGATGCTATCGATGCGGTGGGAAATGCGATTCTCTCAGCGTTCGACCAGTGCTATCCAGTGTGGCAGGAGAAGGGATTCGAGCCGTTCCTGAAGGAATATGAAT
>CACZAR010000034.1 GCA_902779135.1 uncultured Coriobacteriaceae bacterium | reverse complement strand
CGCACCCGAACCAGCCCGGCGCAACCCCTACGACTATCTCTCGCAGGAAATACTGAGCGCAGGCAGCAAATCGAAGATGGCCGAACTGACCGCAGATGAAATCTACGACATCCGCGACAGCCGCAGCCAACTCACCAAAGGACAGGCCGAAAACATGCCAACTGACGGACAGCAGATGCGGCTGATGCTCAAAGCGCGCAGCAGCCGAAAGACCGCCCGAACCATCGCAGGCGTCGGCGTTCACACAAGAGCTCGAACGAATCACCAGCGGAATAACTGCCAATAACGAGTCGATTTGAATCGAGGTAGGGTTTTGAATATCGATTACGCGATTATGACCGATCTGTATCAGATCACCATGGCGCAAGGGTACTTCGACCACGGCATGGGGGACACCCAAGCATGTTTCCATATGTATTTCCGAAACTATCCGTTCAAGGGTGGGTATGCAGTTGCATGCGGAATGGATCAACTTGCCGAGCTCGTTGAGACATATAGCTTTTCTGATGAGGACATCACGTACCTCTCGACGCTCGATGCTCCAGGCGGCGGTAAGCTGTTCCACGACAAGTTCCTGAACTACCTTTCCAATTTCAAGCTTTCTGTTGACATCGACGCCGTTACTGAAGGAACTATCGTATTCCCGAACGAACCGCTCGTTCGCGTTATCGGGCCTATCTTGGAATGCCAGCTCATCGAGACTCCGCTGCTCAATTGCGTAAACTTCGAAACGCTCATCGCCTCAAAGGCGGCGCGTGTTTGTCAGTCTGCTGGCGCTCCTGTTGCCGAGTTCGGCTTGCGTCGTGCGCAAGGTGCGGCAGGCGGAACTTGGGCAAGTCGAGCAGCTGTGGTCGGAGGTTGCGCTTCGACCTCGAACGTTCTTGCTGGTCGTATGTTCAACATACCCGTTTCAGGAACGCATGCGCATTCCTGGGTCATGTCGTTCCCAGATGAGCTCACCGCTTTTCGTGCGTATGCGGAATCGTTCCCGAAGAATTGCGTGTTGCTCGTTGACACATACGATGTCGAGCAGGGTGTTAAGAATGCAATCACGGTCGGCCTCGAGATGAAGGCGCGTGGCGAGCGTCTATCCGGCATTCGAATCGATTCAGGCGACCTTACATGGCTCGCGAAGATGGCGCGGAGGATGCTCGATGAAGCTGGTCTAACTGATTGCGGCATCGTGCTTTCGAACGATCTTGATGAATACACGATACGTTCGATTCGCCAAGAGGGCGTCGAAGCCATGTCGTGGGGCGTTGGCACCAAGCTTGCATGCGCGTATGACCAGCCGACGCTTGGTGGAGTCTACAAGCTTTCTTGCACGCGCCCTCATGGCGAGGGTGAGTGGATCGACCATATCAAGATCAGCGAATCGATCCAGAAGCTCACGACTCCTGGCGTCCTTGATATCCGTCGCTATTACGACGATACAGGCCGCATTGCGGGCGACATGGTGTTCGATACGAACAAGCCTGTCAACAAGTCTGAAGTCATCGTTGATCCTTACGACTCACTTCGTCGCAAAAAGCTTCTAGGCAAGCGCTACGAGACGCTGCTCGTACCATTGGCACGCAATGGAAAATGTGTCCTCGAGCCCGAAAACCGTAATGCGATGAAAGCGCAGGCACGCACCAAGGCTGGACTGGAAACATTGGACGAGACGCAGAAGCGCTTGTTGAATCCGCATACGTACCCTGTTGGTCTTGAACGTGATTTGTTCAATCGTCGTAGCGAACTCGTGTCTACATTAAGGGGCATCGAATAATCGGGCTACATTCGGTTTCCTAGGGGTATGATTGTCGAAAGCAATCACGAGGGGGTTTCCGTGATAAGGATAGTGACCGATTCTACGGCTTCGATACCCGAATACGTTGCCGATCAGCACGATATCGATGTCGTCTCGCTGCATCTGCATTGGAAGGGCATGGAGTACGAGGATTCGTCCATGGACGTTGATTCGTTCTATGAAGATATTTACGAGATGATTACTGACATCCCGACATCGAGCCAACCGTCACTGGCTTCCATTGAGCGCATTTTCGAGGAGGCTGCAGAAGAGGGTGATGATGTCATCGGTGTTTTCATGAGCTCGAGCATGTCCGGCACGATGAATTGCGCACTCAACGCTGCGCGAAGCGTTGCGTCGAGATACAAGAAGTTCAATTTCAGAATCATCGATGCTATGTCGAACAGCTTCGACGAGGCATTTCCCGTGCTCGCCGCTGTAGAAGGGCGCGATGCAGGGTGCTCGCTCGATGAGTGTTGCGATCGCGTCAAGCATGCAATCGCCTCATCGAGATTCCTCTTTACGCCGGAATCGCTCAGGTTCCTCAAAGCCGGTGGGCGCATCGGAAAAGCTTCCGCTCTTTTCGGGCACATCTTGAGGATTTGTCCGATTCTAACAGTCACGGATGGCGAAACGACGACGTTCGACAAAGTGAGAACTCATCGCAAAGCGGTATCCTCGATGACCAAGAAATTCAAATCCGATATAGAGAAATATGGTTTGAAGAACGTCATCGTCCATTACATAGGATCATCTGAAGAAGCGCGTACGTGGGCTCGTGAGGTTATTGAACCATTGTGCGGGCGAGAAGTTTCGGTCGTCCCGGTCAGCCCTGTCATCGGGTTGCACGTAGGGCCGGCTATGGGAATCGTATACGAATGTAACGAGGCATTGCCCGGAAAGCTCTCTGCGGGAGCTCATATCCCCGTGCTTTCCTCATAATAGATTAGGTGCAGTATGTCCGAGATTAGGTGCAACATAATTATTGACTCTTGCTGTGATCTGCCTGCATCGGTCGTCGATGTTCCAGGTGTCACGGTCATGCAGTTTCCCTACCTCATCGACGGTGTCGAACACCTTGACGATATGTACACCTCGATGAGTGCGCATGACTACTTCGAGTCAATTCGAAAAGGTGCAGAACCATCAACAGCTCAGATACCAATTAACGTGTTTGTCGAGACCTTCACTGCGGCAATTGAATCTGGTATCCCGACTGTCTATCTGAGCTTCACGAGTGGATTGTCAGGTAGTTGCGGAACGGCACAGCTCATAAGGGACCAGCTCATTGCGGAGCATCCAGATGCTGAGCTCTACGTGGTTGACACCAAGCTCGCGTCTATCGCCGAGGGGCTTCTCGTGTTCGAGGCTATTCGTCAACGTGCGCGGGGCCTCACTGCTCGTGAGCTTGTGGAATGGGCTGAAGAAGCGCGCTTCTATGTCAACGAGCAATTCATGGTTGATGACCTTGGTGCCCTGAGGCGCGGTGGACGCATTCCCGCTTCAGTTGCTTTTGCAGGCTCGAAGCTCGATGTCAAACCGATGCTTGACATCACCCTCGACGGAAGGCTATCGCTGACTGGTGTCGCCCGTGGGCGCAAGAAGGGAATCAAGCAGCTTGCAGAGTACTACCGTAAGCATGCCGTCGATGCGGGTACCGGAGGAAAGATCGTAATCGGCAGTGCGGATTGTCCGAAGGACGTTGAGCGCTTGAAAGCTGAGCTTTATAAAATTGATGAGACGGTACTGTTTCTCGAGACGTCGATCGGACCAGTTATCGGAAGCCATGTCGGCGCCGACATGATCGCGATCTCATTCATGGGCGACGACGGTCGAGAAGACCTTTCCGTATCTGACAGGATTGCGCGTAAAGTCCGTCAGAAATAACAAGTCTCTCCGCTATTTGAACGGGTATCTTTGTCAAAACAGTAAACGAGCTGGATTTGGGGTACAACCATATGACTGCATTTGCGTATCTCGGGCATGAGACAGTTGGAGCGTATGTGGCAAAGCAGCTTAGCGCTGCCAGCTTGAATGCGGTTGATGACGTTCGTTCGGCGGATGTCGTCATTACGTATTTCACGCATGCATCTGCGCTTGAGGATGCATATTTCGAAGAAGAAGGCATCGTAAAGAATGCGCGCAAGGGAACGATGCTCATCGATTTGTCTCCGTCTACGCTATCGGTTTCAAGAGAGATTTCGGCTGTTGCAACCGTCAACGATTTCCAACCTGTCGAAGCTCCGCTTGCAATCTTGGATGCCACGCTTGCCGATGCTTTTGCGATGCGTGAAAACTTCGTCTGCTTCGTGTCTTGCGATGATGATACATTCGGCCGTGCACACGAGATTCTCGAGCACCTTGCGGGCATCGTGAAGCGTTGCGGAGCGAGTGGAACTGCGCAGCTTGCAAAAGCATCACACACCATGCAGTATTCAGCGCAATTCATGGCCGCTGTCGAGGCTGAGGCGCTTGTGAGAGCTGCACTTGAGGCGAACGATCAGCTTCTTTCTGTCGAGAGCTCATCCATTATCGAGCCCCTATCAGACGTGATTTCTTCGACTCTGCCGGCAATTGAGGACATGCATTGTGAGGGAACCTACACCGTTGAGTTGATGATGGCCGATGTGGTTGCCGCAATGACCGTAGCTGACGATGCATCCGCTGTTCTGCCGCACCTTGAATCGACACTTCGAATGCTTGAGATGCTCGCTTTGATCGGTGGCGCCGATCTGTCTCCAGCTGCTTTGACGCTTCTGTTCCGCGACGAGAGCGTATGCTCGAAGTTCGGTCTTGATTGGTCTCGCGTCGAAGGCTTGTACGTTGAAGGCCAGGAACCGATTCACAACCATGACCTGCATGAGGAATTCGAGCAGGAATACGGCGACTTCAACATCTTCGACGGCAGCGACGAAGAGTTCGATTTTGGTGGGTTCGGTGTTTACTCCGAGCAATAGCCCTTGCAATTTATGCCCGCGAAACTGTGGTGCTCGACGTGCATCAGGTCAAAGAGGAGTATGCGGAGCTGATTACCGCATCCTTCTCGCGCGTGCTGCGCTTCACATGTGGGAAGAGCCACCTCTTTCAGGATGCAGGGGGAGTGGGGCGCTTTTCTTCACGCATTGCCCGCTCCATTGCGTCTTCTGCCAGAACAGGGTGATTTCCGATGGAGAAGCTGGGCGTCCGGTTTCCATCGAAAGGCTTGCAGAGATCTGCCTTGAGCTTCAACGACAGGGCGCTTTGAACATAAACTGCGTTACTCCGACACACTATTCGCTTGCAATCGTTGAAGCTTTATCTGTGGCACGTGATAGCGGGCTCGAGCTGCCCATCGTCTGGAACACATCGGGCTACGAACGTGCTGAAATCATCAGATGGCTCGCAGATACGGTCGATGTGTATCTCGATGATTTCAAGTACATCTCGTCGGAACTCTCAAAGCGCTATTCGCATGCTGAGGACTATGTTGAAGTTGCAATCTCTGCCCTTGATGCCATGCTCGATACAGTTGGAACGCCTCGATACGATGAAGTTGACGGGGAGCCTCGGCTGCTCAAAGGTGTCGTCGTACGGCACCTCATGCTCCCGCATGCATTGGAGGACTCGAAGCATGTCTTGAGCACCTTGTTCGAGCGCTATGGAAACGATGTCCTTTATTCGATCATGAATCAATACACACCGGTGATGTCGGATTGGCAACTCGAGAACTATCCCGAATTGGCATCACGCGTACCCGATGAAGATTACGAACGACTGCTGGATTTTGCAGATTCTCTTGGCATGGATGACTACTTCTGGCAGGAAGGCCCTGCGGCGCTCGAAAGTTTTATACCTGCTTGGGATGGCAGTGGCGTTTAGACGGACTTATTTGGACACTCGATAGTCATCCCTTTATTGCAGGATGATTGATGGTACAATCTCACATGCGTTTCCGCCAGCGTGGCTCAACGGTAGAGCAACTGATTTGTAATCAGTGGGTTGCGGGTTCGATTCCTGTCGCTGGCTCCACGCAAACCAAGGGGGCGCAGCCGATGGTTGCGCCCTTTTCTTATACCATTTGACTACTCGATAGGTGGAAGGATCGTCATGGACCAGTACAAGCAGGAATTCATCGAGTTCATGGTCGAATGCGATGTTTTAAAGTTCGGAGATTTCACGCTCAAGAGCGGCCGCAAATCACCGTTCTTCATGAACGCTGGCGCCTACGTAACGGGAGATCAGCTCCATCGTCTTGGCCTCTATTACGCACGTGCCATCAATGATGTATTCGGGCTTGATTTCGATGTGGTTTTCGGTCCTGCCTACAAGGGCATTCCTCTTTCCGTCATCACCGCCATGGGCATCTCTGAACTTTACGGCAAGCAGGTTCGTTACTGCTCGAATCGAAAAGAAGCAAAAGACCATGGCGATGCTGGTATCTTGCTCGGTAGCAAGCTTGTCGACGGCGATCGCGTTGTAATCGTCGAGGATGTCACAACTTCGGGCAAGTCGATTGACGAAACGTATCCGATCATAACTGCGCAAGCAAACATCGAAGTCAAAGGTCTTATGGTCTCCTTGAACCGGCAAGAGGTTGGTAAAGGCGGGAAGATGTGCGCGCTTGACGAGGTCAGCGAGACATATGGATTCCCGACTGCCGCCATCGTCTCGATGGGAGAGGTGACTGAGCATCTTTATGGGCGTGAGTGTCAGGGCCGTGTAGTAATCGACGATGAAATAAAAGCCGCTATCGATGACTACTACGCGCAGTACGGCGTTAAGTAGGCGAAACGTGACGTCTGAATACAGTGGATATGTTGGCGTGTTCGACTCGGGGGTCGGCGGCATCAGCGTGCTCAAAGAGCTCGTACGTGCTCTTCCTAACGAGAACTTCGTCTTCTACGGCGATTCCGCCAATGCGCCATACGGCGAGAAGACGCGCGACCAGGTATTGCGCAGAAGCCGTGACATCGTCGATTTCCTGCTTAACAAAGGCGCGAAAGCAATCGTGATCGCCTGCAATACGGCAACGAGCGCTGCAGCGCCAACCCTTAGAAATGACTATGCCCATGTACCCATCATCGGAGTTGAGCCTGCGCTCAAGCCCGCTACGTTGGTGGACGAGAACAAGAGGATTCTCGTGATGGCTACGCCCATCACGCTTAGGCTCGACAAGTATCAGCAGCTTGCGGAGAAATGGGGAACGGGGCGCGAAGTGATAGATGCGCCGTGCCCTGGCTTGGCTGCACGAATCGAACGCGGACATCTCGAAGATCACGATGTCGTGTCGCTTCTCGAGCAGCTCGTAGGTGGTTATCGAGGTGAAGTTGATGCCGTGGTGCTCGGGTGCACGCACTATTCGTTTGTTGCGCAGCAGATCCTTCAGGTGCTTGGAGACGTGAGGCTTTACGATGGCGCTCTTGGAACGGCGCGACAACTTGAAAGGAAGCTTGCTGAACGAGGGTTGCTGACCAAGTCTTCTGGCGCAGGTGTTGTCAAGTTCCTCTCGAGCAAAGACACACCTGAGGAAATCGAGCTTTACCAGTCGTTCTACTCGATGTAGTTTTCCCTGAAAAACGATTTGAACACGTTTTGTAACAATACGTACCAACTCATCTAGCTCATACATTCAAGCTTTGTGCGACATTTGCGTTGCGCTATACTGGCCTTTCCGAAAGGGGAGGGTATGGTAGACATTCCAAGTCCGGCAATCGCGGTCGTAGGCCGCCACAATTCAGGCAAGACGACGCTCGTCGTCAAGCTCATAGCAGAGCTTGTCGAACGTGGATACGATGTTGGCAGCGTCAAGCATCATCATCGCGAGAACTTCGAGATCGATATTCCGGGCAAGGACTCGTATCGTCATCGTCATGCGGGTGCTTCCGAGACGGTTATTGCTGCACCTGGGCAGGTCGCAAAGATCAAGAGCATCGTCGGCGAGCTTGAATGTGCTGAAATCGTTCGCTCGATGCCTGGACATGACATCGTTATCGTCGAGGGATATCGCAAGAGCGGCCTTCCCACCATCGAGATCATGCGCTCTGGAAACGAAAAGGATGCGTTAGTTGCAGGCGCCTTTGTAGAAGGTGCGCGTAGCGGAATATCGCTCGACACTGATTTTATTCAGAAATCCCGTGGTGATCGTGCATTCGAAGCCGATGCTGACCTGCTGCAGAAGATGCCGACGGCGAATACGATTGCCGTTGTCACGGATATCGACGAAGCCGTCGAAGCTGCTGAAATCTATGGTATTCCCGCGTTCGGACTCGAAGACGTTGCTGGGTTGGCTGAATATCTTGAGGGACGGTACATGCGCCCGCGCATTACCGTTGTCATCCAGGCAGGTGGCGAAAGCCGTCGCATGGGGCAGAGCAAAGCGCTGGTCCCGTTTGCGGGGCGTCCGCTCATATGCAGGATGGTCGAGCGCCTTTCTCCCGTTGCAGACGAGCTGATCATCACGACAAACGAGGGGGAGAAGCTCGCGTTCCTTCACGAGGCTTATCCCGAACTCGACATAAGGCTCGTGCCCGACTTGCATGATTATCGTGGCGCGCTTCCTGGAATCCATACTGCTCTCGAGGCAGCCAGTAATCCTTTTGTGGCTATCGTTGCTTGCGATATGCTCTTTGCTTCAGCAAAGCTCGTCGTCGCGGAGTCGATAGCGCTCAAAGAATCCGGCGCTGACATGGTAGTGCCTGTCAACAAGCATGGTTATGAGCCGTTCCACGCAATTTACAGGCGGTCCGGATGCTTGCCTGCGGTTCAGGACCTTCTCGAAAACGGCATCAAGAGGGCTCAAGCATTCTACGACCGCGTCAACGTGCGTGAATTCACACAAGCAGAGGTGCTGGCAGCTGAGCCGATGGGCGGATGCTTTATCAACGCCAATACGCCTGAAGAACTCAGGCGGATTGAGGAAACGTTCCTCAGCGCTTAATGTGATATACATTCTTCTATGCCCAATGTTAACGACATCGCAAATCTTGCCGAAGCGCTTGAGAAGCATCCCGTAATAGTACTCGGGGATCGCTGCGTAGCAGTTCGCAACCGCAACGCCACCTGCAGGAAATGCGTTCAGGCATGTCCGTTCGATGCGTTGAAGGTAGAGGCTAACGAACTGACCCTCGATGCAACGAGTTGCGTCGGATGTGGGGCTTGCATAGGAATCTGTCCGACTGAAGCACTCGTATCTGCAGAATCGCCTGACAACGCGCTATCGGTTGCTTCCATAAAGGCTTTGGAACATGCAAATGGCATTGGGGTCATAGCGTGTGCTCGAATTTCATCGAAGCATTTGGCTGACCCTGAACAATACTTGGAAGTAAGCTGTCTTGCTCGCGTCGACGAGTCAATCGTTGTTGAGCTCGCCGCACAGGGGGCATCCAGCGTCATGCTCGTTGACGGTGTTTGCAAGACCTGCAAATACCGCGATTGCGTTTCTGGCGTTGAAGAGACCATGGACCAAGCACGGCTTGTTATTCAAGCAGGCGGAAGCGCGTGTACTGTAGAACGAGCATCTTCTTTCCCTGATGAATTGCTGATTGAAGATGCAACTGGAATGTTCGGGTCGACAAGGCGCGGATTCTTTTCGGATGCTGTCGGCGCGGCGCGCGAAACTGCCATGGTGGCTGCGAAAACGACAATCGAGCAGGAGCTCGGGATGAAAGCGCAGGAGGCCGCGATAGGAGAGCGGCTTCGCGTCACGAAAGACGGATCCCTACCGACGATCGATGTTCCCCGGCACGACAGGCTGCTCAATGCATTCGACGCTTTGGGGGCGCAGGTTGGTGAACGCCTCGATTCTCGAAAGTTTGCTACTGTTTCGATCGATGCTGAGAAGTGCAATTCATGTGGCATGTGCGCTGTGTTCTGCCCAACAGGTGCTTTGAGGCGTAACGAAACCGAAAAGGCGAGCGACCCAATAGCATTTATCGAGTTTTCTGCGTCAGAATGCATCAATTGTTCCCTCTGCAAGGATGTTTGCTGGAAGGGCGCCCTCACGCTCGAGGAAGGCGTTGCGTTCGAGCAGCTCTACGATTTCGAGCCGAAAGTCTTCCACTTGCGAGATGCTCGGAAGAGCAAATCACCATTCGGGTCTTTCAGCCTGTAGCTTCCGAGATGAAGCCTAATCTATGCTGTGCTCAAGTAGCAGCTGATCCTCAAACCTTGCTCTTGCGTTCATATCCAACAACGATGAGCGCGAATACAAGCGAAACTGCAGCAACGCACGCCATAGCCAGGAACACTGTAACCAAACCATATGTGTCGCCGATTATTCCGAGGCCGGGTGAGGCTATTCCGCCTATGCATGTTGTCAACCCATACGATATGCCTGACGCGGTGCCAAGATGGTTTGGCAGAAAGCTCTGGCTTAGAGTGACTGTTGAAGGATAGGAAAGGTTCATGGCAACTGCAATAAGCACGACGACAGCCATCGATATTGGTAGGTAAGGCACGCCTGCGAACGTCAGCAACAGAACGCAGATGACGACAAGACAGCCAGCCAGCAATTGGGCAGCTCCGATGTGCTCGGATACACGGCCCGATAGAAGCGTGGCCACTACACCGACAAGCGAATACAACGTGATCATCAGTGAGCCGATAGCTTCAGGTTGGCCAAGAACGTTGACAACGAACAGCGGTATGAACGCAAGGCAACCGTAGAAGATGATTGAACGTATGCTGAGAGATGCGATAACAACTGAAAAAATGCCCCAACGGTCCTTGCCGCCCCTGTTTGCAACGGCTTTTGCATCAACAAGCCCGAAGGACAAAAAGCGTTTGTTCAGTGTCAGTAAAAAGATGGAGTAGAGGATTGCCGGGATAAGGAACACTGCGGTGCCCGTCATTCCGAATGTCCCGAGAAACACCGCTACAAGTATTGGACCCGTAGCGAAACCTATGTTTCCACCGACTGCGAAAATGCTCATACCACGGCTTTTGCGCTCTCCAGCGGCAAGGTTTGCAAGCCGGCCACCTTCTGGATGGAACATCGCGATTCCGATTCCGCTGACAATTGCGGAAGGGACGATTACCCGAAGATCGGGGACAAGCCCGATGCCAAACATGCCGAGGCCTGCGAGGAACACGCCAAGCGCCATGAACCAAGGCCGAGCTTTGCGATCACCGAGCATTCCAAACAGTGGTTGTACGATTGCGGACATGATGGTCGAGCCGAAAATGACGAGCGAAACCTCTGCAAACGAGAAACCGTCGTACATGACCAGGAAGGGAAGAACAGCAGA
Source organism: uncultured Coriobacteriaceae bacterium (assembly GCA_902779135.1). Classification (GTDB taxonomy): domain Bacteria; phylum Actinomycetota; class Coriobacteriia; order Coriobacteriales; family Eggerthellaceae; genus UBA9715. The sequence continues at coordinate 3,381 of CACZAR010000034.1, read as the reverse complement.
AAGAGCGCCCTGGTTGATATCGGTGCATAAATGACCGCCCATGAGCGCATAGAGGTACTTTCGATTGTCAACTTGGCTGGTCATTGTCCTCTTTTCGTTCTGATACATGATAGAACATATTGAAAGAGACGTCCTCTCCGCGTGTTTGTTGGATTGACTAAAGCAGCTTAGTGCACATCGAGCAGCAGTTTATATGATCCGCTTGCTGTGGTATACTTCGCCAAGTGCTTTATCACGATAGAGTGATAGCAAGGATTGGGGGAAGGAAACCATATGAAGAAAATGAAGTATCTGGCAGTATTTGCCGCAGCCTTCGCTCTTGCAGCGTTCGTGCTTGTCGGCTGCTCATCGGGCGCTAGCTCATCCAGCGCTTCTACGAGCGCATCGAGCACGAGTGCATCTGCGAGTGCAAGTGCTGCATCGGCTTCGTCTGATGCAAACAAGTTCATCGTCGGTTTCGACGCTGAATATCCGCCCTACGGCTTCAAGGCCGCAGACGGCTCCTACACCGGATTTGACCTCGACCTTGCTCAGGCCGTATGCGAGATGAACGGTTGGGAGTTCGAGGCGAAACCGATCGACTGGGATGCCAAGGATCTCGAGCTCGATTCGGGCAACATCACCTGCATCTGGAACGGCTTCACCTATGAAGGCCGTGAGGACAAGTATGCATGGTCCGGTCAATACATGCTCAACGAGCAGGTCTTCGTCGTTGCAGAGGGCAGCGATGTCACCGCTTATGAGAACATGGGTGGCAAGAAGGTCGTGACCCAGGCCGGTTCCGCAGCTTATGATCTGCTTTCGGATAACGAAGAGCATGAAGCAATGGAAACCCTCTTTGACGGTAACAAGGTTGCAACCGTTCCCGATTACAACACTGCATTCCTGCAGCTGGAATCTGGAGCTGTCGATGTCGTGGCCTGCGACCTCTCCATTGCTCAGTACCAGATCGCTCAGAATCCTGGCAAGTTCGTTCAGCTCGATGAGCCTTTGAACTCTGAGCATTATGCTGTTGGCTTCAAGCTTGGCGAAGACGAGATGGCGGCAAAGGTTACCGAGTCCCTCAAGAAGCTGTACGAGGACGGTACGGTCGAGACTCTGATCAACAAGTATGCTGACTACGGCATGGACATCAACAACTGGGTCCTGAAGTAGAAATGTTTACATGAAGGGGGCGCCTGCCGAAAGGCGGGCGCCCTTTTTCACGTCAAGTAGAGGTCCGAAAGCAGCAAACTATTCAAAGTTCGAATCGTAGATTGCGCATAACAGGGGTAGTACGTGGACATAATTAGCATGATCAACCAATTTGGTGCCGATTTCCTAGGCTTGAACGGCACACTCACGCTTTCGAGCCTCTTGTCGCAGATGGGCTCTGGCTTGGTGGTCACGGGTCAAGTGTTTCTCATAACGCTGCTCGGATCGCTTCCGCTCGGAGTTCTTATTGCGCTTGGCCGTATGAGCAAGATAAAGCCGCTTGCATGGCTTATGCGCCTCTATATCTCATTCATGCGCGGTACGCCTCTCATGCTCCAACTCATGGCTCTGTACTACATTCCCTATTACGTGTTCGGCATAAAATTGAATCTTCTGAACATTGATGTCCAAGCGTTTGGCGGCCTCATGGTCAATATTCCTTGGGTCATGACAGCATGTTGCATAGGCTTCATATTGAACTATGCGGCCTATTTTGCAGAGATCTACCGCGGTGGCATTCAATCCATTCCGCGCGGACACTATGAAGCTGCCGAAGTCCTTGGGTATAGCAAAGCCCAAACGTTCATGAAGATCGTGTTGCCACAGGTGTTCAAGCGTATCTTGCCTGCAGTTGGCAACGAGGTCATCACTTTGGTGAAGGACACGTCTTTGTGCTTCGTGCTCGCCCTTGCCGAGATGTTCACAATCGTCAAGCAGATCGTGGCTGCGCAGGTGAGCATGGTGCCCTTCATCCTCGCTGCGCTGGTCTATTGGGGCTTCACAATGCTTGTCGAGTTCTTGCTCGGCCGCGTTGAAAAGCATTTCGATTACTATCACGACTAGGATGGAGGATTAGTTCATGGCATCGGAAAACATCCTGGTCAACCTTGAGCATGCACGCAAGAGCTTTGGCGACACCGAGGTTTTGAAAGACATTTCACTGACAGTGGAGAAAGGCGAGGTGCTCGCAATCATCGGTCCCTCGGGTGGTGGAAAATCCACGCTCCTGCGCTGCTGCACGCTGCTCGAAACACTTGATGGCGGCTCTCTTTCATTCGCCGATGTTGTTGTAACAACTGATGACGGATCTGGCGCCATATATGCCGACAAGAAAACGCTAGCAAAGGCACGCACTCATTTCGGGCTTGTTTTCCAGAACTTCAACCTGTTCCCGCACTACACCGTGATGAAGAACCTCATCGACGCGCCGGTAAGCGTGCAGAAGAAGCCGAAAGCAGAAGCTGAGGCTAAGGCACGTGAGCTCATAGTGAAAATGGGCCTTGAAGGCAAGGACGACATGGTTCCTTGCGAGTTGTCAGGTGGACAGCAACAACGCGTAGCCATAGCGCGTGCTCTCATGCTCGATCCGGACGTGCTGTTCTTCGATGAACCGACAAGTGCGCTCGACCCAGAGCTCACCAAAGGTGTCCTCAAAGTCATTCGCGGGCTTGCTGAAGAGCATATGACCATGGTCATCGTTACGCATGAGATGGCATTCGCGCGTGATGTTGCGGACCATGTCATCTTCATGGACGGCGGCGTTATTGTTGAACAAGGCCCTGCCAAACAGGTCATTGAGAATCCGCAGCATTCCCGTACACGCGCGTTCCTGCATAGCGATAGCTAAAAGTATCCCGCAGCGGCGAATATCTGAGAATTCATCGACAAATAGCTGTTCCTGAAAGGAACCTTAAAACATGTTGCTCGAAAGTGACGGAATGGTTTAAAAGTCGATTTCAACGTTCTTTCGGTGCTATGGTTCAGTCGACAAGACGAACCATGCACATGAAGGAGCGTTGTCATGAGTGACAAGAATTATTGGAACACCCCAGCGGGTGAGGCGAGCAACAACGAGCCTCAATACACGAAATCGAACCAGCCAACACAGGCATTCAGGTCGGGCACCACTGACGCCATGCCGCCCGTTGCTGAAGCACAGTCAGCTCCGCGGCAAACGTATTCGTACGGTACTCCCCAGAGCCATGGCTACAGCTACGCAAACACAGCTACGCCGAAGTCGGCTTCTCCAGGCAAGACGTTCCTGTTTGCCTTTCTTGGCGCATTGCTTGCCTTCGCTCTTGCATTCGGTGGTTTCGCAGCTTGGCAGGGCTCCCAAAGCTCAAATGCGATATCAAACAATACAGCACAAAGCGATCGTACGCTTGGCTCCTCTGATCCTTCGGTAAT
>CACZAR010000033.1 GCA_902779135.1 uncultured Coriobacteriaceae bacterium | reverse complement strand
TGTCATACTTGATGGCATATGCGAGCTGCGAAGCAGGATGGCTCGGCGCGTTGATGCCGACGACCTCGATGTCATCAGCCTTCATGGCTGCCCTGAAAGCCAGCGAACCGATGCGACCAAATCCATTGATACCAACTTTGATCATTGAGACATCTCCTCCAAAATCGATGTTGATCCGTTGAGCCAAACCCCAAATTGCGTGCAATATGGGGCCGACACAACAATTACTACGCCTACTAATCTACCTCATATTTTCAAGAACGGCAAAAATGAATTGTGTTTTCTAGCAAAGGGCAGTTCAATCTGGTCAATTCCATTCAGGACAGTGGTCCAAAAAAGGTAATGCCGACCCCGTTCGACGGAATCGGCATCCCTGGTAGTTCGCAAAAACGTCGGGCTCTTTCCCGCAATCAGCCTTCCCAGTCGGTGAGGCACTCGTCGAGCGCGGCCTCAATCGCAGGCTGATCCATGTTGCGGCCAATGAACACGAGCATCGTCATACGGTCGCCGCAGCGCTCGTCCCAGCGGTTCGCGATGCCAGGATTCTCCTCGAGCACCTGGGCCCGCTCGTCTTCAGGAAGCGCGGCAACGAACGGCCCGTTGTCGATGAAGACGCGCTGCGTGCCCGCCTGCTCGAGTAAATAGCAGACGTCGGGCTGCTCGCTGACCCACACCATGCCCTTTGTGCGGATGACCGAATTCGGCCAGTTAGCAGCGAAATCCGAGAACCTGTCGAGATCGAACGGCTTGCGACGCTCGTAGACGAACGACGAGAACCCGTACTCGAGCTCCTCGCCCTCTTCATGGTCGTGGTCGTGGTGGTCGCCATGGTGGTGATGGTGATGATGGCCATGATGCTCGTGATCATCCGCATCGTGCTCGTCATGGTCGCCCCGCGTGGCGCTCATCATGATGTCGAGCCACGCCGCCGACTGGTACACCTTGTCGAAATCGAAACGACCGGTGTCGAGCAGCTCCTCGAGTGGCACGATGCCGTGCTCGGCCTCGATCATGACCGCGTCCTTCTGCAGACTGCGGACGATGGCGCGCACCTCGCCGAGCTGCTCGGGCGTGATGAGGTCGACCTTGTTCATCACGATGGTCGTGCAGAACTCGATCTGCTCGACAAGCAGGCTCTCGACGTCGTCCTCCTCGAGGTTTTCATCGAGCAGGCGCTCGCCACCGTCGAACTCGTCGATCATGCGCGCGCAGTCGACGACCGCCACGATGTTGTCGAGCGCGAGCGGCGCGTCGCCACCCGCTGAATCGTCGCAAAACGCGGAAATGGTGTAGGCGATCGGCATGGGCTCGCAAATTCCCGATGCCTCGATGACGATGTAGTCGAAGTCGCCCGTCTCGGCAATGCCGCCGAGCTGTTCGGCCAGGTCGTCGGACAGCGAACAGCAGATGCACCCGTTCGTCAGAGGGATGACGCTATCGGTCTGGGAAAGGCCGCCCTCGCGGATGAGCGCCTCGTCGATGTTGACCTCGCCAATGTCGTTGACGATGACGGCAGCGCGCAGATTGCGGTCGTTCGAGAGAATGTGGTTGAGCAGCGTGGTCTTCCCCGCTCCAAGATAGCCGGTCACGAGGATGATTTTCACGGGACCACGGTTTTCAGGCATGCCAGCCTCCTTTTTCTGCTTGCATCATTATGCGGCGTGGCGAAAGATCACCTTGCCGTCACATCGTTTGGAAAGTATATCGCTCGGCGGCGAATCGGTCGCCGTTATGTCAGGCTTCCTCGCCGAAGAACAGCTCGTACCAGCGGATGAACAGATAGATTGTCCACACATGACGCCAGAGCAGAGCCTGATGACGCGGGAACCAAATCGGATGGCTCACGCGCGGCTTCTGCCCCAGGAACGCATCGAGCAGAGCGCCGATTTCGTCGGTGTTGAAAAACTCGGCAGCCGCCTCGCTCTCGAAGGCGCGGCGGATGTCTGCGTTGACCGACGGATCAGTGAGCCACGAGCGCACAGGCACGGGGAACCCGAGCTTCTTGCGGTAGGCGACCTCATGGGGCAGCGCGCGCGATGCGGCTGCGCGCAAGGCGATCTTGTTGCCGTCCTTGCCCGCCTTGAAGCGCGACGGCATGCGCCGTGCGATGTCGAACATGCGAAGGTCGCAATACGGCATGCGGATGTCAAGGCCCGTGCCGCGCGCGATCTTGGTCGAGTTGAACAGGATGCTTCCCTCGAAGTAGCTGCGCAGATCGGTGTAAAGCATCCAGCTCAGCGGGTCGTATCGACGGCCCTCGGCGCCGCGCTCCTTCATGAAGGCGCGCGCCGAACGCTCTTTGTAGAACCGCTTGAGATAGCGGCGCTGCTCCGAGTCGTTCATGATGTAGGTCGTGCCGAAGTAGACCGGGTCGGGGTTCATGAGCAGACGCTTCACATTGCCGTACACGCTGTAGCCGGCGAAGAACTCGTCAGCGCCCTCGCCCGAGAAGCACAAGCTCGACTTCTCAGCCACCTTCTTGCATGCCGCGTACAGGGAAAGCCCCGCAACGTCTGCTGAAGGCTGCTCGTAGGCAAGCAGGAACTCGTCGACATTGCTGAAGAAGTCTTCTGGAGTGACGGTAATTCCCTCGAAATCGCGCCCGAGATACTTCGCAGTTGCACGGGCGTCTTCCTCCTCGCTGGCCTTTTGGTCGGCGTACGCCACGCAGAAACCGCACTTCGCCGTGCTCTTGGCCAGGATGTAGGACGAGTCGACGCCACCCGAGAGGAAGCTGTCGGGCGTTTCGCCCTCGTCGCATATGTCATGAAGGCTGGCTTCCATGACCGACTCGATCTCGTCGGCCCAGTCGTCGAGCGTCTTCGTCTCGTCGGGCTCGAACGTGAGCTCCCAGTAGCGCCCGAGGCGAAGCCCCTTCGCATCAAACGTCAGATAACCGCCCGGCTCGAGCTTGCGCACGCCCTCGAAGAGCGTCTCCTCGCCCGGCACGTACGTGAACCCGAGATAGAACTGCAGGAGCTCGCGGTTGAGCTTGCGTTCGAACCCAGGCTGGTCGAACAGGTCCTTGATCTGCGTGCCGTAGAGCAGCTTGCCGTCGGCGGTCTGGTAGTAGAACATCAGCTCGGCGCCCAGCGGATCGCGGGTGCAGAAGAGCTCGCTTTTGTCGGTGTCATACAAGACAATCGCGAACTGCCCGTTGATGTGGTTGCCCATTTGCTCGCCCCAGCGGTCGTACGCCGCGGCGACCAATGCCCGCTCGCGCTCGTCGCGTGTGAACCCGGCAATCTCGATGCCCAGCTCGTCTGCAAGCTCGACATGGTTGCGAATCAACCCTGCATATGCCCTGACTTCGATCATGTGCACATCCTTCTTGTATCTGAAAGGCAGCCGGATACCCGTGCCGCCCGTATTCACTTGTTGGGCACGACGCAGCTTCGGCCTCTGTTGTTGCCGGATACTCGCACCGCACGCATTCGCCAATTGGGCGTTTCCTCGAGAAATTGTACAGCACGACCGAACCGCACCTTCGCGCGTTGGTCAGTTTAACAAGGATGTGACGCACCCTGACATGAACAGATGTCAAAGCAACTTTTTGAACACGTTCGCACAATGCAGCATTCGTATGACGCCCACTCAACGTAACGCTTTGCAGCTAGGAAAAACCCAGTTGGGAATAATCCCGACTATTGAGCTCGCCCATCATGCTAGGAAATGAAGGGGTGAGAACAGCTACTGCCTGACACGTGCTAGAAAATTTGGGGGTGGGAACGATTTTTCAACGCGAAAACCGTCAAAAGTTGTTCTCAACCACGCATTTCCTAGCTCAAGGCAGGCTCCGATTGTTCTCAACCGCCGATTTCCTAGCACGCGTCAGAAAGTAGCTGTTCTCAACCGCCTGTTTCCTAGCACATGCTAAGCAACAATCAATCTCGGCCATCTTTTACCCAGCGCATACCAAGCAGCAGCCGTTCCCAACCACCTGTTTCCTAACGCTAACCAAGCGGGGGTTGTTCCCAACCCTAGGCTTCCTAGCATTCTGGGTTGAACCCCATGCATTCCAAGTCGGGCACCGCGATTACCCAAGCCCAATCCAGCTGCTGACCAAGGGGGCGTAGCCCATGATGAAGATGATGACGCCCAGAATCGGGATGCCGTACGTGCACCAAACGCGTAGCGCTGCCGGGAACTTGATGCCCTCGCCCGCGTCGGCCTCAGCTAGGAAGTTGTCCCAGCCCCAACCCCATTTGCTGCAGCAGAAGATGGCGAAGATGATGCCACCGAGCGGCAGGATGTTGTTGGACACGATGAAGTCCTCGATGCTCGAGATGTCGCCGATGCCTGGGATGGCGATGCCGCTCCATACGTTCATGCCGAGCACGCACGGGATGCTCAGCACGGCGAGCAAAACGCCGTTGCGGATGACGGCTTGCTTGCGCGACCAGCCCCAGCGGTCCATGCACCACGTGACGAGCAGCTCGAACACGCCGATGACCGTCGAGAGGGCGGCGAAGCCCATGAACACGAAGAACAGCGCACCCCACACGTTGCCGAAAGGCATCTGGCCGAACACGACCGGGAGCGTCTGGAACACGAGCGACGGGCCCGCTTCGGGGTTGATGCCGTAGGCGAAACAGGCGGGGAAGATGATGAGGCCGGCCATGATCGCAACGCCGGTGTCCATGCCCACGGTTGAGAGCGCCTCGCCGGTCAGGCTGCGTTCGCGCCCGATGCGCGAACCGAAGATGGCCTGGCCACCCATGCCGACCGACAGCGAGAAGAACGCCTGACCCATGGCGGCGTACACGGCATTGCCAAACGAGCCGATCTGCGCGGCAGTTGTATCACCGGCAAAGAGATGGCCGAAATCAGGCAGCAGATAGAACGCGAGACCTTCGCCCGCACCTGGCAGCGTGACGGCACGCACGCACAGCGCGATCATGATGATGAGCAGAGCCGACATCATGAACTTCGACACACGCTCGACGCCCTTCTCAATACCCAGCGCGCACACGATGACGCCCACGGCGACCGAGACGAGCATCCACGCCATCATCTCGGACGGGTTCGACACCATCGCGCCGAACGCAGCAGCAGTTGTGTCTGCAACTGCGCCGTTGAACATGCCCGACGCCATCTTGGGAATGTACGAGAGCATCCAGCCGCAGATGGTCGTGTAGAACATGAGCAGCAACATCGAGCCGACGTAGCCCCACCATCCAAACCATCTGAAGTTCTTCTTCGAGGGCAGCACATCAAACGAGCGGGCTGTCGACCGTTGACTCGCACGGCCCACGGCGAACTCCATCACCATGACCGGCAATCCCAACACGACCAAGAAGATGAGGTACAAGACGATGAACGCCGCACCGCCGTACTGGCCCGTGATGTAGGGAAAACGCCAAACATTTCCAAGGCCGATGGCGCAACCAGCGGCCACGAAAATGAACCCGATGCGAGACTTGAAATGCTCGCGTGTCTCTTCTGCCACGACACACTCCTCAAAACGACAGACAAACGCACAGAGTTTATCAGAGCGGCGCCGTTGCCGCTCCCCCATTTTGGTGCAGTTTCGTGATTTGGCAGTTCCGCTTTGGGGATGCATTCTCCAAAGCATGCCGCTTGCCGTCGAAATGCAATTACCAGCAACTAACTCGTACAACTTGGTATGAAGAGGAGTAGTATGGAACACAGCATGTTAAGCGTCGAGCAAGGAGTTCGAAACTATGGCAATCAATCTTGAGCAGTACGGTATCCACGCATCGGAAATCGTCTACAACCCTTCGTACGAAATGCTGTTCGAAGAAGAGATGAAACCCGAGCTCACCGGCTATGACAAGGGTCAGCTCACCGAACTGGACGCCGTCAACGTAATGACCGGCATCTTCACGGGCCGCTCCCCCAAGGACAAGTACATCGTCATGGACGAGAACTCCAAGGACACCGTCTGGTGGACGACCGAGGGTTACCCCAACGACAACCACGTCATGAGCGAGGAAACCTGGGCTGCCATGAAGGACATCGCCGTCAAGCAGCTCGACGGTAAGCGCCTGTTCGTCATGGACTGCTTCTGCGGCGCCAACGCCGACACCCGCATGGCTGTGCGCTTCATCCTCGAGGTCGCTTGGCAGGCTCACTTCATCAAGAACATGTTCATCGTCCCGACTGACGAGGAACTCGAGAACTTCGAGCCCGACTTCGTGTGCTACAACGCTTCGAAGGCCAAGGTTGAGAACTACAAGGACTTCGGCCTGAACTCCGAGACCGTCGCAGCCTTCAACGTCACGAGCAAGGAGCAGGTCATCATCAACACCTGGTACGGTGGCGAGATGAAGAAGGGCCTGTTCTCGATGATGAACTACTACCTGCCGCTCAAGGGCATCGCCGCCATGCACTGCTCGGCGAACACCGACATGAACGGCGAGCACACCGCCATCTTCTTCGGCCTGTCCGGCACCGGCAAGACCACGCTGTCGACCGACCCGAAGCGTCTGCTCATCGGCGACGACGAGCACGGCTGGGACGACAACGGCGTCTTCAACTTCGAGGGCGGCTGCTACGCGAAGGTCATCAACCTCGACCCCGAGTCCGAGCCCGACATCTACAACGCCATCAAGCGCAACGCCCTGCTCGAGAACGTCACGTGTGACGAGAACGGCAAGCTCGACTTCGCCGACAAGAGCGTCACCGAGAACACCCGTGTGTCCTACCCGATCGACCACATCGAAAAGATCGTCAAGAACGTGCGCCCGATCTCGTCTGGCCCGGCTGCCGACAACGTCATCTTCCTGTCGGCTGACGCATTCGGCGTCCTGCCGCCGGTCTCGATCCTGACCCCCGAGCAGACGAAGTACTACTTCCTCTCCGGCTTCACGGCGAAGCTCGCCGGCACCGAGCGCGGCATCACCGAGCCCACCCCGACGTTCTCCGCTTGCTTCGGCCAGGCATTCCTCGAGCTGCACCCGACGAAGTACGCTGAAGAGCTCGTCAAGCGCATGGAGCAGTCCGGCGCCAAGGCCTACCTGGTCAACACCGGCTGGAACGGCACCGGCAAGCGCATCTCCATCAAGGATACGCGCGGCATCATCGACGCCATCCTCGACGGCAGCGTGCTGGAGGCCCCGACCAAGATGATCCCGGTCTTCAACTTCGAGGTTCCCACCGAGCTGCCCGGCGTCGACCCGGCAATCCTCGACCCGCGCGACACCTATGCAGACGCCGCCGAGTGGGATGCCAAGGCAGAAGATTTGGCAGGCCGCTTCATCAAGAACTTCGTGAAGTACGAGACCAACGAGGCCGGCAAGGCTCTCGTGGCTGCAGGTCCGCAGCTCTAAGAGCAGCACAGCAGCTGCCGCACGCTGGCAGGCGACACTGAATGATGAGGACGGCCCCGCTTGGGGCCGTCCTTATAAGCAAGAAGGGAGCGTTTGGCGATGGATGTTTTCGGCACCATGCAAGATGCATTCGGACAGGGCGTTTCGGCAGTCAAGGGAGCTGTCTCCGGCGTTGCTGTCGAGAACTTGCCGTTCATGCGTGGTTTCATCCGCCTCTGCAGCGATGGCTGGCAAGAAGGCTGGCACGAGCGCAACGGTGGCAATCTGAGCTACCGCATGACGCATGCGGAAGTCGATTCCTGCAAATCGTTCTTCTATGACGTGCCCAGCAGCTGGGTGAAGATGAGCGTCCAGGCGAAGAATCTCGCAGGCGCCTATTTCGCGGTTACGGGCGCTGGGCGTTACATGCGCAATGTGCAACTCGACCCGAGCTTCAACGTCGGCATCGTCGAGATCAACGCTGCCGGCGACTCGTGGCGCCTCGTCTGGGGCCTCAAAGATGGGGGCATGCCGACAAGCGAGTTCGCCAGCCATTTCCTGATTCACAGCGTGCGACTTGCTTCAGCGGACCCCACGCACCGCATCCTCTACCATGCGCATCCCGACAACGTGATTGCTTTGAGCAAGATCATACCGCTCGACGCCCGCATCATTACACGCGCCCTGTGGAAAGCCCACACCGAGTGCATCATGGTGTTCCCCAAGGGAATCGGCGTCGTGCCCTGCATGGTTCCGGGGAGCATGGAGCTTGCACGAGCGACGAGCGAGCTCATGAAGACCTACGACGCGGTCATCTGGGCCCAGCACGGCCTGTTCGCGAGCGGGCCCGATTTCGACTCCACGTTCGGGTTAATGCAAACCGTCGAGAAGGCTGCAAAGATCCACGGCCTGGCGATTGCCATGAACGGCGGATCTTCCGAGTTTGCCAATACGATCACCGACGACGACCTGCGCGCCATCGCCCGTTCGCTCAACCTGAAAGTTAACGAAGCGTTCTTGAGCTAGCGCCACTTACAGCAACTCTGCGAACTCGTAGATGAGGCACTCGCTCTTTTCCCAGCCGAGGCAGGCGTCGGTGATGGACTTGCCGTACACCCCGCCATCGACCGGCTGGTTGCCATCCTCGATGTAGCTCTCGACCATGAAGCCCTTCACGAGACGCTTCAAGTCTGAATCGTAAGGGCACGAGTGCAGCACTTCCTTCATGATGCGCGGCTGCTCGAAGGGGTTCTTCCCGCTGTTCGAATGGTTGCAGTCGATGATGACCGCCGGATTCTGCGGGCTCCACTTCGCGAAAAGGCTCGCGAGGTACTGCAACGTCTCGTAATGGTAGTTCGGATGCGTGACGCCTTGGCGGTTCACGTAACCGCGCAGAATCGCATGCGCATGCGGATTGCCGGCAGAGCGGCCTTCCCATCCGCGGTAGATGAAATCGTGCTGGCGCTGCGCGGCGGCGATAGCGTTCATCATGACGGTCAGATCGCCACTCGTCGGATTTTTCATGCCCACCGGGCACCCGACGGCGCTGGCCGTCAGGCGATGCTGTTGGTTCTCGACGCTGCGCGCGCCCACGGCCACGTATCCCAGCAGGTCATCCACGTATTTGTAGTGCTCGGGATACAGCAGCTCGTCGGCGCTGACAAACCCCGTTTCCTTGACGACGCGCATGTGCATCTCGCGCATAGCGATGATGCCCTTGAACAGATCGGGCTGGGCATTGGGATCGGGCTGGTGGACGAGACCTTTGTAACCGTCTCCGGTGGTGCGCGCCTTGTGCGTGTAGACGCGCGGAACGATCAGCAGCTTGTCGGCCACTTTCTCCTGCACGGGCACCAAGCGCGAAACGTAGTCGAGAACGCTGTCCTCGTTGTCCGCCGAACACGGGCCGATGATGAGCGCCATCTTATCGCTTTCGCCTTCGAAGATGGCTTTCAGCTCCGCAGTGCGCTTCTCGATCACGCTGGACAGATCGTCCGACAGCGGATACATTTCCTTCGTCTCCATCGGGATAGGAAGCTTCCGCTTGAAATCCATGTTCATCATGTTCATGCCGGCAAGCCTCCTGGTGCATCATCGTGCTTTTGGCCGTCAGCGTCTTCCTCCGCATTTGCTTGCATCAGGTGGCGCTGCCAGCTTTTGCTCACGTCCATCGTGTGTTGAAGAAACTCGAGATAGAACGGGCGCAGTTCCTCGTCCTCGACGAGCGCTCCGCGATCGGCGAGAACACAGGCTTCTTGCTGCACGTCCTCGACGGGCAGCCCTTGCTCTTGCTTGTACGCAGCGATATCGCGCGCTGCCTCCATGCGCTTGACGAACAGACTGGCAATCTGCTCGTCAATCGCCCGTATCGTTTCCCTCGACTCGTCAAGACCCATACTGTTCCAACTTTCCTAAGCGGCGAGAGGCTTCGCGTCGCGAGCGAACTCTTCTTCGCGTTCGCGAATCTGCTCAGCCTCGAGCGCGTCGAGGTACGACTTCTGATACTTGATGACCTTGCTGTAGGCAATGTTGAACGCAACCATCACAACCGCGGTGATGATCACGGAAGCGATGATGAGCTCCGAAGACAAATTCGCGAGCACGAGGAACGAGCTCAAGCCGAAAATGCAGAACAAGAGACCTGCCGTGCAGAAAACGAACATTGCGATGCGGATCGCATTGAACGGCATCGACTGACGCGCGACCACGTTCATGCCGACAACCGACGAGGTGAGCACGCACATCGTCTGGAACTCGAGCTGCGAAGCGCCCATGGCTCCTGCCGCAAAGATCGATGCCACGATGACCAGCAAAACCGCGACCGCGCCTGGGATGGCGCGCGTCACGGCGTTGCGCAGGAACTTGCCCCTGTTTCGATCTTGGTTCGGCTCGAGTGCCAGCACGAACGACGGAATGCCGATCGTGAACGCGCTGAGAACGGACAGCTGGATGGGCGTAAACGGGAAGTCGTAGGCCACAATCGGCACGAACAGCACCGCCAAGCCGATCGAGTAGAGCGTCTTGGTCAGGAACAGAACAGCGGAGCGCTGCAAGTTGTTGATGGACCGCCTGCCTTCGGCGACGATGTTCGGCATGGTCGCGAAATCATCGTCGAGCAGGACGATTTGGGCAATCGAGCGCGCGGCGTCGGAACCCGAGCCCATGGCCACCGAACAGTCGGACGCATGCAGCGCGAGCACGTCGTTTACGCCGTCGCCCGTCATAGCGACGATATGCCCCTGGCGCTGCAATGCCTCGACAAGCTGCTTCTTCTGGTCGGGGCTCACGCGACCGAACACGCGGCATTCCGCCGCGACGCGTTCGAGCTCTTCCTGAGTGGTCACGGTGCTCATGTCGACGCAGCGATCTGCGCCGAGCACGCCAGCCGACTTCGCGACCTTGCTGACCGTCACAGGTGAATCGCCGCTGATCACGTTCACGCGTACCATCTGGTCCCTGAAGTATTCGAGCGTCTTGCGCGCCGTCGAGCGGACCTGGTCCTTGACGAACACAAGGCCAAGCGGATCGACGTTGCCCGTAATCGCATCTTCCTCGTCGAAATCGTCGACGCGGGCCACCACAACGACACGCCGCACGCCCGCCAAGCGCTTGATCATGTCCTGTACTTCTTCGAGCCTGTCGTGGCCCTTCAAAACGAACTCGGCCGCGCCGAGCGCATAGTTGCCCGCATCGCTGCCGAAGCACACGCCCGAGTACTTCCGCTCCGACGAGAACGGAATCGAGCGCACCTTGCCGGAGATGAGCTGGTCGGGCGTCGCAGACTCTTGCATGTTCTCAACGTATTCGACGAGCGCTCGCGATGTCTCGTTTCCTTGCTCAGTTTGAACTGCTACGAGCGCCTTGAGCGCATGGAGCACCTCGTCGTACGTCGATCCCTCGAGCGGGATGACCTCGTCGACCTCCATCTCACCAGTGGTGATGGTGCCGGTCTTGTCGAGACAGACCACGTCGACGCGCGCGAGCGTCTCGACGCAGTAAATCTGTTGCACGAGGACGCGATGCTGCGCCAAGCGGAAAACGCTGACGGCAAGCACCGCACTGGTAAGCAGGATCAGGCCCTGGGGAATCATCCCGATGAGCGCTGCGGATGTATGCAAGGTGGCGCTTGTCATGTCGCCATGCGGGCTGAACAGCATCTCCTTGCCGAACAGCAAGATGCCCAGCGGAACGAGCGAGATACTGACGTACTTCACGATGATGTTGAGCGACTCCATGATGTCGCTTCGCACCTTCTTGTACGCCTTTGCGTCGTTGTTGATGTGACTCGCATAGTTGTCGGTGCCGACGGCATTCACGCGCGCGACGGCCGAGCCCGACACGATGAACGAACCCGACATCAGCTCGTCGCCCGGTTTCTTGGGAATGACATCTGATTCTCCGGTGATGAGGCTCTCGTTCGCCGAACACGAACCCTGCAGCACTACGCTGTCCGAGGGAACCTGGTCGCCTCGCCCAAGCTCGATCATATCATCGAGTACAAGCTGGTCGACGGGGATGTCTTCGCGCTCGCCATTGCGCACAACGTGGGCGCGCGTGGATGTGATGACCCTGAGCTGGTCGATCATCATCTTGGCGCGGATTTCCTGGAAGATGCCGATAACGATGTTGGCCACGATGACAGCCATGAACACGAGGTTGCTGTACGCCCCCGTGAGGAAGATGGCCACGCCCAAAATGACGTTCACCAAGTTAAACAGCGTGCAGAGGTTGTCCCTGAAGATGCGCCCGATGCTCCTGGAGGTGACGTCAGTGTTGACGTTCACCTTGCCCGCAGCAACACGTTCGGTGACCTCCGCTGAGGTCAGGCCCGTGAGCTTGGCTGCATCATTTTGCTCAATCGCATTCATGCCGACAATAATAGCAGTTTCCCATATAGGTCAATTGAGCATCGAAGATGCTCCAAAACGGCGTTTGCGCAAAACAGAGCAAGAAGGCCGCCTCTCCGGCGCAGTCTCCGTGAAACGCCGCCTCTCAGTTCAGCAATTGCATGACGCGTTCGAAGTCGTAGCTGCGGATGAGCTCGACACCCTCGCGCGAAGGCTGATAGGAGTCACTGAACACGACATCGGCCCTCGACGGGTCGTCGACAACCTCGGTTGCGAGCATGCATGCGAAATCATGCAGGTTGATGACGTCAGTGACGTTGAGGTAGTCCAGCAGGAAAGCCATCTTCGTCTCGCCCGCAACCCGCTCTCGGCTGTCGCGCGAGACGTTCAGCCAGACGATCTCGCGGGTTTGCAAATCGATCGCATACAGGTACGCAAACGTGGATGCGCAGGTGATGGCAAACGACGACTTGACGGTCTTCGGCTCGAAGACCTCGCCCGAATCCACCTCGTCGCGCATCATGTAGCCGGCTTTGCAAAGGCAGTCGCTGAAAGGATCTCCGCTGTACACGTTGTTGCACAACACGACATAGCGCGTGTAGGGATATTCCTCCTTGAAGGCGTCGAGGCTGATGTCGAAGAACTCCGATCCGCCGTTATAGCCCGATGTCTCATCACCTGAGAACACAATAGCCTCGTCGTTCATGGGGTCGTCATCTTCATCGAACAGGTTGCGCCACGAGAACTCGATCTGCTCCCCATCTTCGGACACGCCGAACGCGCTCAAGTCGATATCATCGACGAGCTCCCAATACGTGAACGCGCGAATCTTCTCGCCTTCGGGAATGGACAGGCGCGACCCTCGTGGCAGCGTGCCCACGCCGCCCATCGACGTGCCTTCCTGCAACGGCAGCGCAATGCGCTTCATGCCCTCGTCGACATACACTTTGCCGAGCGTCCCCTTGCAAGCGTCCTCGAGCACCGACCACAAATGCATGTTGACGCGCGATACGGCTTGCGCGTCGAGAGCCGTGCGACGGGCTCTGGCTTCCTTGGCCGTTTCCTCATGCAAATGCATCAAGCCGAACTTCTGGAACCTGAAGACGCGGCGAGCGTAGGGGCTCGCAGTGTAGTAATGGAGCAACAACTGGATGAGCAGGATCTTGTTCTTGCCGTCGATGACATCGAGCACATAATCGACCTCATCGTCACTCTTGCACCGGCTGAGCAGGTAATCGAGGTTGCGCAAAACCGCACCTTCGCCCTTTTCGTTGCGAAGCACATCCACGGCATCTCTGATGCGCCCCTCGCCCACCGCTCGCTCGAAATCCGAGTACACGGAGCGCGGCTCATCGTTGCGTATGGCATCGAGGAACTGCGCCGCAGTTTCGTTCTTGGCCTTGTAGTGCAGGTGGTGCAGCAGACCTTTCCACAGCTTCCTTTTCTCGCAGCACGTGCGCAGGTCGCACATGCCGTGCTCGAAAATGTAATCGAGCACGTGGGTCAGGAACTTGCGGTCCTGGTTGCGCAAGTTCAGCTTCTTGATGTCTTTGCTGTCGTATTTCTTGAATTGCAGCGTCTCGACAAGTCGAATGGCGTCGGAAAGCTTGAGCAGCCTCGCGTACGACGTATCACGGGAGTCGAGCAGCAACCGCACGGCAGTGTCCTTGCAGTTGCATTCGGTAACGTGGTAGTCGTAATCCTTGATGTAATTCTGGACGAGCTCGTACTGCGCATCGCTCAAAGGACGCGAACTGGCGAGCAGTGAGGTGACGGTGTTGTGAAGCAGCTTTATCGCTTCGGGCATGCTGATGATGGCAAGCTCGCGCACTTCGACTTTCTCGTCGAAGCACTTGCGCACAACCTCTTCCTCGAACAGGGAATGCCCTGGCGTCGAGAAATCGCCGAACCCGTACGTGCGCGTGTAGTGGATCAAGCGGTCCAAAACGAGTGCACCGATGGGAAGCTGCTTCACCGATTCGGGAAACCCCTGGTAAAACGGTGGCGGAACGTGCTCATCCAGGTTGCGAGAGGCGACCTTCACCATGTCGATGCTCGCCCATCCCGGATTCGACGTGATGCGGATGTTGAACAGCTTTGCCAGCGCCGTCAGAGCCTCGGGCGCATGCTCGGACTCGCCCTCGCCGACCAAATAGCCCTTCGAGAACAAGAAGTCATGGAAAGAATTCCGCATGGCGGCCCCCTTTCAAAAGCGGGTGATAGTGTCGAATTGGTTGCTTATTGACAAAAGACGAAATAAACCCGACTAGCTACCCATGAAAATCATCGTAGCACAGGATGGGGTTCAAGCTCTTCGAGTCTGCTTGTTGGAACGCATCCGGATGGCACACTGTTACCAGGGAAGGGCGCTCCGGATGGCACAGGGCTCCCAGGGAAGGGTGTGCCATTTTGGTGGCACACCCTTCCCTGGGAGCCCTGTGCCATCCG
>CACZAR010000032.1 GCA_902779135.1 uncultured Coriobacteriaceae bacterium | reverse complement strand
CGACGTAATCGGCCCGAATCGGAAGCTGACGGTGCCCACGATCAATCAATACAGCAAGCTGGACTGTCTCGGGGCGGCCGATATCCATGAGCGCATCGAGCGCTGCTCGGATGGTGCGGCCCGTATACAGCACATCGTCGACGAGCACGATGTCACGCCCATCGATGTCGAACATGATGTCGGTTGAAAGCACTTCGGGGGAAACGTACGTCGCGAAGTCGTCGCGGTAGAAGCTGATGTCGAGGCGTCCAAGCGGCACGCGAACTCCCTCGATTGCCTCGATCTTGTCTACGAGGCGTTTTGCCAGCAGGTCTCCACGTGTGACGATGCCCACGATGGCAATGTTTTCTGCGCCTTTGTTCTTCTCGAGGATTTGATGCGCGATGCGCGTGAGCGAACGCTCGATCTCGTCGGCTTCCATGACGATTGATTTGACGTTCAATGTATCTGTCATACACTCTCCAATCTGCATCCTGGCCCATCGAGTAAAGCTACGATGGATCCTGTTCTGCTTCGCCGTGTATGCACAGACAGACCCTGCGTATGTATCGCCTTGCCGGTCTCTCTGTACCGCCTTAAAGGACTGTTCACAGGATACCGCAAAGCATCTTGGGTATAATCAAAATCATGAACAAGACCACACGCCCGATACTAACCGTCTTGCTCGCGATTGTCGTATTCGCAATCGCCTTCTTTGCGCAGCCTTCGATAAGCGGGAACAGCGGTTTGACGAACAACCCGGCAACCGCTTCGTCAAGCTCTGCGTCAGCGGTTGTTTCGGCGTCATCCGCCTCAACGCCTTCGCAGAATCTGACCGTCAAAGAAAACGGCGAGTACACCTCGAAGGAGGAAGTGGCACTCTACATCCATCTCTATGGCCACGTTCCTTCGAACTACATCACCAAAACGAAAGCGCGCAAAGCAGGCTGGGTGAACACCGAGGGAAACCTTTGGGATATCTTGCCAGGCAAAAGCATTGGCGGTGGTGGTTACTCCAACGACGACGGCGCTCTGCCCGATGCCCCTGGCCGAGAATGGTTCGAGTGTGACATAGACTACGATGGCGGCTACCGCAATTCCAAGCGAATCGTATATTCGAACGACGGGCTCATCTTCTATACGGACGATCACTACAATACATTCGAACAGCTTTATTAGGAGAATCGCAGATGAAACACGGCATCCCAACCGAAACGAGAGAAGTGCGCATCATCGGCGCCCGCTGCGCAAACCAAGAGACGCTTCATGACTATGTCGCCCGTAAACTCAACTTCCCGGATTACTACGGAAAGAACCTCTCAGCACTTGCCGATTGCCTTTCGGAAATCTGCGTGCCGACGAAGATCACCATTGCCATCAACGAGTACGACATCGACCCTGGCATGCAGGCTTACGTGATTCGTTTCGTCCAAACATGCGCGCGAGAGGCCCTCGTGAACGAGAACCTCTCCTTGTCCATCGAGCATCTGTAGAACGAGTCAATGGGACTACCCCAACGACTCGCCGACGACTTAGAGAATTGAAAAGGGCTGGAACCGTTCGGTTCCAGCCCTTCAGTTGCATTAGCCATTGGGGCTGTCCCATTGACTCATTCGCTTAGTTCTCCATACCCAACTTCAAAGCCTGGAGATTCTTATCGATGAGAGCGGCCTTGCGAGGCGGGACGGTCTTGCGGATGGCTGCTTCGATCGTCTCGTATGTGCAGAAGCCGGTTTCCTTGAGCATCTTGCCGACAAGAACGATGTTGGCAAGGCCCTTGAGACCCTCTTCCTCAGCCATGTTGGTGGCCTCGAGCGCATAGACTTCGCAGTCATCGCGCTCAGGCGTGCGATTGATCAGCGACGTATCGATGAAGATCTTGCCGCCGGGAGTCACGTCACCCTCGAACTTGATGAGCGACGGATTGTTCATCGCAATCAAAACGTTGGGGTTGGAAATCAATGGACTGCCAATCGGCTCATCAGAAAGCGTTACCGAGCAGTTCGCCGTACCACCGCGCATCTCGGGACCATACGAAGGAAGCCACGAGACCTCATGGTCGTCGATGAGGCCAGCATAGGCTACTACCTTGCCAGCAAAGAGCAGACCCTGGCCGCCGAAGCCGGCGAAAACGATTCGCATCTCCTCCATTACTGCTCACCTCCCTGAGCCTTGTTCATGGCATCTTGCACCTTGCGCTTGTTGGGCAGCTCTGCAAGCTGGGGGTTCTCAGCCATGGCAATGGGGCAATCGGCGGCACGAGCTGCCGCAGCCTCAGCGGCATTCGCATAACCCTCGGCCACAACGTCACGGTAGACGCCAAGCGGGTAATACGGAAGCATGTTCTCGCGCATCCACTCGAATGCATCGGTTG
This sequence comes from uncultured Coriobacteriaceae bacterium, assembly GCA_902779135.1. Classification (GTDB taxonomy): domain Bacteria; phylum Actinomycetota; class Coriobacteriia; order Coriobacteriales; family Eggerthellaceae; genus UBA9715. The sequence goes on along the minus strand of CACZAR010000032.1, from coordinate 21,856 downwards.
GAGTCATGCCCCAGTTCGTCGGGCACGTGCTTACAACCTCGACAAGCGAGTATCCGATGCCATCGATTTGATTCTGGAAGGCTTTCTTGATGGCCTTCTTCGCCTTGCGGATATTCTTGGGTGAATCAACCGTCACGCGCTCGAGGTACGCCACGCCGTCAAGAGAGCTGAGCAGCTCGCACACGCGAACCGGATAACCAGCCGTCGAAACATCGCGTCCATACGGAGAGGTCTGCGTAACCTGGTTCGGCAACGACGTCGGAGCCATCTGTCCACCAGTCATGCCGTAGATGGCATTGTTGATGAAGATGATGGTGATGTGCTCGCCACGCGTGGCGGCATGTACCGTCTCTGCCATGCCAATCGAAGCAAGGTCACCGTCGCCCTGGTATGCGAACACGACCTTATCGGGATGGACGCGCTTCACACCCGTGGCAACCGCAGGAGCACGCCCATGAGCTGCTTCGAGGAAATCGCAGTTGAAGAAGTTGTACATCATAACCGAGCAACCGACGGGCGAAACGCCAATCGTATCGCCTTCGATGTCGAGCTCGTCAATGACCTCAGCCACGAGGCGGTTGACGATACCGTGCGTGCAACCCGGGCAATAGTTCGTAACGAATCGCGCAAGGGAATGCGGACGCTCGTAAACGAGCTTCTCTTCTGTTTGGGCCATTGTTAATCACCCAGCCCTTCGTTGATCTCGCGAATCTTGTCGAGCACCTCTGCAGGCGTCGGGATGACGCCGCCGGTGCGACCATAGAACTCAACAGGCGCAGCACCCTCGACGACCAAGCGCACATCGTCGACCATCTGGCCCATGTTCATCTCGACGGACAAATAGGCTTTCGCCTTGCCAACCGTCGCCTTCAAAGCATCGACAGGGAACGGCCAGAGCGTGATCGGACGGAACAGACCCGCCTTGATGCCCTCTTCGCGTGCAGCGCGCACGGCAGAGCGCGCAATGCGCGATGAGGCTCCAAACGCAACGATGATGATATCGGCATCATCGCAATCAACCTGTTCGCTCATCTGCTCGTTGGCCTTGATTTCGTCATAGCGCTCGAAACGCTCGAAATTCGTGCGTTCAAGCTCTTCGGCTACGAGGTACAGCGAGTTGGCGATGTTCTTTTCACGTGTATTGCCATGACCAGTTGTCGCCCACGGCTTCTCGGGAAGCTCGGTGCGCGGCTCGGGAAGCTCGACCGGCTCCATCATCTGTCCGAGCATACCGTCGCCCAAGATCATCACAGGCGTACGGTACTTGTCGGCAATGTCGAATGCGCCGTACGCCAAGTCGGACATCTCTTGAACAGTCGAAGGCGCATAAACGACCATCTGGAAGTCGCCATGACCAAGCGCACGTGTCGCCTGCCAATAGTCAGACTGCGACGGTTGGATGGAACCGAGACCCGGACCACCACGCTCGATGTTGATGATCAGGCACGGAAGGTCGGCGCCTGCGATGTAGGAGACACCCTCGCTCTTGAGCGAAACGCCAGGCGACGAAGAGCTCGTCATGACACGTGCACCAGCGGCGGATGCGCCGTACACCATATTGATGGCAGCGACTTCGCTTTCCGCCTGCAGATAGGTGCCGCCCTCTTTGGGCATGCGCTTGGCCATGTAGGCTGCAAGCTCGGTCTGCGGGGTGATCGGGTAACCGAAGAAGAATCGGCAACCTGCGCGGATGGCGCTCTCGGCGATAGCCTCGTTGCCCTTCATGAGTACTTTCTCTGCCATGTTTCTCACCTCCAAACCGTAATCGCGACGTCAGGGCACATCACGGCGCACGTAGCACAGCCAGTGCATTGGCTTTGATCGATGCAATGCGCGGGATGGTAGCCCTTGTCGGTGATGACTTCGTTGTTGAGTTCAACGATTCCGCGCGGGCACACGGTCGTGCAGAGACCGCATCCCTTGCAGAAGAACTCATCTACTTCGATATGAGCCATATCTTCCCTCTCGTCTCTAGACTGGGAATCCTGTTCCGTTTGTCTGCTGAATCCTGCGGCGGGCTATGCTTTGCTCACCGCGAATTTGGATTGAGCCTCGATCTCTCACGCAAATTCGCTTGACTTCGCTTCGCATAACCCGCCGCAGGATTCAGCAACACTTTTAAAAGATTACACTATTCCCAGGGGCTTCTGACGTACATCTTAACGGGGTAGCCGTCGGCGATTTGTGACATTTCTGTTAAAGCAGGTGAAACACACGTTGCAACCAGCGGAAGGTCGGCGAGCTTTGCAACTTCGCTCGCATACTCTCTTCCCTGCTCGATAACCTCTGCAGTCGTCTCGCCCTTCAAATGCGCGTTGCTTACGAATGCGGTTGCCTCCAGCCGGCTGGCTGTCTCGATCTCGCGTAGATTCTCGACAGCATCGGGAGGATCCTGAACAAGATTGCGGTACTTGTTCAGAACGCAAAGCATGGCGTAATCATGTTGCTTGATGAAGCGCGCATAGCGACCGACGGCAACCGAACCAGCATCGTCCCCGCCCACATCGAGAATGACGTAACGACCCTCGCGCGCCATCTCGATCGAAGGTGCAATCTTACCCGTCAGGCTGGGCACATCGAGGCTTGAACCTGCTTCGGCGAACACGGGAGCCACGAGCGTGACCCCATGCTCTTCGAGCACGCGGCGCTGCTCGCTCGCGCGGAAATACGGGTTCACGATGTCGAGGTCAATAAGCGTGACATCGTTGCCCTCTTCGGCGAGATCGATGGCAAGGTTGACTGAAAAGTTCGTCTTCCCCACTCCGTAATGCCCGACGACCAGCGTCACGGGACGCAGGGCAATGCGCAACGATTCGGGGATACCCATTACACGAGCCCGTCTATGTTCTTGTCCTCGTCTTGTTGGCGAATGGCCACACGACGGATCTTCCCGTTGACAGTGCGCGGCAGCTCGTCGACGTAGTCGATTACACGCGGGTACTTGTAAGGCGCGGTCTGGCGCTTCACCCACGTCTGCAGCGAGCACGATCGTCGCTTTTACGGCTTTGCCGCGAACGGGGTCGGGCACTCCGGTCACGGCGCATTCGCGGACGGCATCATGCTCGAGAAGCACGCTCTCGATTTCGAACGGGCCGATGCGGTAACCGCTCGACTTGATCACATCGTCATTGCGCCCTACGTACCAGAAGTAGCCCTGCTCGTCACACCAGGCTGTATCTCCCGTGTGGTACCAGCCATCGTAAACAGCGTCAGCGGTCTTCTCAGGATCGCGGTAGTACTCCATCATCAAACCGGCCGGATACGGATCCGTCTTGATGCAAATCTCGCCGGTCATGCCGACTTCGCAGCGGCTTCCGTCGTCACGCTGGATCTCGACTGTGAAGAGAGGGTTCGGCCTTCCCATCGACCCGGGTCGCGGGTTTGTGTTCTTAAGGTTCGCAATGGAAAGCGTCGTCTCGGTCTGGCCGAAGCCTTCGAAAATCGTCAGACCTGTGTGCTCTTTCCAGAAATCGAACAGGTCGGGGTTGAGCGCCTCGCCCGCCGTAGTCGAATACTTCAGCGATGACAAATCATACTCGTCAAAATCGGTCTGCATCATGAGGCGATACATGGTTGGCGGGCAACACAGCGTCGTGATCTGGTATTTCTCAATCAATCTGAGAATCTCATCAGCGTGATAGCGGTCGAAGTCGTACGTGAACACGCACGCTTCCATAAGCCACTGGCCATAGTACTTGCCCCAGACCGCTTTGCCCCAACCCGTGTCGGCAATCGTGAAATGGATGCCGTCAGGATCGACATTGTGCCAATGCTTGGCCGTGGGAAGATGGCCGATGGCATACGACGAGTTGTGCAGAACCATCTTCGGATTGCCCGACGTACCACTCGAGAAGTACATCAACATAGGCTCTGCAGCAAGTGTTTCCACGCGCTCGAATTCCGGGGAGGCCAGACGAACCTCAGTGTTGAAGTCAATCCAGCCCTCGCGCTGAATTCCAGCTGCGCAAATGCCATCGGGCCCGCTCAAAGAAGGACCGCATTTACCGTCTTCGACAAGATAGCGTCCTTCGTCATCATGCGGAGTGAGACCTCCGCCTGCGCCGTTGACGAGGAACAGCTTTTCAACCGAAGGGCAATAGCACACAGTCCGGTCGACGATGTCGGCAATATCGCCGATGCTGGTTGCGATGATCGCCTTGATGGATGCGCCGTTCAGGCGATACTCAAGGTCGTGTTCCTTGAGCATGAAGGTCGCGGGAACCATGACGCAGCCAAGCTTCGCAAGCGCCGTGGCGATGAACCAGAACTGGTAGTGCCGACGCACGATGACCATGACGAAATCGCCACGGCCAATGCCGTGCGAAGCAAGCATGTTCGCAGTCTTGTCGGACCATTTCTTCATGTCGGCAAAGGTGAAGACGTGTTCTTCGCCCTCGGGGTTGCACCAAACCATGGCACGGCGTTCGGGATCGTTTACGCCAATGTCGTCAACAACGTCGTATCCAAAGTTGAAGTTATCGGGGTAATGGACTGAAAGCGTCTGCAAGACCCCGTTTTTATCGTACGTCTCGTCAACGTAGCGTTCGTTTATGTTCCTCATGATCGTTTCCTTTGCAATGGATGGATGTACGGAGACGTGATGACACAGCAAGGTTGAACACCCTGCTCTGTCTTTCGGCGCCTACGCTTGTGAGCGCGGCGCCTAGATAATCTCGCTGTTCTCCGGGTTCATCACGATTGCGAGGAACACGCAGGGCTCTCCCCCGATGGCTATCATGCCATGGCCGCGGCCCGAATCGTACATAAGCGTGTCGCCTGGGCCGACTTCCTCGATGTTCTCCTCGTAGGCGAAACGGAGCTTGCCCGAGATGATGTAATCGAGTTCCATGCCCTTGTGGTACGAGAGGTGGATGGGCTTGTCCTGCTCGTCCTCAAGATACGGTGCGGTTACCACGAACGGCTCGGCAAGCTTGTTGCCCAGATGCGGTGCCTTGTGCAGGTATTCGAAGCCCGCACGGCGCTTGATGGACAATCCATCGCCTGCCCTTACGAGCGAGTAGCCTTTCAGATGCGGGGTCTCGCCAGTCAGAAGCTCGATGACGTCGACACCAAGCTTCTTGGCGCACTTGTAGAGGAACGTGAACGAGAGGTCCTGCTCTCCACTTTCCTGCGCCGCGTACTCGGCAACCGAACGGCCTGTTGCATCTGCCATTTCCTGCATAGTGAGGTCGAAGTCTTCGCGCAACGCGCGGATGCGGCCTGCAACTTCCTTGATATTCGGCTCTTCCATTGAAAACCTCTCTTGCTGTCGCAGATTATATTTGCCGTATTCTACACGTTCATCCAGCGATTGTTTCGAAATTTAACCTACGATTTCCTCACGAACTTGACCGCGAAATGGGCATCGGGCGAATCGGTCGTTATTTGCGATACGAACGCCGCCTTGCCGTTGATGGGCGCGAGCTTGAACCCTGCCCCCTCCTCGCTCTCGAGGAAGGCCTTCACCACACCGTTGTTCTCTGCATAGGTGACGGTACATGTGGCGTAAACGATCTGACCACCGATTTCAACATGATTTGCTGCTGATTTGAGCAAGGCCAAGCCCGTCTCCGCCAGCTCATCGATGTGCTCGGGCGTGACGCGCCAGCGAATCTCCTGATGGCGCCTGAGCGTGCCAAGACCCGAGCAGGGCGCATCGATGAAAATGGTCTTGAACATGCGCTCGGGCATGACCGAATCAAGACGCGTTGCATTGCCGGTCACGACATCATCGATCTTGACACCGTATTCGTCTGCCCGCTCTTTGAGCAAATCGGACTTGAAGGAGTGGCTGTCCATGGACGTCAACTCCATCTGGTGACCGAACTTCCTCTGGCAGCCAGATTGCAGCATGATCGTCTTCGTTCCGCGACCTGCCCCCACTTCGAGCAGCGGACCGGGATCTCCATCTTCGAGAACTGCTGCAGCAACGGATTGCGCCGCTGCGTCAGACACGAGTATCTTTCCCTGTTGGAACATTCGCCTGATGCGACCATCGGCCAACACGCGCGAATTGGAAACCCGGTAGCATCCTGCTGGCTCGATGCCACCTGCGCCTGCAGGCGACATATCCGCACCGACTTCCTCGAAAAGCGAAACGACTTCCTCGTCGGTCGCCTTGATGGCGTTCACACACACGAAGAGCGGCGCTGGGTCGTTCGATGCCCTCATCAACTCGACGGCAGCCTGCGGGCCCAAATCCTCGATGAGCTGCTTTGCGAGCCATGTCGGGAATGCGTAATTGAGCGCGAGCGCCTCGAGGTCCTTCGTCGGATCTCCGAACGGGAAGACGTCAGCCATATTCAAAATGCGATGCAGCACCGCATTTGCAAGACCGGAAGCACTCGGCGCAACCGCGCGCACGAGCTCGACTCCCTGGTCTACCGCTGCATGCGGTGCCTTGCGCAGATAGATGACCTCGTACGTCGAGATGCGCAGCGCATCGCGCACATCGGGCTTGATGTCGCGGGGGCTTGCGAGTGCACGGTTAATCACATCGTCAAGCGACCCTTGGGTGCTGACAACGCCCAAGGTGAGCAGCGTGGCAAACGCGCGATCCTGCGCCGACAGCTTCGAGCGGTCAATCGTCGACTCGATGACTTCCTGTGCGAACGCCTTGCGCCTACGCACCTGCTGTGTTGCATAGAGGGCTCCAAGGCGGCCTGGGCTCGCCTGGCATTTCTCGTACTGATCGCGGAAATCGGTTATGACGACCCGGTTGCGTTCGCGGTCGTTTCCTTCCGCAGCAGCAAGCTTCTCGGCTTTCTGCATGAGCTTTTCTTCCGAACGCGAAATCGAACGCGGTTTCTTGTCCGGATCTTTTTTGCGCGGGTCGAGCTCACCTTTGTAGGTCGGCTTCTCGTCGTTGACAAGATGGTTCATCTTCTGACGATCGAACGCCTTCTTGCTCTTCACACGACGCTCTTGCCTGTTCGGAACCCACGACCGGCGCTCTTCGCTTCGCTTCCCGCTATCTTTAACATTGTCATCAGTGTTCGCACGCTCTTCGCTCATGCTTTCCCCCACGTAATAGTGCTGTTCTTTATTCCTTGGATGCCTGCGGCAAACGAACGGGCATCCATGATCTTCTTTCCATCAGGCTTGAGCATCTCGATCTCGACAGGAGCATCAGATGCCATGACAAACAAGCGCTTAGCTCTGAAGACGCCTTCGCCTGGTTGAAGCTCGCTGGAAAGCTCGAGGCCTTGCTCGTCTTCCACGCAAGAAGCACGGACGACCGTCACGCCACGACCAGCGATCTGCGCATGAGCTGGATGCGCCGGACTCGATGCGCGGACTTTCGCGCAGAAACCCGCTGCCGTATCGTCAACATCGAGCGCAAGCTCACTCTTCTCGATTTTCGCAGCGTATGTCACGCCTGACTCAGGCTGCTCAGTCCAGACGAGTCCGTCTGACTCAAGCCCTTCGAGCGCCTCAACCAGCGCATCTGCGCCTGCCTCCGACAACGCGCGCTCGACATCGTCGAGATACATGTCGTCTAGGGAGAACTCGACCCGCTTACAATATGGACCTGTGTCAAGGCCTTCTTCCATTCGCATGATGCAAACGCCTACGTTGTCGTCACGCTCGAGAATTGCGCGCTGCATGGGCGCAGCACCCCGCCATCGCGGCAAAAGCGACGTGTGTACATTCAAGCACCCGTACCGCGGAATTTCGAGAGCTTCCGGCGGAAGAACCGACCCATAAGCTGCAACGCAAATCACATCGGGATTCAAAGACCTCAGCTCGTCGAGCACTTCAGCATCTCGCAGCGTCTCCGGCGTGAATACGTCGATTCCACGTTCGAGGGCGGTTTGCTTAACAGGTGAAGCTTCGAGCTTCTTGCCGCGGCCGCGCACAGCATCAGGACGCGAGTACACACCTACAACGTCAAAGGCATCGGCCAACTTTTCGAGCACCGTTGCCGCCAAGCTCGGAGTCCCCATGAACACAACGCGCATTATCGGACCTTCGGCTCGGGAATCGAAGTTTGGCCAGGCTTGGCACCGGCGCGCTTCGCAGCTTCGTATGCCGAAAGCGCACGGATGCGCTCGCGTGGTGATGCACTTTCGAAGAGGGTTTTACCGTCAAGATGGTCGATTTCATGCTGGAGGCAACGTGCAAGGAGCCCATCGCCTTCGACTTCCCATCTCTCGCCATCGAGATCGTAGAAGCCCACACGCGCCCATGGCTGGCGTTCGATGGGCACTGAGATACCAGGACAGGAAAGGCAACCTTCATCTTCGATCTCGGGATCGCCTGACAACTCGAGAATCTCGGGATTGACGAGCACGAGCGGATCGCGCACATCCTCGGGCGAAACATCGATGACGATGATGCGCTTCAGAACGCCCACCTGTGGTGCCGCAATGCCAACGCCATCATTGGCGTACATTGCCTTTTCCATTTGCTTTGCGAGCTTCTTCAGGCTCTTATCCCCTGGAATGCATGGTTCGCACACCTGGTTGAGAATCGGATCTGGCGATTCGATGATCTTCAGCATTGAAACTTCCTTCTGCGGTTTTCAAGTTGTTTGACAAGCATACGTATATTACTTCAAGTCATCGCAATATTCGCGCTTGAATAGGCGTTTTTCACTTTGTGGGAACAGATGATGGTACAGCGCTATGAAGTAGCTGTCTGTCATCGACGAAATGTAGTCGACGATAATGCGATTCGGCTCTTCGGCAAGATATTCGTCGCGTTTCACCGATGTGCTTTTCGCCACGAGCCCATCGACATGATGGCGGAACACCGGTGACGACTCGTCCCCTGCAAGCAAGTCCGAGAGCAAACGCTCGTACATTTCAGAGAACATCTCCTGAACGATGTTCTCGAACTCCGAGACGGTACCTTCCTTGAAGTAGATCTTCTCGTAGTTCTGCTTCTTGGCTTTAACGATATCTTGGAAAGCCTCTTCGCTCATGGAGATGCGATCGCACCCGTAGCTGTTGTTGACGATGTCGACCGTCATGTTGCTGATGATTTGAGCGTTCGTGCGGCCGATGTAATCAGAATCGAATATCGACAAAGAGTCGATAACGCCAACGTCTATGGCATCGAGGCGGTCCTTGCCGATATAGGCGATCATGTCGCACACGCGCACGACGCAACCTTCGAGCGTCGATGGCCTGAGCTTCTTAATTTCCTTCGAGTCCTCGGTGCATCTTTTGACGTTTTCGTCGAGCATGTCGAACGACGAGCAGTCGCCGAGATAGAGCACCTTCTGAGCGAATTCCCCGTTGTGGCATAGCGCGCCATCGAGCGTCTGAAGGCTGATGTTGCGGCGGTAGAGCTGATCCATGACGCGCACGGAATGCACGTTGTGCCTGAAGCACAGCCCCGTTCTCTGCTCGTAGTTTTCGGACAGATAGCGCTCGCCTGCATGGCCGAACGGCGTGTGCCCCAAATCGTGACCGAGAGCAATGGCCTCGATGAGCTTGAGGTTCAAGCCGAGCAACTCACCGATGCCACGGGCAATGCGGCTCACAAGCTGGACATGCAGCCCGCGCCGGCAGATATCGTCATTCTCGACGAACGAGAACACCTGCGTCTTGTCGGCGTAACGGTTGTACGCAGGGATGTTGATGATCTTTTCAATATCACGTGCGAATGCTGTCCTCGTGAGCGTCGCACGATCATGTGGATTGTTCTCGCGCCGCGTGACGTTTTCGTCGTTGAACGCATAGGGATTTTGGCGCCCTGTCGCACGATCGTGCTTGATGGCTTCTTCGATTTCAGGATTCAATTCCAAATAGGGTATCTTGCTCGCGCTCATGCTTGTCGCTCCAATCTTCGTTTGCGCTATTATAACTGCATGGCAATAAGCGACGAAGACATACAAAAAGTCCGCGAAGCAACTGATATCGTGGCATTGTTCGGCGAGCGCGTGCCCGTGAGGCAACGCGGTCGTGACTTCTGGTGCTGTTGCCCGTTCCACAACGAGAAGACGCCCTCGTGCAAGATCGACCCATCGACACAGCTTTGGCACTGCTTTGGATGCGGCGAAGGTGGCGACGTCTTCGGATTCATCATGAAAATCGACGATGTCAACTTCCCCGACGCTGTTCGTTCTCTTGCCGAACGCGCCCACATCGATATCAAGGAATCTGGGCGACAAGGCGTGTCCTCGAGTCGCAAGCAACGGCTGCGCGATGTGTGCGCCGCAACAGAAGGCTTCTACCATTCCCAACTCATGCGCGGGAAATCGAGCGAAGCGGCTGCTGCCCGCTCGTATCTGGGTTCGCGCGGCTTCGGAGGCAACGTCCCCAAGAAATGGCATCTCGGCTTTGCGCCTGGGAGAATGGCACTCGTGCGGCATCTGCTGGACAAAGGATTTACCGCCGACGAGATGATCGAGGCGAACGTGGCGCTCGCCGGAGACAACGGTCGGTTGCGCGACCGCTTCTTCAATCGCGTGATGTTCCCCATCAACGACCCTCAGGGCGAATGCATCGCATTCGGAGGACGCGTCATTGGACAAGGGGAACCGAAATACCTCAATTCGCAGGAGACTCCACTGTTCCACAAGTCGAGCGTGCTCTATGGCCTCGACAAGGCTAAAGGAGCGATGACCAGCACTGGTGTCGCCATCATCGTCGAAGGCTATACCGACGTCATCGCCTTGCACGAAAGCGGCATTTGCAACGCCGTCGCCACACTTGGCACGGCATTGACGTTGCAGCATATTCGCATCATCTCGCGCCACGCCTCAAAGCGCATCGTGTACTTGTTCGATGGCGATGCGGCCGGTCAACGAGCAGCAGACCGCGCACTTGAGTTCATCGACGAGAGCATGACACCTGAAGCTGGTAAGTCACGCGTAGAGCTGTGTGCTGTGACGCTTCCCGACGACCTCGACCCCGCTGATTTCGTCTCCCAACGAGGTGGCGATGCGTTGCGCGAACTCGTCGACAGCGCAAAACCGCTCATTTCGTATGGCATCGAACGACGCCTCGCCCGGCATGACCTGTCCTCAGCTGAAGGACGCACGCGCGCATTGTCCGATGCTCTTTCGGTGCTTGCGCCCATCAAGTCCTCGCTGCTTGCGAAAGACTACGCGATTCAGCTGGCAGGACGCCTTAAAATGCGCGAGCAGGACGTGCTCGATGCACTTGGCAATCTTCAGCCGCCCCGCACTTACAGCAGGAGCGATGCTCCTGCCGCTCAAGCTGAAGCGGACGCGGCTCCTATAACGCTGTCTGAAAGCGAGAAGAGCCGACGCCGCTTCGAACGCAGGCTCATCAGCTTGCTTGCTCAAAATCCCCAGATGGCGCTCGAGCATATTGACTCGCTTGCGCAAACCCAATGGCATGACCCTGCTAACGGGCAACTGGCAAGCATTCTGCTCGATGCGCTCGAGAAGAATCCCGACGCAACTCCTGCGCAGATCGTCGCAGACGCTTCGGCAGCAGTTCCACGAGCTGCTGGCGCATTGACATCGGCCACGTTCTCCGATGGCGAAGACCGTGCTCGCACCATCTCCTTCCTCGTAGAAGAACTCGAAATTGGCGACTTGGAAGACACCCTCACCGCAATGAACGCCAACATGAAACCAGATGCGGCGCTCGATCCAGATGAGCGCGAAATCATGTTCGCCGCCGCCGTCGAGTTGCAAAACACCCTCAACGCCAAACGCGCCGCCCACAAACCAATCGTTTAAACAGCATTACTTAAATGGCACAGCATTCCCTGGGAGCTCTGTGCCATTCCCCAATAGCGGCGGAACACCACGCATCCACTCCTTATAACAAAAAGACCCGCCTTTGCAGGCGGGTCTTCCGAGTTGCGATGCTTCTTGTTCTTAGAGCATCGACTGAATCATGATGAACAGCGGGCTGAAGGTCAGCGAGATGATCGTCATGAGGTTGATGAGGATGTTCATCGAAGGACCGGACGTATCCTTGAACGGGTCACCGACGGTGTCACCGACAACAGCAGCCTTGTGGGCCTCGGAGCCCTTGCCGCCATGATGGCCGCCTTCGATGTACTTCTTGGCGTTATCCCATGCACCACCGGAGTTCGACATGAAGATGGCGAGCAGCATGCCGGTCGAAACGGCGCCGGCGAGGAAGCCGCCGAGCATGGCCGGGTCGAAGCAGCCGATGGCAATCGGAATCACGACGGCGAGCAGGCCGGGAAGCAGCATCTTTTTAAGAGCGGACTGGGTGGAGATGGCAACGCACTTGTCGTACTCGGGCTCGGCCTCGTACTCCATGATGCCCGGAATCTCGCGGAACTGACGACGGACCTCTTCGACCATTGCATGCGCAGCCTGGGAGACGGCGCCCATGGTCAGAGCAGCGAACATGAACGGAATCATGGCGCCGATGAAGATGCCGGCGACGATCAGGGGGTTGGTCAGCGTCAAGCTGAACGTTGGATCAGCATGATGCATGGTCGCCTGATAGGAGACGAACAGCGAGATGGCAGCCAGACCTGCGGACGAAATCGCGAAGCCCTTGGCGATGGCAGCCGTGGTGTTGCCGACAGCGTCGAGCGAGTCGGTGCGCTCACGGATTTCCTCGGGCAGACCGGACATCTCGGCAATGCCGCCTGCGTTGTCGGCAACGGGGCCATATGCGTCGACGCCGATGGTGATGGCGGTGTTGGACAGCATGCCCGTTGCGGCGAGAGCGACGCCGAACAGACCAGCCATGATGGACTGACCATCAGGCGTGGCGAATGCCATGTTGCCGAAGGTGTACGCGCCGATGATGGCGAACGAAACGAGAAGGATCGGAATGATCGTCGAGAGCATGCCCGTCGAAAGACCCTCGATGATGTTGGTAGCAGCGCCGGTCTCGGAAGCCTCGGCGAGCTTGTGAACCGGATTGTACTGATCGGAGCAGAAGTACTCGGTGGTCTTGCCGATCAGGAGGCCGGCAAGCAGACCGCAGATGACTGAACCGAACAGGTAGATGGGCTGGCCAATCTCGGACTGGCCGTTCCAGAGGAAGAAGATCACGAAGATCGCGATGATCTCGATGACGGCAGCCAGATAGGTGCCGCGGTTGAGCGCCTTGTGCAGTTCGGCGCCTTCCTTGGCGCGAACGGCGAACAGGCCGATGATCGAGGTGATGATGCCGCACGCAGCAATGATGACCGGAGTAACGATGGCCCACGTCATGTCAATGCTGCCGAACGCGCCGAAGTAACCGAGCTCGGCAAAGGTCGCAGCAAGAATCGTCGGAGCGAGGATGGAGCCCGTGTAGGACTCGAACAGGTCGGAACCCATGCCCGCAACGTCGCCAACGTTGTCGCCGACGTTGTCGGCGATGGTGGCCGGGTTGCGCGGGTCGTCCTCAGGGATGCCAGCCTCGACCTTGCCGACGAGGTCAGCGCCCACGTCGGCAGCCTTGGTGTAGATGCCGCCACCAACACGGGCGAACAGGGCCACGGCGGAAGCGCCGGTGGCGAAGCCTTCAACCATGCCGACGTGTTCGTGCATGAGCGCCGTGGTGTCGACGCCAAAGACGAGCAGGATCAGCCAGAGGGACAGACCCATCAAAGCGAATGAAGCAACGCACAGACCCATGGTCAGGCCCGATTTGAAGCTCACGTTGAGCGCCTTGGCAACGCTCTCCTCAGCCGCATGCGTCGTGCGCGTGTTCGCACGCGTGGCGACGAACATGCCAACGTAACCTGCTGCAGCCGAAAGGATGGCGCCAGTCACGAACGCTGCTGCGGTCCACCATGAAAGCGCGAAGCCCATGATGACGGCAACGACCACGACGAAGATGGCGAGCATTCTGTACTCTGCCATCAGGAACGCCTGGGCGCCTTGCTGAATCTTCAGGGAAATGTTGTTCATCTTGTCGGGACCCGGATCCTGCTTAAGGACCCAGCTACCCAGATAGCCCGCAACGCAAATGCCAATTGCTGCGCAAATCGGGGCCATCCATGCTACTGCAGTAGTCACGCGATTCCTCCTTGTACCAGGTTTACCTTTTCATGTTGCCTTCGTACTGGGCATGTAAGTACGAAACCAACAAGACTTCCAAATTCTAAAGTTATTTCTTCTGGAAATCGTTGAAAACTCGTAACTTAAACGTGAACGGCTCGATTTCGACAAAAAAGACAGTTTCTAGCCTCTATAAATGGCAGTCGCGAAGACACACGCCGGTGTCCAAACGTTTGAACTTGCGTTGTATGAGTAGAGCGCTTTCAGCCGATTGTTGGTAATGACTGAAACGATTTCATCTTTTTCCGGCGGGTCCATGCTCTCGCATATGCTCGTTGTGCATGGACACGAGTACCCGCTCGATTGCATGGAAAGCGGCTCGTGCAAGACGACTTGGTCGGAATAAAGCTTCGTTCCACTGTTTACGAAACGCTCGTAATTGTCACCGAACGCGAAACGATAACCCAATACCCTCACGGGGTCGAGGGCCGCATCCTGTTTGAGGCTCTCGAGCACATCGAGGCTCACGCAATGACCCAGCTCGATTCTGCCTGCAGAACGACGTTCAAGAGCCGTGACATGCGCCGGGCACATCACTTCCCTTCCGAGATCTCTCACGAGCGACCTGATATAAGTGCCTTTCGAAACCGACACATCCACTATCCATTGCAACGAAAGCCCATCTTCGCCTTCACGCATGCCGGTCAGCTCTGCTTCGTAAACTTCGATGACACGCGGTTCCAATTCAATGGTGCCGCCAGCACGGGCAACCTCATATGCTTTCTTGCCATCGACCTTTATAGCCGAATACTGCGGAGGTACTTGCGTATGTTGGCGTACGAGCATTGCAACGCGCTCGCGCGCGAACGCCTCATCGAAAAGATAAGCTGGAACAGCGGCGCTCACCGTCATTTCTCCGAGCTTATCGTCGGTCGTCGTCTCGTAGCCGAACCCTATGCGAACACGGTAACGCTTGTCATGAGACGTCATGAACTGGTCTAGCCTCGTGGCAGGACCGATACATATAGGTAAAACGCCCGTCGCAAGCGGGTCGAGCGTGCCGGTATGACCAACCCTTCGTTCGCCGAAGATTCTCCGACAGCGATTGACGACATCATGCGAAGACATGCCCTCAGGCTTGTCCACACCCACTATGAGGGAAAAGCCGGAGGAGCCGCGCTTCATTTACGCTTCCCCACCATCCGACAACAGCCCAACAAGCTTGCTGCGCATGAGTTCCTGGGCTTCATCAAGCGACAATGCGAGAGTCAAACCAGCAGCCGCACGGTGACCGCCGCCACCAAGCTCGGAGGCAAGCGAAGCAACATCAGTATCGTCTTTCGCCCTCAGGCTGCCGCGAACCACGCCATCTTGTTCCCTGAGCATGCATGCGATACGCACGCCACGCAGCGAGCGCAATATCTCGATGAGCATGTCTGCGTCAGCTTTCACCGCACCAAGATCTTCCATCTCGCGCGCCGATACCCAACCGAGCGCAACTTCACCATCGTGCAGCAGCTCAAAACGGCTGGCCACGAGTGCCTCGAGTTTCACGGATGCAAGCGTGCGATTCTGGTAGACGTGAGTCGCAACGTACGATGGATCGACGCCGTAGCCGACAAGATCCGACGCACAGGCGAAAGCAGCTGCATCGGCGTTTTGGTACCTGAAACTTCCTGTATCGGTTACCAGGCCGACATACGCGCACAACGCGCTCTCAAGAGGCGGCTTATCAACAAGATACTTCACTACTTGCCAGACAAGCACCGACGAAGACGCGCTGTCCGGGTCGACGTAAACGTGCTCGCACATGTTGAAATCCACCTCGTGGTGGTCAATCGTGACCGAGGTTTCGCAACGGTCGAGAATGTCGCAAGCGGCCTGTCCGATGCGATTGCGCGTCGGGACATCGACGCACACGAATACACGCGCAGGTCCGTCGAACGCACCTGCAAACACCATGTTTTCGATTCCCGGCATGAAAGCCAGGTCGATTGGAATTGGCTCATCTTTGACGAGCACACACGTTGCATTCTTACCCAATGCGCGCAACGCATGCCATAGGGCAAGCTGACTGCCCAAGCAGTCGCCATCAGGGCTGACGTGTCCGCAAATCACGAAATCGTCGGCAGCTTTTAGAACGTCGCCGATTTGCTCGAGAGTCGAATTGGTCTGCGACGATGCTGCCACAACTTCCTCCTTGTGCTAACCAAATAGGGCTGTCCCTTATTGGTTATTCCTCGGCCTCGGTATCGCCCATGCGCTGGCGTTCGGTCTCGAGAGCTCGCGCAATACGCTCAGCTTCGTCAACGCTCTGGTCGACGAAGAAGCGGAGCTCGGGAGAAGTGCGCCAACTGAGCTTCTTGGCGAGAATCGAGCGGATACGTCCGCCGGCTTTGCCAAATGCTTCCTGGACTTCGTCGTACGTTCCAGGCTGAGCGGTGTAGTAAACGTTGCAGAACGCGCGGTCGAAACTGACCTCGCAGCCGGTGATGGTCACCATCGCCAGCCGCGGGTCGGAGATTTCGAACATGAGCGTCTCGGCAATCACTTGCCGCGCCTGCTCGTTGACGCGCCGTGATGAACTGCCTTGTTTCATTTACTCGGTCCTCTCGACTTCCTTGACGATGTAACCCTCGATCGTGTCGCCGATCTTGAGGTCTTGGAAGCCCTCGACGCCAAGACCGCACTCGTAGCCGGACTTGACCGACTTCACGTCGTCCTTGAAGCGGCGCATGCTGGCAAGCGAACCATCGTAGATGACAGTGCCGTTGCGAACCAGACGCACCTTGTCGTCGCGGTGCATCTCGCCTTCGAGCATGTAGCAACCCGCGATCGTGCCGACCTTCGGCACCTTGAACAGCTCGCGAACCTCTGCGATACCAGTGTCTTCCTCGACGATATCGGGAGAAAGCAGACCGACACGTGCGGCGTTGATCTCCTCGATTGCCTGATAGATGACACGGTACAGACGGATGTCGACCTTTTCCTTTTCGGCTTGCTGCTTCGACTTGCCCGTCGGGCGAACGTTGAAGCCGATGATGATGGCATCGGATGCCGATGCCAGCGTGACGTCTGTCTCGGTGATGCCACCAACAGCGGAGTGCACGATGTTGATGCGAACCTCGGACTGATCCATCTTCTCGAAAGCGTCGCGCAGAGCCTCGATCGAACCCTGGACGTCGGCTTTGACGATGAGGTTCAAGTCGGTCTGCTTGCCAGCCTCGATGCGATCGAACAGGTCGTCCAAGCTCATGTGCGACTTCGATTCCTGAGCAGCGAGGCGCTGGCGTAGCGCGCGCTCTTCGGCGAGCTTGCGGGCATCGCGTTCGTCTTCGAAGACGCGGAACTCGTCACCGGCGACCGGCACGCTCGACAAGCCGAGAATCTCTGCCGGGTCGGCCGGGAATGCGGCCGGGACGTTCTCGCCACGAGGATTGACCAACGCACGGACGCGGCCGTACGAGGTGCCAGCGACTACGCTGTCGCCGGGATGCAGTGTACCGCGCTGGACGAGCACCGTGGCGACGGGGCCACGGCCTTTGGGCACGCCCGTCACGGCGCACTCGCGCACGGCCGGGTGCTCGAGCAGGACGCTCTCGAGCAGGGTGTCGATGCCCTGGTGCTTCTTGGCCGAGATGTCGACGAACATGTTCTGCCCGCCCCACTCCTCGGGGATGACGCCGTACTCGGTGAGCTCCTGACGCACGCGATCGGGGTTCGCGCCGGGTTTATCGATCTTGTTAACAGCCACGACGATGGGAACATCAGCTGCCTTCGCATGGTTGATTGCCTCAACCGTCTGCGGCATGACGCCGTCGTCGGCAGCGACAACGAGCACGATGACGTCGGTGACCTGGGCACCACGAGCACGCATTGCCGTGAACGCCTCGTGACCCGGAGTGTCGATGAAGGTGATCTGCTTGCCATCGATTTCGACAACAGATGCACCAATGTGTTGCGTGATGCCACCGGCCTCGCTCGCGACAACGCCAGTGTGGCGAATCGCGTCGAGCAGCGACGTCTTGCCGTGGTCGACATGACCCATGACCGTGACTACCGGCGGACGCGGCTTGAGGTCGTCTTCGGTGTCGTGATACACGACCGCGTATTCCTCTTCGGGAGAAACGACGCGAACCTTGCGGCCAAGATCGTCCGCAACCAGCTCGATGAGGTCGTCGCTCATGGTCTGGGTCAACGTCAGCACCTGGCCGAGCATGAACAGCCTCTTGATGATGTCGTTGGGCTGAACCTTCAGCACCTCGGCGAGCTTGGCAACCGAAGCACCCTGGGGCACCTCGACGACGGACTCGTCAAGCACGAGTTCGGGATCGAGGCCCCTTTCAAGCGCCTCGAGCTCGGCGCGCTCACGAGCCTCAGCCTGGCGCTTCTCCTTGCGCTTCTTGCGGCGACCCTCGCCCTCGTGGGTAGATGCTGCGGCAACAGCTGCACGCGCATCGGCAAGCACCTTGTCGCGTTGCAGCTTCTCGACCTGTACAGCCATTTTCGCGTAACGGTCCTCGCCGTCCGCCTCTGCCTCAAGTTCTGGCACGAACTGCTCGTTGCGCTGCTTCTTCTTGCCCTTCTTGCCGCCTTGCTGAACAGGACGCTCCGCCTTACTCGGCTTCGAAGGAGTTGCAGCTTGTTCTTCAATGCGCTTCTTCTCGGATTCGATCTGGCTGAGCAGCGAATCGAAGTTCGTCTTGGCAGGTTTTGCGACGGGCGCTTGCTTCTTGGAAGGCTTCTCGGCAGGTTTCTCGACAGACTCCTCTGCGGGCTTTGCCGCGCTCTTCTTGCCGTTGCGGTTGCGCAGAGCCTCCTCGACGGCCTGCTTCTTGGCCACGTCTTTTGCAACTGCAGCTGCGCGCGAGCGCGCTGCAGCTTCCTCAGCTTCGCGCTTCACGCGCTCCTGCTCGCTTGCAATCTGGTTTTCCAGATTCTCGAAGGGATTCGTTTCAGGAGCAACCTTGCGGGGCTTGGTTTCCTGCTTCGTTTCGCCCTCGTCCTTTTCGGACTTGGCCGCGCCTGTGCGCCCAGCACGCTCCGCCTCACGAGCGGCACGTTCCTTCTCAACGGCTTCACGGCGCGCGCGTTCCTCTTCGGCCTCGCGCTCACGTGCTTCGATTTCTTCTTTGGTGAGCGGACGTTCGGCGGGCTCGCCCGTCTTCTCGTCTACCGATGCCTCTCCGAGGGCTTCGCGGACCTTCGCGACGTTCTCCTCGGTGAGCACGCTTGCATGGCTCTTGGCTGGAATACCGAGCTCAATAACCTTTTCGAGCATTTCCTTGTTGGAAAGCCCGTACTCTTTTGCAAGTTGCAACACTCGCATGCTCGCCATATTCTCTCCTTACTGCATCCGACTGGCTTGCGCAGCTGCCAATTGCGCTGCGATGCCTTCGGCATCTTCCTTCTCTATCCCACATTTCAAGGCCCGTTGCAGCTTCCGCGTCTTCAACGCCTGTTCGAAGCATGCTTGCGAGCACACGTAAGCACCGCGCCCGGCACCGCGCCC
Source organism: uncultured Coriobacteriaceae bacterium (assembly GCA_902779135.1). GTDB lineage: Bacteria > Actinomycetota > Coriobacteriia > Coriobacteriales > Eggerthellaceae > UBA9715. The sequence continues at coordinate 2,441 of CACZAR010000032.1, read as the reverse complement.
GGTCGGATCGAACGACACCGAACCATCAGCGGAGCGCATGATGCGCATGAGCGTCTCCTTACCGGATTGCTCACCGCATCCGACGCATGTCCTCACGCGTTTCTCGCGGGCCTCGGCCATTCAAATACTCCTATTCGAGGCTCGCGTGAATTCCGCAGTACCTGCTGCCCGGACGGGCGTGGTTGCGGCAACGTACACCGTCTTCGTTCTCATAAGCACAGAACTCGGACTCTTCCTCAACTTCGTCGTCGAGAAGCGTGTCCTCATCGACAAGCGATGCTCCCACGAACGATGCGCTCTTGATGTCAATATGCCAGCCGGTCAAGCGCGCAGCGAGGCGTGCATTCTGACCCTCCTTGCCGATGGCAAGCGAGAGCTGGTCGTCGGAGACGACGACGGTTGCATAGTGGTTCTCCTCGTCGATGGTGACCGAGTTGACCCTCGCCGGCGACAGCGCATTGCCGACGTAGACAGCCGGGTTCTCGCTCCACTGGATGACATCGACGCGCTCGTTGCGAAGCTCCTCGACGACCATGCGCACGCGGCTGCCCTTCGGGCCGACGCATGCACCAACCGGATCGAGGTTCGATTCGCGGGATGCAACAGCAACCTTCGAGCGAACGCCCGGCTCGCGGGCGATGGACTTCACCTCGACCAGGCCGTCGTAGATCTCGGGAACTTCGATCTCGAACAGACGGCGAATCAGGTCGGGGTGCGTACGCGACACGACGATCGGCGGACGCTGCTGGTCGCCACGGACACGCGGCGCATCGCTCGAGGGGTCGCGCACATCGATGATCAGCACCTTGAGGCGCTGGTTATGTGCTCGTTGCCCGGGCGCTCGTTGCGCTCGTTGGGGAAGCGCTTCTGGTCGTAATGCGGCAGCTCGGCCTCGACGCCGTCGCGGATCTTGATGATGGTGAAATCGGGCGTGCCCTGCAGAACCGTGCCCGTGACGAGGTCGCCGACGCGGCCGGCGAACTCCTCGAAAATGGACTGGCGCCCGGCGTCGCGCACGATGGCGGCGATGACGCTCTTGGCGTTCTGGGCGGCGATGCGGCTCACGTCTGCCGGCGTGACGTCGCGCTCCTCGAACTCGGAATACTCGCCGGTCTCTTCATCGGGCTCGCCTACCGGAACGAGCTCGTACACGTAGATCTTGCCCGTCTGGCGGTCGATTGTGACGCGTGCATCCCATTCAAGGTCGAGGATGCGCTGGTAGCTGTTTGCAAGTGATTCCTCAAGGCGTTCGATGAGGTAGAACTCGTCGATTTTGCGCTCGTGCGCCAACTCCTGCAACGCCTCGATCAATTGTGATGTTGCCACGTGTCTTCCTTTCCTCACGACTAGTTGAAGTCGAATGTTCCCTTTACGTTGGCCTTCTTCACGGCATCGAACGGTATGGCGAACAACTCGCCATCGCAATCGACTTCGATGTCGTCGCCATTCATGCCTACAAGCACGCCTGAGTACGTGCCGCGGCCGTTGATGGGTGCCGTCGTCTTGACCACGACCTTCTCGCCTGCGAAGCGCTCGAAATGCTCGCGCGTCCTCAGCGGCCGGTCGATGCCAGGCGACGATACCTCGAGCGTGTAAGCTCCGGGGAATGGATCGATGTCATCCATGATGTCGTTGATCCAAGCCTGCGCAGCAGCCAGCTCGTCGAAACTCACACCGTGGTCGGTGTCGATGTACACGCGAATCGTCGGAGCCTTCTTGGCACCAACGACTTCAAGCGTTACGAGGTCGACGCCTTCTTTTTCAGCAGTCGGCGCCAAAGCGTCGAGCAGCTCTTGTTCCTTTCGTGTGAGCACCGAGGCCCTTTCCTTTCCGCTAACCTGCCCTCATACAAAAAGAAAGCGGGACATGCCCACTTTCCTCGTACGAAAGATATGGCGCAGCGTGTTGCTTGTTGCTGCACGTGACAATATATCATAAGAATATGCCTGTGACCAGCATCCTTAAGTTCACCATATTGATGCAGCGAGTAATGCGACCTCGCTGTTTTGTCATGCGCACAAGCTAGATGTTCTTGCCGTTACGAATGAGTCGTTGGGACCGTCCCAACGACTCATCTGTCACCTACACGTCCTTGCTGTTACGGGCGGTGGCAATCTTGCCCGTGCGGGTTATCTCCTTGATGCCATACGCGCGCAGCAAATCCTCGAGGCCTTCCATCTTGTCTTGGCTTCCAGTTGCCTCGATAGTCAACGAGCTCTTGCCCACGTCGACGATGCTGGCTCTGAACAGGTTCGCTATCTCGATGACCTCGCTGCGCATACCATCCTGATCCCCGGTGAAGAAGGAACCACCATCTATATCCGGGAGCTCCATTCCAGCTATGTGGTCGTGGACGGATTTGCCACCGTGGAAGTGGCGGACCATACCTGGTATGACAACCTCGAAGGCGCCCTGGATGAAACCATGGACGTCACGCTGAC
>CACZAR010000031.1 GCA_902779135.1 uncultured Coriobacteriaceae bacterium | reverse complement strand
GGACGCACGGCATCGCCGACAATGCGCACGAACGGTGCGGCATCGCGCAGCTCGTCAACCGCTTCGATGCGCGAACGCTGGCCGATGGCACTGACCACCGTATCAGCCGGCACCACAATCTCACCTTCTGACGTAGTGCACACAACCTGGCCCTTCTCGACACGCGCCACGCGAGCACCCGTGCGAACATCGATGCCGGCCGCCTCTATCTCGGCGAGCAAGATGGGACGGTTGCGAATGTTGCAGTCGATGGCCAGTTCGGAGCGGCTAGCGATGAGGTGTACGGATTTGCCCTCGTGCGCCAGATGAAGAGCGCATTCGCACCCGGTCAGTCCAGCACCTGCGACGACCACTTCGCCTTCCGCCTCTTTCCCGCCGATATGCAGATCCTCGATCGAGAGCACGCGCGCGCCATCGGCAATGGGGAAAGGCGGTTTCTTGGCTTCGGATCCCACTGCAACGATGGCAGCGTCGGCGGCAAACTCCTCGGCGAACGCCGCGTCGACGGGTGTGCTCAGACGAATGTCCACGCCTGCGCGCCTGCACAGCAACTCGTAGGTGCACCCCAACTCGTACATCTCGTGTTTGAAGGGAAGCGCTTGCTCCAAAAGCAGGATGCCACCAAGCTTGTCGCTCGCCTCGCACAGCGTCACCCCATGCCCACGCTTGGCTGCAGTATAGGCAGCCACCATGCCGGCGATACCGCCGCCGATCACGAGCACGCGCTTGCGCTCGAGGGCAGGTGTAATGCGCATGCCTTCGATCTCGCGCCCGATGAGCGGGTTCACGGCGCAGCGGCGCGTCTGGGTCACGGGCCGCTCGGCCATGCACACGAAGCAACGCAGGCACTTCACCACTTCGTCGCCGCGGTTGGACATAACCTTGTTGGGCAGCTCCGAATCGGCCAGAAGCCCTCGGCCCATAACCACGATGTCCGCCTTGCCGGATGCAATAATCTCTTCCATCTGTGCGGGGTCGGATAATCCCCCGATGGTGGCGACCGGCTTGCTCACATGCTTCTTTATCTCAGCTGCTAAGTACACATTGCAGCCGTGATCGCGGAACATCGAGGGATGCGTGATCGAGAACCCGAACTGGTAAGAACCAGCCGACACATGGATTATGTCCACCAGGTCCTCGAGCGCCTCGGCAATGCGGCAGCCTTCCTCCAAGTCGTAACCACCCTCGAAAAGCTCCGAACCGCTCATGCGCATCTCTATGGGGAACCCCGCACCAACCGCCTCGCGAATGGCGCCGAGCACCTCGCGCACGATGCGCACGCGGTTCTCAAGCGCTCCGCCGTACTCGTCATCACGCTTGTTGAAGTACGGAGAAAGGAACTGGTTCAGAAGCCAGCCATGCCCCACGTGCAGCATGACCATCTCGAAACCTGCGCGCTTCGCAAGCTCTGCTGCAGTCCCATATGCTGCGACAATGTCAGCGATCTGCTCGCGCGTGAGCGCTTTTACGGGCATGCCGTCGGGACGCACGCCATCGGAGGGACCGTACTGACAAAGAGACCCCTTTTTCTTCTTGTCCACCATATAGGTGCCCGCATACTGGCCTGAATGCGAAAGCTCGATGCTCGGAATGGATCCGTGGCGCTTAATAGCATCCGCCACGAACGTGAAGGCGCCGAGTTGGCCGGGCGTGGAAAGCGATAGATGCAACATCTGAGAGCCGTCGGTTTCCGGGTGAACGACCAACTCGCTCACTGTCACAACAGCCGCACCCCCCTTGGCGCGCAGCTCATAGAAACCCTGCGTGCGCGGCCCAGGCGTTCCGTTCGCATCGATGTCGGTTGCACCCATCGGAGCCGAGCACATCCTATTGCGCAAAGTCACGTTTCCTACGTTCAGAGGTTTGCACAGGTTCGGGTAATCTCGCTTCATGGCTTTCCTTTCAGCTTTTCGGTGTGGTTGCCGATAATCTTCCCTATTCGAATCATATTGCACCAATAACTGAGCTTGCAACTGCATTACCGAGAGGAACTGCGGACATAAATTGCCCACATTGATTGAACCATTACTGCCCCATATCGCGTATCATATATAGGTTAAGGAAGCTGCAATGATTCGTGCGCAAAATGGGCTGGTGCGCGATTGAGTGCAACAGCATCAAAACCGCGCTGGAAGCTACGTCAGAACCGCGTTGATGGGAGCCCAAATGAGTTCAGATTATCTCGCCTCACCAGATAATACCCAGCACGAATTCGACATCTCACGCCGAGCATTTATTGGGGCAGCAACCGGGTCAATCGTGGTGATTCCTGCTGCAGCAGGCGGTTTTCTCATCACGCCAGCGTTCAGCTCGACAGCATATGCCGACGAGCCTCCAAACACCAGCGCAGGCGAGACGCGCCTCATCATTGCAAAGGCAAATGAAGTGGGCGTGACCGTCTACGACATGACGAAGAACGCCCGCAAGCCCGTTCCCGACGCGAAGGTGACCATCACCTCGCATGCGACGAAGAAAACGGTTACCGTCACAACCAACTCAAACGGCGTGGCAATGGTAGACATCACCGACCTGGCCGAGGATGCGGGAAAGAAGCTGAGGGTTCCTCGATACGAATTCGATGGCCAAATTGAAATCGTGAAGCAGGGCTATCAAACATTCAGAGCTGGCAGAATCCATTTCGAAGGCGCAAGGGGCCTGGCCGTCCCAACGCGACTCCTCATATACCAGGTTCCCTACCCTGCACGTGTGGCATTCGACGATTGGGACGTTTTGTATACGAACAACGAGTTCGCCGTCGCCAAAGGCAATGTCGTCAAACACACAATCGATATCGAGTTTGAAAACGCCGGCACAAGCAGCCTAAGTGTCACGTTGTTTTCGACAGACAACGTGCCGATTGCAGAAACGACGGTACAGCCATCCGGCGGCAAGGCGAAAGCCGTGTTCCAAAAGCTTTTCCTACGTGCAGGACACGCCGATGCGCTCCCCACAGGCAAGGGCTTTCTCATCAGGTACACTCAAAATGGACAAGTATACCAATGCCCTATAGCGCTCGTAACCGCCAAGGCTGTGCCTGGCGGTGATGCAGCCCAGGCAAAACCAGGACTGACGTTCTCGCCTTTCGGGGCGGAAGCCATGGCACCAGGCCTCTCGTTCAAGATTCCGAAGAACTGGTATGTCATCGGAGGCATGACCTTCACTCCGTACATCCCCGATTTCAAGAACGTCGAATACTCCTTCGACCCGTTCGGTTATTTCCGCGTTTCATGGAAGAGCGGCGAATGGGGCGGGAGCATGAAAAACAAAGAAGGCGAATGGAAGTCGGACGGCTGGATGTATTCGCCCCGCAAGAGCTTTGAAGATAACAGCAAGAAGGTGTGGGAAGACCGCGGAGAGATAGCTGGCAAGGTTTGGGACAAGGCGTATAAGGGCGACAAATTCTTCCAAACCGCCGAACTTTCACGAACCTTAAAGGCCAATGTGACTGGTCAGATTATGGCCGCGGGCAAATGGGACGATCCGAGCGGCTATATACGTGGAATGGTTCGCGCTTCGGCCACGCTGACGCTTAAGTATTCGCTCAGCTGGCAGTTCTTGTTCGGCTACGTGCCAGTTCTTTTGGAATTCGACATAGCGGGTATGTTCACGCTCGGCTTTGGAGCTGCATTCGCCATGCCCGAAGCTTTTAGTCCTTCGAAAATCATCTGGGATTTCACAAATACCGGCCTCGACTTCACAATGGCAGTCATTCCGAGCGTTTCCGCCGGTGTAGGCGTCAGGGGCATCGCGTCAGTCGGCGTGAAGGTCTCCGCCACACTCACCATATTCGTAGGCATCCTTGGCTTTAATAAACTCCCCGAGGGAGCTGACAAGAACGGCATCTCGTATCCCCATGTCATTGTCGGCTTATTGTGGTCGATATCAATCGTCATCATGCTGCTGGGGCATACCTGGGTTCCTCACAAATGGGAGCCCCACAAATATCCGGAGGCCTACAACAACTGGAAGGGAGGGTGGCAGCCGCCTTTCGGGAGCGGAACCATAACCACCCAGGCAGAGGACGATACGATCAACTTCGAATCTCTGCTCAAAGAGGCGAAAATGATCACCCGAGACGAGTTGCAGGCGACCGCAGAATACAACCAAAATTCCCAGCCAATCTCTACTCGGTCGAGCTCTGATTCAAATGACGACTCAAAGCCAGCACTCAGGAAGTCTGGCGCGCAAGACACTCCTCAATTTGAAACAAAAGAAGACGATGTGAGCATACCTATGGCCAATGGCGCCTCTGTTCGCTATAGGGTTTTATCTTTCGTCGAAAAGCAAGACGAAGAAAAAGATGACAAGAATTGGCTGATTGCAGGTACGTCATCTGCGCTTTCCGATGAAACCTCAACGACAGATGAATCCTCTGCAAAACGCGGAGCCGTAGGCGCAACAACAGAAGACGACAAAGGCAGCGAAGCGACGACGCTGCGTGCAGCTGACCCCGTCGACCTGCCCACCGTGGACGTATACGGCGAACACAAGCATAACTTCAACATGCCAGATGCCAGCGTGAAAACGCTTGCGAGCGAACAAGGACTCATTCCCGATTCAGACATTATGCTCGCCTACAATATCATGAGCGACACGCGCGCGAAGGTAGTAATGGTATGCGGTCTCCCCCTCGTCTTCCGCATCGCCTCATGTTTGGTCGCTCCCGTTTATAATCCAGGCCAGCACATCACACCCGATCACTATGACCCGCGAATGCGCGTGTGCGCTGAATCACTTTCCAGCTCTTCGAATGATTTCAAGCATTGGGTTTTAATCGGAAGAGGCGATTACCAAATCGAAGGTGATCCAGGGAAAAACCCCGATGACCTTTATGACTATGATTTTGCAGTTCACGCTGAGCCATATATGGAGGAGACGGTTGATTACCAGCGGAACATAGTAAAGCAGTCAAGCATCGTACATCTTTTCATAATTTCTGGTTTCCGCCAGAACGGCGACAACACTTCACTCCAGGATGTTGCCGCTGACCAGGTACTTACGTATGGCAAGTTCGAGTTTTATCGAACTGTAAATAAAGATACCGGCGAGTCCGGAGGGTATGGATCGAAGCTGTTGAATGTCCGAATGATCTCTTCGAATTATTACGGTTCCCATTACGCTCCCGAAGCATACTACCGGCACCACAGCTTCTCATGTCCGCATATCTTCTTCATCGAAGATGGGAAAGCCAGCGCTTTGTACATGTCGTTCTTGGACCGAGCCACAACGAAAGACGACAAGCGGCTTCTGTTCAGCGAATCGAAGGAAGACGTCGACATTTGCTTGGGCACGATGTTCTACGACCTCACCAATGATACCCTCTCCATACCGTACAGCCAGGACATTCGGCAGCTTATGGGCCCAATCCAGGACTATTCGGTCTATGAGATGACCTGCACAGAACGCATGAGCAACGGCTGGCATATTCTCATGCTGCGCGGAAACACACATTCACACTATCTCGCTGTGCAAACGAACGCACGACCTTACGAAGAGGAAATCGGCCCATCTATCCCAGCTATTACAGCGATAACCTACATGGAACCGCGTAGCGACAGGTTGAGGCTCGTGAAGTGGGCGGGGCACGAGGGCTTCCTCGCATCGGTTGGCGGCAACCCTGACGAAGATAACGAAAACACCAAATCAGGTGCGAAGCTGCAGCATGTGACGATATCCGGATATGACGGCGTAGGCAACATGCAGCTCTCGTTCGAGGACGTTGGTTCGAAAAACTTCAACGTGTCAGCGTTTGACGTGGATCCAACAGGCCAGTTCGTCTTCTACCCGGCTACAAGAAGCGGCACGGATGGCGGGTCTTACACCGATGAAGGTGCCACCAAGGACGAAGATTTTGAAACCTATCGCATCATGGCCTGCAAGCTACGCGATGGTAAGTTCACGGAACCTTTCGTGTTTGCCGAAGTCGTCCACCCCATCGACTCGCTCTCAGTGTTCAGCGAGAACTCGTCGGCCATGGCATTTATCAGCACGCACATCACCGACGCCGATGCGGGCAAGGCGGATCTCTGGTTCACATCGATGCCGCATGTGCGCTCGGCAACGGTCGTGCAGTGCTCGACCGTTTCTCCCTATGCGTTCCCGGGCGAACAGGCACTGTTCGACGTAGCAGTGCGCAACGATGGTAACGTACACCTGTCGGGCATCACGGCAAATCTCTGCGAAAAAGGAGCTGCCGTTTCTTCGAAAGCCACTGTCACATTTTCCAAGGATTCGATTGTCCAATCATCCTGGAACCCAGTCGACGATGCTGGCGTGATGCAGAACGTCGAACCCGATTACTCGCTCGCGCCGGGCGCCACATCGGTGTACCGCGTCGCGATAACCGTGCCAGATGGCTGGTCGGGCACGAAGACGGTTGCCATCACCGCATCAGACGCAGTTGCCGTTCAATCGAGCGCAGTGCCTACGCGATTGGCTAAGTTGTCAACGAGAGCTGTCAACGATTACGACGAATGGTACATCGACTACACAACGGTTCTCGACACCTATCCAACCGACGAATTGCTCATCCCCGCAGGTGATGAAGTCGACTCCGACGAACTCGAGGATGCACCCATCACCATTTTGGAGCCCCAGGGCCCCGACGCTGGCGGAGACGGCGGCTCTGGCGGAGACAAGAGTTCCACAACCCCGCCAGCCGGCTCGCCGAACACCGCCTCATCGAACACCATCGGCAAAACGGGAGATCCGCTCGGCGGTCTCGGGCTTGCTGCAACCGCGCTTGCAGCTGTTGGTGCAGCATTCGCTGCATACTCCGGCCGTCGAGTTGCGCTCGAACACAGCGAAGGATCAAGTGACGTAATCGACATCGACGCATGCACGTCCGGTTCCGACCAAAACAACCAAGGCGAATAGAGCCTACGGAGAGATATATGCTATACGGTGCCCAAAACGGAAAAGTGAGCAGCAGAGCCATTCCCATGCTTTTAGCGGTATTGCTCGCATGCGCGTTTTTGCTCGCCTCTCCCCTCCTTGCGCAAGCAGACGAGGCAGCTGGCACCACTGGCTCCCAAGGTCCCAACTTGATGTTTGCCCAACACAACGACATTTACGTTGGGGGAAACGGTGGCTATTCAACAATTGAGGAAGCGATAAACGCCGTTCCCGATGGCGAAAGCAAAACTATCCGTGTGAAAGCTGGAACTTACAGCGGCTTCAAGATCGATAGAAACGTGAACATCAAGCTTGTGCTCGACGGGGGTAACGTAGTATTTCAGACAAAGCCGATTGAGCTCGACAACGAAGCCTCCCTTGCCTTGGAAGGAAATTCCAGCAACAACTTCATATTGGAAATAGGAGCAAACCTTGCCAACGGGAGCACTCTCGACCTGCTCTATTGTCGTGCGGAAAGACCGATCCAGGCAAATAATTCAAACTTGGAAATGCGGATGTCCAATATGGACGACCCTGCTTCGCCGCTCATAGGCGGAAGGCCAAACGGGTCAATCGGTCTCTTCAATAGCTCACATGCCACAATAACCGGCGCTAGAATACTCGGCACCATAGTTGTTTCCGATTCCGTTATTGAAGATATGAATCGCGTTACCGTGAACAGCCAGATGGGCAGAGGAGCCATTGCGCTCACCGTGAACGATTCGGGACGAGTGGAAAGGATATTCAACAGTTCCATTCTGGCAAATCCGAATGCGATATCTCTTCTCGATGGCAGCGTAGGCTCCATTGAATACACCAACCTGTATGTTTCATTCGACGACGCGAAGGCCAGCGCAATCAAAATGAGGGGGCCTTCAAACATTGATCTGGTCAAAGAGTGCAAGATCGAAGCAAAGCGAGCATTCGAGTTCACAGAAAGGGCTTCCAGCGACGCAGCAGCACCCAAGGTTGGCGCCGTCGAGGGCACTACGGTGTACGGCAACGATAAGAGTATCGCATCGACCGCAGACGCTCAGGCGCAAGTCGTGTTGGAACCGAGTCTCGTCGGATCAGGCAAGGCCATCGGCACCGGCAACTACCATGACAAGCATGGTGAATACGACGAATGGACTGCAATATCAGTGCCCGAAGGCTACCGCCTGAGCCGCATGACACGCACGCTTGACGCGAGCGACGTGCCCGATTCATTCAAGGACGTCGGATATCGTTATTTCGTTGCCACGGATTGCACGTTGAGGTTCGAATCGAACCACGGAGAGGGCGACATGAGCGCCTACAATCTGCCGCGAGGGTCCGAGGAGGTGTGGGCCGACCTGCCCTACACCATTCCAACATGCAACTTCACCTACGATGGTCACAAATTCAAGGCGTGGAACACTAAGCCAGATGGCACAGGCACGTCATTCCTGCCAGGCAAAAGCGCCTTCATATTCAAGACGCTTAACCAAAAGAATGTCACGCTTTACGCAATATACGAGGGCACGCTGGTTACCGTCACGCTCGATTACGGTGGGGATAGCGGCCTTGCGCGCCAGGGCGTCTGGAAAGGCAACAAGGCGACGAAGCCCGATGACCCCCAGCGTGACCACTACGATTTCGGCGGATGGTACACAGACGCAGCATGCACGAATCCCTTTAATTTCGATACACCCATCAACAGCGACCTAACGCTTTACGCGAAGTGGGAAAACTTCTCGAGTCACCACAATTGGGTCGAGGAGAAACGAGAGGGCGAGGTGAACTGCGTAAGCGGTATGCATGTCACCTATAGATGTACGCTCTGCAACGAGACAAAAGTGGAATATACTCCCCCGAATCTTTCCATCCACCACACTGAGTGGCTCACCAACCAAGATCGCCTCGAGGCAACCTGCAGGAAGGTAATACAAGAATCGACGGAATGGAAATCCGGCATTCAGCAACATGAATGCACGAAATGTGGCGCAACCGAAGAGCGACCCTATCCGACAAAGCTGCATAGCCACACGCTTGAAAAAATCGACAGAGTAGATTCGACCTGCATATCCCAAGGTCACGTGGAATATTGGTACTGCACTGGTTGCGGTGGGTGGTTCATCGAGAAGAACGGACACATGAGCGAGATTGGGCCAGACGATGTCATTGCACTTCCTCTGGCTGATCATACACCTGGAAATCCCGTAACTGTAAACGTGGTCATGCCAACATGCGGGGCAAACGGGTCGCATGATGAGGTCGTTTATTGCACGGTTTGTGGAAAGGAGCTGAGTCGATATAGCGTTGTCGATCTTGCAACCGGACAACACACTGAAGGCGAACCTAAGACCGAGAACGTAATAGCTTCCACATGCGCAAAGCATGGCTCGCACGAAGAAGTCGTGTACTGCACGGTCTGCAAAAAGGAGCTCTCGAGGAAGTTCGTGGACGATGACCTGCTAGCGCACACCCCTGGCGAACCGGTGCACGAGGACGTCGTGGATCCTACTACAAACGAGGACGGCTGGTACGACGAGGTCGTGTACTGCACGGAATGCGGGCACGAGATCTCGCGGCGCGAGCAGCCTCTGCCCGCCTACGGAGCTTCGTACTCCATCGTCAAGGGCAATGGGGCAGAATGGCCAAGCGGCGAGGACGGCGCGGGCTTGACCCAGGTGTTCAAGCGCTCCGAATACGACGAAACGACATTAGAACACTTCCTGGCTATAAGGATTGACAACGCAGACACTCTCCTCGATCCTTCGAACTACCGCGTCGAGAAGGGCAGCGTCATCGTGACGCTCGAGCCGGACTATCTAAGGACGCTGAGTGTCGGCAAACATACGGCCACCGCGCTCTTCGACGACGGGGACGCAGTGACCGGAACGTTCTTTGTCGCCGACTGCCGCCACGACAACCGCCAGCGCATCGACCGCGTCGAGTCGACCTGCGCCTCGAACGGCCACATCGAGTACTGGTACTGCCCCGACTGCCGCGAGCGGCTGATTGAGGACGACGGCGCCCTGCGCCCCATCGAGGGCGACGACGAGATCGCACTGCCGCTCGCAAAACACGCCCCCGGCGAGCCGGTGCGCGAGAACGAGAAGGCCTCGACGTGCACGGAGCGCGGCTCGCACGAGGAGGCCGTGTATTGCACGGTCTGCAACAAGGAGCTGTCCCGGACATTCGTCGACGACGGGTTTCTGGACCACTCACCTGGCGAGCCGGTGCGCGAGAACGTCGTGGACCCGACGGCGACCGAGGACGGCCGCTACGACGAGGTCGTGCACTGCACGGCGTGCGGGCGCGAGCTCTCGCGCAAGCAGGTCGTCCTGCCCGCCAGCGGAGCCTCGTATTCAATCGTCGAGGGCGACGGAGCTGAGTGGACGAGCGATGACGATGCGGGCTTGACCCTGGTGTACGAGCGCTCCGAGGACGACGAGGCGGCCTTCGACCACTTCCTGGGCATCAGGGTCGACGGCGCGGACGCCCTGCTCGACCCGTCGAGCTACCTCGCCGAGAGGGGCAGCGTCGTCGTGACGCTCCTGCCTGACTACCTGAGGACGCTGGACGTCGGCGAGCATACCGTCGCCGCGCTCTTCGACGACGGGAACGCTGCGGTCGGGACGTTCTCCGTCGCCGGCTGCCAGCACGGCAACCGCCAGCGCGTCGAACGCGTCGAGTCGACCTGCTATTCGAACGGCCACGTCGAGTACTGGTACTGCCCCGACTGCTCAGAGCGGCTGATTGACGACAACGGCATCCTGCGCTCCATCGAGGGTGACGACGAGATCGCGCTGCCGCTCGCAAAACACACACCTGGAGAGGCGGCGCGAGAGAACGAGAAGGCCCCCACGTGCGCGGAGCGCGGCTCGCACGAGATAGTTGTATACTGCACGGTCTGCAACAAGGAGCTGTCCCGGACATTCGTCGACGACGGGCTGCTGGACCACGCCCCGGGAAAGCCCGTGCGCGAGAACGTCGTGGACCCGACGGCGACCGAGGACGGCCGCTACGACGAGGTCGTGCACTGCACTGCGTGCGGGCGCGAGCTCTCGCGGAAAGAGGTCGTCCTGCCCGCTGGCGGCGCCTCGTACTCGATCGTCGAGGGCGATGGAGCCGAATGGTCGTGCGACGACGGCGAAGGCCTGACCCTAGTGTACGAGCGCTCCGAGGACGATGGGACGGCTTTCGACCACTTCCTGGGCATCAGGGTCGACGGCGCGGACGCCCTCCTCGACCCATCGAGCTACCGCGTCGAGAAGGGCAGCGTCGTCGTGACGCTCCTGCCGGACTACCTGAAGACGCTGGACGTCGAAGAACACGCAATCACCGCGCTCTTCGACGACGGCAACGCGGTGTACGCGGCGTTCTCCATCGTCGACTGCCGACACAGCAACCGCCAGCGCATCGACCGCGTCGAGTCGACCTGCGCCTCGAACGGCCACATCGAGTACTGGTACTGCCCCGACTGCCGCGAGCGGCTGGTTGAGGACGACGGCGCCCTGCGCCCCATCGAGGGCGACGACGAGATCGCACTGCCGCTCGCGGACCACACCCCCGGCGAGCCAGCTCGCGAGAACGAGAAGGCCCCCACGTGCGCGGAGCGCGGCTCGCACGAGGAGGCCGTGTACTGCACGGTCTGCAACAAGGAGCTCTCGAGGGAGCACGTCGACGACGAGCTGCTGCCCCACACCCCTGGCGAACCAGTGCGCGAGAACGTCGTGGACCCGACGGCGACCGAGGACGGCCGGTACGACGAGGTCGTGTACTGCAAAACGTGCGGACACGAGCTCTCGCGGAAAGAGGTCGTCTTGCCCGCCGGCGGCGCTTCGTACTCGATCGTCGAGGGTGATGGGGACGAGTGGTCGGGCGATGATGATGTGGGCTTGACCCTGGTGTTCAAGCGCTCCAAAGACGATGACACAGCCTTTGATCACTTCCTGGGCATCAAGGTAGACAACTCTGACAGCCTCCTCGATCCGTCAAACTACCTTGCGGAGAGAGGCAGCGTGGTCGTTACGCTCTTGCCGGACTACCTGAAGACGCTGAGTGCCAGCGAGCATACGGTCACCGCACTCTTCGATGACGGGAACGACGTCACAGCCACGATCTCCATCACCGAGCCAAAAGAAGAAGCAGCAGGCGATCCGGTCCAGCCCGAGGAAGCGAAATCGTCAAGCGTGAAGCCAACGAGTTCGACGACCTCTCCGAAAACCGGCGATGACCAACGCGCAATCATCATCGTCTTCGCTGCGTTGGCATTTGCAAGTCTCGTTATCGTCTTGGTCGCGCGGAGGAAAAGGCGCAATCAGTGAGGCTGCCCTCGCGTTCCGCCTGACGGTGAGAAAGAGCGCCAATTCTTTCGTGCTATACTCCATCACGTCAATTTGTTGGGGGGTTAGGTAATGGATACGAAAGCAGTAATCGATCAGCTTGTTGAACAAGTCGGTTTCGACTTCGTTGGCGAATGCACAACCGAAGGGTTCCGCACGCAACCGGAAGTGCGCAACATGTGCGCCGTAAACCTCTGCCAACACTACGATAAATCGTGGTCGTGTCCGCCAGCCTGCGGCGACATCGAAGAATACGAGCAGCGCATGCGCGCGTTCGACCAGTGCGTCGTCGTTCAATCTGTGGGGCAAATGGAAGACCCCTACGACTTCGAAACTGTTATGGAAACGGCCGCCACGCAAGACGATAAATTCCGTAAACTGGTGAAACAATTGCAGGAGCAGGATTTCGCGTTCATGCCCCTCGGTGCCGGCGCGTGCATGCTCTGCAAAGAATGCAGCTACCCAGACGCTCCCTGCCGCTTCCCCGACAAAATGGTCGTGTCCATGGAAGCTTCGGGCTTGGTAGTCAACGAGATATGCACGAAAGCCGGCATCGCATACAACCACGGTGAAAACACCATCAGTTTCACCGGTTGCGTCTTGTTCTAAGACGACCGAGAGACAGACAATTACAGCTCGATACGGCCGAACTTGCCTAGAAGCTCTGCTGCAGCCACATGGGCTTCGCAGATGCAGTACTTCCAGCCTTCGGCCTTGCGCGCCTTCGCTCCTGCGAGCATACCGGCTGCGGCCTCAGCGCCCATGATGTCGGCCGCCGGGCCTTCAGCGAACGCGATGAGGTCGTCTATGCCAAGCATGCGACCCTCAAGGAAATCGAGCAAGTCGTTGGTGGCAGCCTCAACTGCAGCATCGCTGTTATCTGCGGCAACGGCATTCTTCCATGCCTGTGCCGCATCTTTGGTCTCCTGTTTGCTCGTATCCGCCACCGCGAGAATGTCGGCGCGCTTCGCCACGAAATCGAACAGCTCTTTCTCCATGATGTGCCTCCTCAGGCTCAAACGCATATGCGGCAATCGACCACCGCAAACTCACGATGACATTATAAAGTGAAACGGATTGACGTCAGAAAATGAGCTTTGTTCTGCATCTCCAGCATTGCCGCGCTCGCCATGCACGAAGACGTACTCAAGTTTCATACGCATGAACAATACCGAGAAAGCCAGTCTGATTTCAAAGCAGAAGCTTTATAATCGTCGACTAAGTTCACATGCATTTTGATTGGTCATTTAAAACGTTAAACTTGTCTCATGGGAAGAAACGATACAAAACGCATCGAGGTGCGTGCTACCGAAGATGAGCTCGAGCAAGCACAAGAATTCGTCGAGAGCCTGCTCGATAACCCATCCATAAACTCGGAAATCGCCTCGGAAACCGAGGTGATCTTTGAAGCCGTGTTCAGCCTGATTCTCATGCAAGGTTTCAGCAGCGACACCATTATCGACATTTCGGGAGAGAAAAAGCTCGGCGGCCTGAGCCTGAAAATAGGTTTCGACGGCAAAAGATTCAATCTAGCAGACGATGGCGAGGGCGGCACATCCCCCGAGATGAGAATTCTGGAAGGCTTCGCAGAAAAGGTCTCGCACAGCTATCATCGCGGCTACAACGTCATCCGCATCGCCGTCAAGTCGACGCCTAGAGCTTTCCTCATATCATGCGGTGGCGGTTTCCTTATCGCCATTGCCACCTATCTGATCATCAGTTCGTTCATGGACGCCGAAGCTCAACACGCCCTGCGAGAAGAATTCGTGTTCCCTGTCGAGATGCTGTTCGGAAACGCCTTGCTCATGGTAGGCCCGCCTGTCACCATGCTCTCAATATTGAAGAACGTCTCCGACGTGTTCATCGCCTCCGAGAGAAGCGCCGATTCACATAGGCTGTGGAGAAAGTCGATTGCGACATCCCTTTTCGCGATTGGCCTCGCGATTGCCGTAACTTACGTGATGTCAATCCTCCTCAGCTTTTGGAGGGGCTATTACGCCGCACATGCCGAAGAGGTCGTCGACTATTCGTTTTCCTCTTTGATCGTCTCGATGGTGCCGGCAAGCATCTTCGAACCTTTCGAGACAATCTCACCTATCCCCCTCGTCTTGCTCGCCGCAATCGTGACCTACGCGCTCTGTCATGCGAGCGTCTACTTCGACAAGTTGAAAACCGCAATCGATGCCATGTACGAACTGTTCTCATGGATGTTGCGCGCGGTCATGGTGGTGCTGCCCTTCTTCTGTTTCATCGCTTTTTTGGATGCTTTGCTCGACGTCGGCTTCGAATCGCTTCTTTTCA
The DNA here is from genome assembly GCA_902779135.1 of uncultured Coriobacteriaceae bacterium. Taxonomy (GTDB): domain Bacteria; phylum Actinomycetota; class Coriobacteriia; order Coriobacteriales; family Eggerthellaceae; genus UBA9715. The sequence goes on along the minus strand of CACZAR010000031.1, from coordinate 8,991 downwards.
TCACTCGAGTGGTGTTATCAATCGCTGGAGGTGTCTTGATCCTTCTTACTAGTTATGCGGTACGGCTTCGCATTAAGGGCATAGAAGTGATTCCCTTCGTGAAGAAGCTACTACCGCTTCTACGTGAGAACATTGCGATCAACTCGGCGATCGACGCTGTTCCATACAATATTAGGTACTGTGCTCGACACTACGGCATGAGTCGTGAGAGGCTTTCGAACAATCTGCCGGTTTTGGCGCAGCTGAGCCTCGACGGCAATACCTTCATCCTCATGTACATTGCCATGATCGGCGTCTTCATGATAGGTTCGGACATTCACTGGGTGCATATTTTGGCAATAGGATTGCTGGTCCTGTTCCTCGAACTTGGTGCACCGAACCAGCCGGGCGGCATCCTCGTCGGCACGTTGATCATCATCACGTACCTCAACCTGCCCGATATGCTGCGCATGGCGATTTACTTGGAAGTGTTCTTTGGCAGTGCCCAGAACATCGTCAACGTGATCAGCAACATTGTCGAGATGGCAGAAGACGAAGGCGTGCACTACGACGAGTAATGGCGTGCGTGCCATCAGAGTGAGTCATTGGGACAGTCCCAATGACTCACTCGCGCTTAGCAGCCTTCAATCGAGTCAATTTCGAGTTCGGTACCGTACAAAAGCTCAGTACGAGAACTGCCGCAATGGAGGCATATTCTGCCTTGCGGAACAGCCTTATACGTCTTTCCGCAATCGTTGCAGACGTTCACCGCTTCAATCTGGTAAATCTCGAGCTCTGCATCTTTGAGCACGTCGCTGCGCTCAGAAGCCCAAAGCCAAGCGTCTTCGAAGAAATCGGTCACGACACCCGAAACCTCGCCCAAGCTGACCGTCACCTTGTCGATGCGCGACAAACCATGCTCTCGCGCAGCATCCTCGAGAAGGTCGACCATATGAAAAACGACGCCCAGTTCGTGCATGATTCCCTTTCCGCTTTCATGCGCGCACGAGATATGGAACAAGCTGTTTTTACGTGCGCAGAAGACACGGCATCGGCGCACTGCCCAATCTTACTAGAAAGCGGACAAATCTGCGGTTATATCATCACGAGATTCAGCATTGAAACGCTCGGCAGTTGTATGATGTTGAACACAGAATAAACGGGGTTATTACTGCAATTTAACCGCCTCCGGAACTCAAAAAGAAGAGAGGGCGTACGCATGACAGACCAGCATTGGGCAACACCCGAAACCGAACATGGCGAGGGCCATCGCGATCCCAAGCGCAATCAGGGAAACGTCATCGTGAAGGTTTTCGACCAACCTGAACGCGCGAAGTCGAAAGAAGAAAGCGAGCATCCTGAACTTTGGGAGCCCAACTACGTATGGCGTCCTTCCAAGGCGTATCGTCCCAACGAACCCATGGATCCATACATTCCAGCTCAAATCGATCCCGCCACACGTCCCGAGACGATGAAGCTGGCGAAGATGATGATCGACCGCATCCCGAAGAAGCTCGGTATCCAGAAGGTCACGCCTGCCGATCCCGAATGCTGGGGCTTGCTTTCAGTCTTCACCGAGGAAACTGCCTACATCGCCAACCACATGGGCATTCGGCATCCCATGACCATGAAGCAAATTGCCGAGGCTTGCGAGTGGCCGCTCGAGAAGGTCGAGCCGCTCGTGAACCTCATGGCCCAGAAGGGCAACCTCGAGTACAACTGGGAGAACCTCGACGGCACGAACCCGAACCACGAAAAGCGCTTCTCGCTGCCCGTGCAACTGCCCGGCATGGGCGAGTTCTACGCCATGAACGAGGCGGCCCTCGAAGAGCATCCCGAGATGAGCACCTACTTCGAGCGCATCGCATATTTGGGACCCTCGATGATCGCCGACATCGTCCCTCCAGGTGGTGGCGGCGTCGGCATGCACGTCGTGCCCGTCGAGAAGGCCATCGAGCAAATCGAGTCGTCTGTCGACGTCGAGCACATTTCGCATTGGCTCAAAAAGTACGACCGCTTCTCGTCGGCTGTGTGCTCGTGCCGCATGTCCGAGACCGTACGCGGCGTGAACACGGGCGACGACCCCGAGGGCTGGTGCATCGGCGTGGGCGATATGGCCGACTACGAGGTGCAGACCGGCAAAGGTCGCTACGTCACCTACGAGGAAGCGCTCGAAATCATCCAGAAGGCCGAGGACCTCGGCTTCGTGCACCAGATCACCAACATCGACGGTTCCGAGAAGATTTTCGCCGTGTGCAACTGCCAGAAATCGGTCTGCTACGGCCTGCGCACAAGCCAGCTGTTCAACACGCCGAACTTCAGCCGCTCGGCCTATGTCGCGCATGTCGATCCCGACGTCTGCGTTGCTTGCGGGCAATGCGTGGAGAACTGCCCCGCCGGCGCCGTGAAGCTCGGGCAGAGGCTGTGCACGCTGAACGGACCGATCGAATATCCCAAACACGAATTACCCGACGACACGCCGTGGGGCCCCGAAAAATGGGATCCCGACTACCGCGACAACAACCGCATCGAGACATACGACACGGGCACCGCTCCCTGCAAGGTCGCCTGCCCTGCGCACATCGGCGTCGAGGGTTATCTGCGCTTGGCCGCACAAGGCCGCTATACCGAGGCACTCGCCCTCATCAAGAAGGAGAACCCCTTCCCCGCCGTCTGTGGTCGCGTGTGCAACCACCGCTGCGAAGACGCCTGCACGCGTGCAACGATCGATGATGCAGTGGCCATCGAAGCTGTGAAGAAGTTCATCGCCGAGCGCGACCTGAACGCCGAGACGCGTTTCATCCCGCCCGTGTTGCAGCCTTCGCTGCGCGGTCCTTACCCAGAGAAGATCGCCATCGTCGGAGGCGGACCCGCTGGCCTCACATGCGCATACTACCTGGCCACTTTGGGATATTCGCCCACAGTGTTCGAGAAGAACGAACTTCCAGGCGGCATGATGACCTATGGCATCCCCTCGTACAAGCTGGAGAAAGACGTCGTGGCTGCCGAGATCGACGTGCTGCGCGAACTGGGCGTCGACATCCGCTGCGACATCGAGGTGGGCGCTGATGTGACGCTCGACGAGCTGCGCGAGCAGGGTTACAAGGCGTTCTACCTGGCCATCGGAGCGCAGGGCGGACGCCTTGCCGGAGTGCCCGGCGAGGATGCCGAAGGCGTCACCACGGCTGTTGAGTTGTTGCGCACCGTGCTGGCCGACGAGAGCCACGAGCTGCCGGGGCGCACGGTTGTCGTCGGCGGTGGCAACGTGGCCGTTGATGCGGCACGCGCTGCAGTCCGTGCGGGTTCGACCGACGTGACGATGCTCTGCTTGGAGCAACGCGACGAGATGCCCGCGACGCCCGAGGAGCGTCTCGAGGCGGAAGACGACGGCATCGTCATCGAATGCGGATGGGGGCCTGCCGAGGTGTTGGTCGACAACGGCCGCGTGTCAGGCATCACATTCAAGCGCTGCACGCGCGTGTTCGACGAGGACGGCCGCTTCTCCCCCACTTACGACGAAACGGACACCAAGACCATCGCTTGCGACAACGTGGTGATGGCAATCGGCCAATCCATCGAATGGGGCAACTTGCTTGAAGGCTCCGCCGTGGAGCTTGGCCCAGGCAGACGCGCGCTCGCAGATGCGCAAACCTACCAAACGGCGCAGCCCGACATCTTCGTGGGCGGCGACGTCTACACGGGCCCGAAGTTCGTCATCGACGCCATCGCAGCCGGACACGAAGCCGCCATTTCCATCCATCGCTTCGTGCAACCGGGCAACTCGCTGACCTTGGGACGCAACCAGCGTCGCTACATCGAACTGAACAAGGAAGAAGTGGCTATCAATCCTCTGAGCTACGACCATGGCCCCCGCCAGCGCGAAGGCGTGGACGAGGACATCGATCAGCGTCGCTCTTACCGCGACTGGCATTTGACCCTCACCGAAGAGCAGGTTCGCGCCGAAACCGCCCGCTGCTTGAAGTGCGGCGCGAGCGTCGTCGACCCGAACAAATGCATCGGTTGCGGCGTATGCACGACCAAATGCGATTTCGATGCCATACATCTGAGCCGCGAGCATCCCGAATGCTCGACCATGTACAAGAACGAGGACAAGCTCAAGGCAATCATCCCCTACGCCGCCAAGCGCAGGGTGAAGATCTTGAAGAAGAAGCTGAAGAAGCGCTAATGATGTTGAACAAGGCATCGGACGATCCACTCGATGCCATTCAGATAGGACCGCACAAGACCACAGAAAGAAAGGATGTGCTATGTCAAAGAAGTCGGGTAAGAAGGGAGCTTTGGCAGTTGCCAAGGCCGTGGTTCCGGTGGTTGGCGTTGCAGGCGCTGCTGTCGGCGCCGTGGTTGGCGGCTGCCAGGCCGTGTACGAATGGGGCAAGGAATGCTATGCCACTCCTGCCGAGCAAGCGCTCACGTACCCGGGCGACGAGCTCATGGAGCGCTTCGACCCCGCCCTCGTCGAGACGGTGACGTCAGCCATCACCATCAACGCGCCGGTCGAGGAAGTGTATCCCTGGATCTACCAGTGGGGCGGCACGAAATCCGGTTCGCTCAGCTCCGAGGTGCTCGAGCGCGTGTTCGGCCGCATGTCCATTTTCAACCGCTACGAGATCTGCGAAGAGTGGCAGATGCCCGATGCATTCATGCCTGGTGACTTCATGGAGTGGGACCGCAGCGGCATGGGCTGCGAGGCTGCTGACGTCGTAGCAGACAAGTACATCCTGAGCTTCTCCGACATCAAGCATCCGCCACGGGCCCGTGGCGCGTATGCCATCGCCGGCGGCACAGTCGACGACATGAACTTCATCTGGGGTTGGTACTTCGTACCGCTGCGCGGCAACCGCACGCGCTTCATCTGCCATTGGAAGTACTATGGCACGACCAACGCCCCCACCCGCTTCGCTCTGAAGCGCGCCATCCTCCAATGCGGCACGGCCATGCAGCGTTGGCAGATGGAATACACAAAGAAATGCGCCGAAGGCACGATGCCGGTGCACAACCATGTGAAGCTGTATCGCAAGATCTTCGGACCGTACCACCATGTGCCCGACGAGATTCAGGACAAGACGGATTGCACGCACGTCCGCGACGGCCGCGAGGCGCCTGCAATCGAAGAAGTACGTCCCGCCAAGATGGCCGACCCGGCTTGGCCGCCCGTCGACGGTCCGTGGGATGTCGATTACGACTATTACAAGGAGCGCATTCCGCGCGCCATCGAGGAGATCAAGCAGATGGCTGCCAAGCAGCAAGCGGCCGCCGATGCCAAGATTGCCGCGCTCGAGGAAGAACTCGCAGCGCTTCAGTAACACGTGATTAAGTGGCACACAGCTCCCTGGGAACGGTGTGCCACCAACAGAAAGGAACACTAATGGATAAGAACGTACGCATCGCGATCATCGGCGGTGGCCCGGCCGGCCTTTCCGCAGGCATGTACCTGGAGCAAGCAGGTTACGAGAACTACACCATCTTCGAGCGCAACGGCTGGGTCGGTGGCAAGTGCCATTCGCCCGAATACAAAGGCCGCCGTTACGAGCTCGGCGCCATCATGGGCGTTCCCTCGTACTACGCCATCAAGGACGTCGAGGACTTCTGCGGCATCACGCATGACGGCCCACGCCTGAACCGCAACTACAAGGACCTCAAGGGCAACGTCGTCGACCCGTTCGACCCGAAGAAGCACCCGCTGTCCGCACCGCGCCTGCTCAGGATGAAGAGCCAGATCAAGAAATTCGGCGAACTGCTGCAGACGAAGTACAAAGGCTACGACGTAAACGGCCACCGCGGTGTTGCACAGGGTCGTTACGACGGCTACGCTGTCACACCCGGCCGCGAGTACATCTCGGGCGAAAACGAGAACCTGAAGGACCTGGCACTGCCGTTCAAGGACTTCTGCGAGCTCAACGGTGTCGAGCTCGTGCAAGACGTTTGGATTGGCCCGTTCACCTCGTTCGGCTATGGCTACTTCGATGAGATCCCGGCCGCCTACGTGCTCAAGTACCTCGACTTCCAGACCACGATGAACTTCGTGAAGGTTAACCTGTGGACATGGAAAGACGGCACGCAGTCCATCTGGGAGCACCTCAACGACAAGATCAAGCATCCGGCACGCCTGAACTCCGACATCACTAAGATCGAGCGCAAGGACGGCAAGGTGCTCATCACCGTCAACGGAGCGGTCGAGGAATTCGACAAGTTGATCGTCACCGCACCGCTGCAGTACTTCGGCGACTATGCTGACATCCGCGAGGACGAGCAGAAGTACTTCAGCAAGATCGACTACGAGCGCTATGACGTCCAGGGCTTCCTCACCGAGCCTGACAAGGCGCCCGACATCTCCTACTACATCATGGAGAACATGGTGCCCGAGCGCCTCGGCCACCTGATGGTTTACTATCACCGCTGGCCGATCGACGATCCGGACCAGATGTACGTCACATACGCGCTGCGCAAGCACCGCGACCTGAAGGAAATCGACTACGAGGAATGCAAGAAGACCGTTCTCGCCGACCTCGAGACTATGGGCAATCCTGCCAAGGAAGTCATCGAGGAGCGCTCGTGGTACTACTTCCCGCACGTTTTCACCGAGGACTACGCCGCTGGCTGGTACGACGACGTCGAGGCGATGCAGGGCAAGTACGACACGTACTACGCGGGCGAGGTCATGAGCTTCGGCGACATGGACGAGACCGTCGAGTACAGCCGCGAGCTCGTGCTGCGCTTCTTCCAGTAAGCAATTATCTCGGACCAATCGGCCCCCGACCCCTTTCCCAACTACCCTGCTTGGGATGGGATCGGGGTGCCTGCCTCCCACCATGTTCAGTGCGGAGGCTGGCTACCCGCCTACAGCAGCTCGGCTAACCTATGTGCTTCAAAAGAAGTGCCTCGCAAGCGGCGGGCACCCAGCCTCCGCACTGAATATGGCACCTGGTTTGAATTGGAATCGCATGATTCGATACAAAAACTTTGAAGACCTCATCAATCGCATGACTGCCTCTGCACCTGACAAGGTGGCGCTGCTGTACTCTCCTAAAGGCGGGGAAGTACAAGCTGTGACGTGGGCTGAGCTGGCGGAGCGTGTGCATGTGCGGGCCGATGAGCTTGCGCGTCGCAACCGGGCGTGTGAGGCGATTCTGGCTGATGGGTCATACGGATGCGTTGTCGAAGTGCTCGCTGCCGTGCAAGCCGGCCTCCAGGTTGCCCTCGTCGATCCGCTCATGCCGAACGGGGTCATGGAGCCATTGCTACGCTCGGTCGACGCCGATTGCGCATGGTCATCCAATCCTGCCCGCCAAGAGGAAATCGAGAAGACACTCGCACCCAAATCGAAACCCGCTTACGGCGCGCATGGCGTGCTGTTCTTCACGAGCGGCACGACGTCGTTCTCAAAGGCAGTCGTGCTCACCGACGAGAGTTTGATGTCGAGCGCGTACAACGGATCTTCGCTGCTTCCGCTCTCGCCCGACGACACGCTGCTGTGCTTGCTACCGCTCTCGCATGTGTTCGGGTTCGTGTGCGGACTGCTCTGGGGGCTCTCCTGCGGCGCCACGGTTGCACTCGGCCGGGGGCCACGCTCCTATGTGGCCGATTTCGCCATGTTCAAGCCGACGGTGGTCTCGACCGTTCCGAAACTGCTTGAATTCCTGGCAGCACGCGGCGCACTCAACGACGAGCTTTCGCTCGTGCTCGTGGGAGCAGCCGACTGCGCAGACAGCTTGCTCGATGCAGTTAGAAGTCGCGGAATCCGCGTCAGCCTGGGCTACGGCCTCACCGAAACGAGTTCCGGCCTTGCGCTGAGCATCGGCGATGATTTCCACGCGATGACCGTCTGTCCCGAAGACGATGCGACGATTGCAGATGACGGCGAGATCCTCGTGAGCGCACCAACCTGCATCATGCAAGGCTACTATCGCGATGCGGAGAAGACGGCCCAAGCGATACGCAACGGCATTCTTCACACGGGAGATTTGGGATTCTTCGACGAGAACGGCCTACTGCACGTCAAAGGGCGCAAGAAAGACGTGCTCATGCTCCCGAACGGAACGAAAGTGTTCCTGCCGGAGTACGAGGCTGCTGTTATCGGCACATTGAAAGAACACGACGTTGCCGTGATGCTCTGCAGCAACACCCTGACGCTCGCCTGCGGTAAGCTGACCTCAGAACACAATGAGATAATGAAGGAAATCGAACCCGCCATGGCAACCTATCCACCTGGGTCGCGCATCGGCCGCGTCGTCCACATCGGACATTCGCTGCCGCGCACGGCTGCCGGCGATATCGAACGATGGAAACTACAGAAGGAACTTGACGATGGCAACTGCTGAAGAAATCAAAGCGCGTGCGCGTGAGATCATGGCACAGGACCTTCCCGAAGATTACAACCCGGATCTCAAAGACGACGAACAACTCATCACCGAAGGAGGCGTCGACTCGCTCGGCTTCGTCCACGTGCTCACCAAGCTCGAAGGTGAATTCGGCGCCCATGTTCCTGACGAGGAATGGTGGGATGCCAAATCTCTCGACGCCCTCGCGGAGGTCATTTTGCGCAACATTCAGGAGTAAAACAGGAAACACGCAATGAAGCGCCGTGCTTTTTCGCCCGGAATGGGCGTATCGAACATAGAACTGTTCTACGACCTCATCTTCGTGTATTGCATCAGCGTGCTCACATCCACGATGCATCACGTGCATGGCGACTTCTTCGACTTGAGCCAATGGCTCGATTTCACGTTCGCATACCTCGTCGTTCTGCAGGTGTGGTTCTTCACGACGTTCCTCATGAACCGCTATGGCGATCATTCCCCAGGCGACAACGTGTGCCTGTTTGTGAACATGTTCCTGCTGTACTTCCTGGCCAACGGCATAAGCGCTGGATGGGAGAACTCCGTCTTCACGTTCAACATCGCATGGGCGCTCATCTTGGCAAACCTCTTTGTGCACTGGGTGTTGAAACGCGTGCGTTACGACAACCTCGACCATGACGACAAGGTCATCATG